>JBEVNO010000147.1:0-55343 GCA_040508085.1 Steroidobacteraceae bacterium
GCAGGTCAGGTGAAAGCGACTTTTGGTGGTTCGCGCTTTTCCGGTGCCGGTGCGTCGAGCATCTTTGCGAGTTCGAAGTTGAACGCGCCGGCGATGATCGAATTCGGGAACATCTCGCGGGCGTTGTTGTAGCCCATGACGGCATCGTTGAAGGCCTGCCGCGCGAACGCCACCCGGTTCTCCGTCGAAGTCAGCTCCTCGGAGAGCTGCATCATGTTGGCGTTGGCCTTGAGGTCGGGATACGCCTCGGCCACGGCGAACAAGCGGCCCAGCGCGCCACTCAGCCCCGCATCGGCGCCGGCCAGCTGCGCCACGGCCGCAGCGCTGCCGGGGTCGGCGGCCGCGGCCTTCAGCCCGGCCACTGCACTGTTGCGCGCGCTGATCACTGCCTCCAGTGTTTCGCGTTCGTGCTTGAGGTAGGCCCTGGCGGTCTCCACCAGGTTTGGGATCAGGTCGTAGCGACGCGTGAGCTGCACGTCGATCTGCGCGAACGCGTTGCCGAAGCCGTTGCGTGCCGTGACCAGGCGGTTGTAGATGCCGATGCCCCAGAACACCAGCAGCGCGACCAGGATGAGGACGACGAGGAAACCCATTTGCATAACTCCCTTGCAGACTGCCTGTTATGTACCCGGTCCCCGCCCACGGAGCAACCAACTGGCGCACGGCGCTACGGTAGGATGCCTGCGTCATGAGAACGGACATCCCACATTCCGCAGCTGCGCCCGGGTGGCCCGGGTTCTGGCGCGTGCTGCGGCAACGGCATTTCAGCCCTTTCAAGACTTATGTGAACCGCGCGCGCCGCACCGTGGTCGTGCTCAATCCCAAGGTGGGCACGAAGAGTTTTCGACAGGCGCTTACCGCAGGCATGCGCGAGCTGCATGGTGTGACGGATCCCTCCGAGGGACGCTACCGGCTGTTCAAGAAGGCGCGCGAGTTCCAGTTCGCGCCGCTGCGCGACTATGCCCACGCCTTCCGTTTTCCCGCTGAATATGAATTCTTCTGCTTCGTCCGCAATCCCTATGCGCGGCTGCGCTCGGCCTGGCAGAACAAGTTTGCCTACGGCCATGAACAGGGTTATTCGCGCAGCATCCGGCGACGGGAGCTGCCGCGGCTGCGGCGTTTTGCGCGCCGCGCCGGCCTGCCTGGAGCCGAGCATGGCTCTGCAATTGCGTTCACCACCTTCCTTGCCTACGTGGAGTCGCAACCATCAGGCAGCAGGGACCACCACTGGGACGACCAGCATCAGGTGCTGCTGATGCAGGAGTTGCGCTACACGCAGTGGTTCCGGATGGAGGGTGAGTTCACCGCCGGCATGCGACGCATCTTCGGGCGGCTTGACCTCACCGGTGACATCGCCGAACGCATCCTCACCACCCGCCGCAACGTGAGCCCGAGCGAAGAGGCGCCGGTATACACGGCGGAACTGGCCGCCCGCGTGCACCGGCTCTATGCGCGCGACTTCGAGCTGTTCGGGTACGCCGCGGATTCCTGGCGCGGCCTCTGAGCGCGCACGATGCCATCCTGCAATAGCGCCACGTGCTGCAGGGTCAGCGCGGCGACGCGTTCGCCGCCGGCGTCCGCATCGCGCGTCGCTTCCAGGAAGGGGAACAACACCAGGCCCAGCAGCGATTCGCACAGGTATTGCGCCGTCAGGTCGGCGCGCAACAGGCCGGCCCGCTGCGCCCGCATCAGCAGGTCACTCAACGTGGCGCGCAATGTGTCGCGCAGTGCGCGCGCCGGTTCCACCGGCAGCCAGAGGCAAAGGCGCAGCAGTGGCTCGGTGGCCAGCAGCGAGGTCGTTCGCTGCATGAGGAAGGTGAGTGCGGCCACTGGCTGGCCGGCCCGGATGCGCGCGGCCTCCACCAGATCTTCGATGTGGTGGGCCACCCGGTCGGCGATGACTGCGGCCAGCAGGCCCTCGCGGTTGCGGAAGTAGTAATGCGCCAGTGCCGGCGTGACGCCGGCCGCACGCGCCACCTGCTGGAGGGTGAGATCGGCCGCGCCCACCGCCAGCAGCAGGTCACACGCACTGGCGAGCAGGCGCCGCCGCTGCAGGTTGCGGGTGCCGGCCGGCCGGCCGCGGCCGCGAGGCGGTGATTCCGGGGTATCCATGATATTAAATTAACACTAATATAATTACAGATTGTGACGTTTTTCTGCTACGGGGCGATTGGCTGGCGCCGGCCTGGAGTGATATCGTAATCCTTATGGGCTGATAATTGACGCGGGCAGTGTATTGCTACTCCGCTTGTGTTCGCCCATTCTTCGGAGAACGGATTCGACGGGCCCGGCTATGTACCGGGCACCCGCGAACACAGGGGGAACAACATGGCTCTGACCTTTCGCAAGCTCGAAGTATTCGTGGCGGTCGCGGAGGACGGCAATTTCCGCCGTGCCGCCGAACGGCTTGGCATCAGCCAGCCGTCCGTAAGTTCGCAGATCAAGTCGATGGAGCGATACCTCGGGTATCAGCTCTTCGAGCGGCACCGCGGCGCCACGGCGCAGCTGTCGCTGGAGGGGCGGGATTTCCTGTCGCGGGCCCGCGAACTGGTGGCGGCGCAGAACGCGCTCACCTCCACGCGCCTTGCGCCACTGCAATTGCGCGCGCTCATCGGTCCGATGCTGATGGAACGCTGCGTGGCGCCGGGCCTTGCGGCCTTCCGCGAGGCCAACCCCCATATAGACCTGCAAATCGAGGCGTTTACGTCGGGCTCCGAGGCGGAGGCAGCCTTCCACCGTGGTGAGGCCGACGTGATGCTGTACACCGGCGCGCTGCCGGATTGCGGCCGTGGCGAATCCGTCGAGGTGATCTCGCGCATCAGCTGTTCGCTGTATGGCGCTCCTGCGCTGGTGCGGCCCGTGTTGCAAGGCCAGCGCCTGCTGGACGACCTGCCGTTCCTGCTGATGGGCGAGCAGTACCGCATCACCCAGTGGACGCTGGACCAGTTCTCCCGCCGCGGCCTGGCACCGCGGCAGGTGGTCAGCCCGCGGCCGGCATCAATGGACCAGTTGCTGCAGATGGTGCTCGCAGGGCGTGGCGTAGGCATGTTCTTCGACATCGAGATTGCCTCCCATATGCGTTCGGGCCGCGTGCTTCCCTGCGGCCCGGGGCTGGACCCGATTTCGCGCGTCATGCTGGTGGGGCCGCGCGCACGGGTGCCGGATGCGGTGCCGCTGCTGGGTTTCCTGCGCAACGCCGTGCGGCGGGACGACGAGGCCATTGCAACGCAGCACGCCCGGCTGGGGCGCCCCGGACTGTTGGCTGCTGACGACAGTATCGCGCGACTTGTCGGGTTGTGATCAAAGCCAACAAAAGGCAACAAATTTGTCATTACGGCCCGAGGGGGGTCGTGTATAGTCCCGCTTCGAGATCAACGGCGTTTTCGCTGTTTGCGTCTCGATAGTCGTGGAACAAGACCCCCCGTGTCCACGGTATATTTTAGCCCCGTCTCACGACGGGGCTTTTTTTTGCCTGCGCGCATACTGGACGCAGCGTCTCGAAATTCGGCGGGGCGATCCGCGCTAGAATCGGCCATCGTGAACGGGAGGGGCGATGGCACGCACGATCGAAGAACAGCGCAGGCTCGACATGGTCCTGGAGATGTACCGCGAGGTGCTGATCCCGTTTGATTCCTCCAAGGTCGATCGCTACATCTCGCCGCATTACCTGCAGCACAGTTCGCTCGCCCCGCCCGGACGGGATGCCCTCAAGCAGTTCCTGGACTTCATCCGGGGCCAATCCCCCGATGCGACCACCGACATCAAGCGGGCCTTCGTGGACGGCGACCATGTAATCTGCCACACCCATGTGGTGCGCCATCCCGGTGATCCGGGCCTTGCGGTGGTGGACATATTCCGGATCGAGGGCGATCTCATCGTCGAGCACTGGGACGTGCTGATGGAGGTCCCGGCGAAGCCGGTCAACCACATTCCGATGTTCTAGGCGACGTTCCTGGCAGGTACGGCAATGAGCAGGCGATTCGAGGGCAAGGTGGCGCTGGTGCTGGGTGGCAACAGCGGTATCGGCAGGGCGGCGGCGCTGGCATATGCCGCCGAGGGCGCGCAGGTGGTCATCACCGGCCGCGACGCGCGCACGCTGGCAGCCGTGGCTGGCGAGACCGGTCCCGGCACCCTCGCCATCCGCTCGGACATCGCGGACCTGGTGGCGCACGACGAGGTGGTGCGGCAGGTGCGGGAGCGGCACGGCCGCGTCGATGTGCTGTTCGTGAATGCAGGTGTCGGCGGCTTCGCACCCGTCGGGCAGGTGACGCCCGAACTGTGGGACCAGGTGCACAACGTGAACCTGCGCGGCTGCTTCTTCGCCGCGCAGAAGGTGCTGCCGTTGATGGGCAGGGGCGGTGCCATCGTGTTCACCGGCTCCATCGGCAGCCAGCTGGCAGCCCCGGCGAATGTCGTATATGCCGCATCCAAGGCGGGTTTGCGCGCCGTGGTGCGCATCTTTGCCGTGGAACTGGTGGCGCAGGGCATCCGCGTGAACATGGTGAG
Source organism: Steroidobacteraceae bacterium (assembly GCA_040508085.1). GTDB lineage: Bacteria > Pseudomonadota > Gammaproteobacteria > Steroidobacterales > Steroidobacteraceae > ZC4RG30. The sequence continues at coordinate 4,507 of JBEVNO010000147.1, forward strand.
CCCTGGGCCGACCGAGACGCCCATCCTGTATCGCAACCCCGGCATGGATGAACAGGCGGCCGACGCGCTGCGCCAGATGATGATCGCGAACACGCCGATGAAACGCATGGGCGAGCCGGAGGAGATCGCGCGCGCGGTGCTGTTCCTCAGCTCCAGCGAGGCCAGCTTCATCACCGGCGTGGACCTCTTCGTCGACGGCGGCGTGATTGAACTCTAGCGGGCCGCTCGCGCAGTTCAGCGAATCCCGTTTCACGCAGCTGCGCGAGCAGGCCCCGCGCACCGCCGCGCTGCTCGACAGCACTCCGGAGCTGCATGCGCAGGCGCAGCGGGTGCTGCCCGCCAGTGACTTCGTGCTGCGCACGCTGCTGCGCGATGACGCATTGCTGGAGAGCCTGTGGCGCGACGGCTCGCTGGTGACGGCGCGCAGCGACAGTGAATATGCCGCGCTGCTCGCCGCGCTGGATGTGCACGATGAGGCTGCCGCCATGCGGTCGCTGCGCCGGCTGCGCCAGCGCGAGATGCTGCGGCTGGCCTGGCGTGACATCGCTGGCATGGCGCCGCTGCACGCCACACTGCGCGAGACTTCCTGCTTCGCGCAGTGCGCGATCGCCGCCGCCACCCACTGCGCCGCGCAGCTGCTGGCGCCACGGCATGGCCGCCCGCCCGCTGCGGCCGGCGGGCTGATCGTGGTCGGCATGGGCAAGCTGGGCGGCAATGAACTCAATTTCTCCTCCGACGTCGATCTGGTGTTCCTGTTCACGCAGGGCGGGCAAAGCGATGGCCCGGCGCCACTGGAGCTCGAGGAGTACTACGCGCGCCAGGGCCGTCTGCTGATCCGCCTGCTCGACGCGGTCACGGAGGATGGCTTCGTGTTCCGCGTCGACATGCGGCTGCGGCCCTTTGGCGACAGCGGCCCGCTGGTGGCGGGCCTCGCGTTCTTCGAGGACTACCTGCTGAGCCACGGGCGCGACTGGGAGCGCTATGCCTGGGTCAAGGCACGCGCGCTCACCGAGCCGGCGCAATTCGGCCTGCTGCGCGAGCAGGTGCTGCGCCCGTTCGTGTTCCGCCGTTACCTGGACTTCGGCGTGTTCGAGGCGCTGCGCGAAATGAAGGCGCTGATTGCGCGCGACGTGCAGCGTCGCGACCGCGCTGCGAGCCTGAAGCTCGGCGTTGGCGGCATTCGCGAGATCGAGTTCATCGTGCAGGCATTCCAGCTGGTACGTGGCGGCCAGGACGGCACATTGCGCCAACCCTCCCTGCTGGACGTACTGCCGCGACTGGCGGGGGCGCGGCTGCTGCCGGCGACAGCGGTGCGGGAGCTGACCGCAGCCTACGACTTCCTGCGCGCGCTGGAGAACCGGGTGCAGATGCTGGATGACGCCCAGGTGCACGAATTGCCGCCTGATGCGCTGACGCGCGAACGCATTGCCGTGGGCCTGGGCTTCGCCAGCTACGCGCTGCTTGAAGCGGAACTCGCCGCGCACCGCGCCCGGGTGACGCACCACTTCGCGGCGCTGCTCACCGACCGGGCCCGGCCGCCCGGCAGCGAGCTTGATCTGGCACCGCTGTGGGAACCCGACCTGGATCGCACGCTGCTGCGGGAACAACTGGCCCGGCTGGCCGATGATGCGGGCGGGCTGCTGGAACAGCTGGTGGAACTGACCCAGAGCAGCCGCCTGCGACGGCTCGATGATGTGGGCCGGCGCCGCCTGAAGGCGCTGCTGGAACTGCTGCTGGTGGAGCAATCCTGTGCCAGCGGCGCGGCAACGCTGCGGCGGCTGTGGAACGTGCTCGAAGCCATCGGCCAGCGCTCCGCCTATTTCTCCCTGCTGGTGGAGAACCGGCGCGCGCGCGCGCGGCTGGTGGAGCTGTGCAGCAAAGGCGATTTCCTTGCCGCACAACTGGCCGCCAGTCCCGCGCTGCTGGATGAACTGCTGGATGAGCGCTGGACGGATTCACTGCCAGGTCGCGATGTGCTGGCCGGCGAGCTGCGATTGCGGCTGGTGGAGGTTTCCGCCGACGATGTCGAGCGGGAAGTGGAGGCGCTGGCACGCTTCAAGCAGGCTGCAGTGTTCCGCGTGGCTGTGGCTGATCTCGTGGGTGGGCTGCCCTTGATGGGGGTCAGTGACAGGCTCACCGACATCGCCACGCTGATCCTGGAACAGGCCATTGCCTTCGCCTGGCGGCAGATCACCACCCAGCTGGGCACGCCGCAATGCACGCCTGCGGGCGACACGCGGCGCGCGGTGCGGCTTGCGGCGGTGGGCTACGGCAAGTTCGGCGGCTACGAGCTGGGCTACAGCTCGGATCTTGATCTGGTGTTCCTGCACGACAGCGCCGGTGAACAACAGGAGACCGACGCCGCGGTGCCCGTGGACAACCAGGTCTTCTTCCTGCGTTTCGCGCAGCGCCTCATCCATCTGCTGTCCATGCACTCCGCCGCCGGCCGGCTGTACGAGATCGACGTACGACTGCGCCCGTCGGGCAAGGGCGGCATGCTGGTGACCAGCATCGAGGCCTTCCGCAGCTACCAGTTCGAGGAGGCGTGGACGTGGGAGCATCAGGCCCTGCTGCATGCCCGCGCCGTGGCCGGTGATGCGCAGCTGATGGCGCGCATCGAGGCGGTGCGGGTCGAGGTGCTGCAGCATGCCGTGCGCCGCGATGACCTGCGCACGCAGGTGGCGCAGATGCGCGAGCGCATGCGGCGCGAACTGTCGGCGGCGCAGCCGGGGCAGTTCGACCTCAAGCAGGATCGCGGCGGCATCGCCGATATCGAGTTCCTGGCGCAGTACTGGGCGCTGCGCTGGGCGGCGCAGTATCCACCCATCCTGATTTTTCCCGACACCATCCGGCAGCTGGAATCCGTGGCCTCCGCGGCGCTGGTGCCGCAGGAGACCGTGGACGTGCTGGTGGGCGCCTACCAGCACTACCGCCTGGCGGCGCACCGGCGTTCGCTGGAAGGCCAGGCCGGGTTGGTGCCGGCAACGCAATTTGCGGCCGAGCGGGAGAAGGTGGCCGCCATCTGGCGCGCCACGATGACGGAGCCCGTATAATCCCGCGCATGTCGAACATCGCCCCGCTGTTGCCCGCCAACGCCGCCAGGACCTACGAGGTGGAGCAGTCGGACCTGCCGCTGTCCTGCCCCATGCCCGAGATGACCCTCTGGAACTCGCATCCGCGCGTGTACCTGCCGATCGAGCAGACCGGCAGCGCCAAGTGCCCCTACTGCGGCGCCGAATTCACGCTGCGCCGCTGAAGCTGCTGCGCACCGCGACGCGCAGCCCTGCGGGGCTGGGTGCCGCGTTCGTCAATGCGGCTGCCGAAGCCGAAGTCCACAGTCCCTGGTTCGAGCCGCGGCACTGGCATGCACTTGGCGCGGTGGTCGGCACGCATGCCGGGCGCGGCACCACGCTGGCCTTCGAGCATGCCGCGCGCGGGTACGTGCTGCGCCATTACTGCCGCGGCGGGCTGATGTCACGCATCAACCACGACAGCTACCTGTGGCTGGGCGAGGCGCACACGCGCCCGCTGGCGGAACTGAAGCTCACCATGCTGCTGCATGACGCGGGGCTGCCCGTGCCGCGGCCCGTGGCGGCGCGCTACGAGCGCTCCGGCCCGCTGTATCGCGCCGACATCATCACCGAATACCTGCCCCAGACTGCCACGCTGGCCGAGCGGCTGGACGCAGGCGAGCTGGGCCTGCCGACCTGGGCTGCCATCGGACGCTGCATCCGCCGCTTCCACGACTACGGCCTGTGCCATGCCGATCTCAACGCGCACAACATCCTGCTGCGCGGCGATGAGGAAGTCTTCCTGATCGATTTCGACCGCGCCAGCCGCCGCAGCAAGGCCGGGCTGTGGCGCGACGCGAACCTGGCGCGGCTGCGCCGCTCGCTGGATGCACTGGAAGATGGCCGCGCCGAGCGTCGTTTCGATGACACCCAGTGGCAGTGCCTGCTGGCCTCCTGGCTGTAGCGCAAGCGCCGGCCAGCATGTCGCGCCGGCTCTATTCACTGCTGCTTTATTGCCTGTTGCCCGGCGCGCTGCTGTGGACGCTGTGGCGCGGCTGGCGTCATCGCGATTACCGCGACAACCTGCGGCACCGCCTCAGCGTGGCGCTGCCGGCGCGTGCCGACCGCCCGCTGTGGTTCCACGCGGCCTCGGTGGGCGAAGTGCGCGCGCTGGTGCCGCTGCTGGGGTTGTTCAGCGCGGCTGACCTGCCGCTGCTGGTGACGGTCGGCACACCGACAGGTCTGGCGCGCGCGCGCGCACTGTGGGGGCATCTGCCTGCCGTGTCGCTGCGGGCCGCACCATGGGATCTGCCCGGCGCGGCGCGGCGTTTCATGGCGGCGCAGCGGCCACGCGCCGGAGTGTTCGTGGAGAGCGAGCTGTGGCCGAACCTGGTCGCTGCCGCGCGCGACGCCGATGTGCCGCTGGTGCTGGTCAGTGCACGCCTGTCGGCGCGATCACTGCAGCGCTACCTGCGCTGGCTGCCGCGCCTGATGCATGCCACCGTGGCCGCCTTCAGCGCCATCGGCGCGCAGAGCGAGGCCGATCGCGAACGCTTCACGCAGCTGGGTGGTGTGGCGGTGTCCGTGACTGGCAACCTGAAGTTCGATCTCGCCATCCCGGATGCCGTGGTCGCGCGCGGCGATGAGCTGCGCAGGCATTGGGCAGGGCAGCGGGCCCTGTGGGTGGCGGGCAGCACGCATGCAGGCGAAGAAGAGCAATGCCTCGCCGCCCACGCGCTGCTGCTGGCCGCCACGAGCCACCAGCCCCAGCCGCCGCTGCTCGCCATCGCGCCGCGCCGGCCGGAGCGCTTCGATCAGGTCGCACGGCTGCTGGCCGGCCGGCATCCGGGCTTCGCGCGCAGCTCCACTCCGGGCTCGCAGCCAGGCGCCGTGGATGTGGTGCTCATCGATGAGATGGGAGTGCTGCCCGCGTGGTATGCGGCTGCGGATGCCGTCTTCGTCGGTGGCAGCCTGGTGCCCGTGGGCGGCCACAACCTGCTCGAGCCGGCACTGCTGGGCCGCCCCGTGCTCAGTGGCCCGCATCAGTTCAATGCGCCTGAGGTGGCAGCCACGCTAAGGAACGCGGGTGCGCTGCACGAAGTGGATGGCGCCGCGGCGCTGGCCGCGGCGCTGGCAACGTGGCTTGAGGATCCTGCCGTGGCGCGCGCTGTAGGTGCGAAAGCCGCGGCGGTGACGGTGGCCAACCGGGGTGCGGCCGCGCGTGCCAGCGCCCTGGTCGCGGCCCTGATGGAACGCGACCAGACCCGGGACTGATCAGGGCGTGGTCGGCTGCGGCACCGTCAGCCAGCGATTGATCTCTTCCAGCGTGCTGCGGTCGAGGTCCCCGGCCGCCATGCGCAGCTGGATCAGGTTGTTGAGATACGAATATTTCGCGGCCGAGTAGTTGGTTTCGGCCTGGATCAGCAGGCGGCGTGAGGTGAGTACGTCGACGGCTGTACGCGTGCCCACTTCGTAGCCGGCTTCCGTGGCGGCCAGCGCCGTGCGGCTGGATTCCAGCGCCTGCTTCAGCGCCTGCACGCGCGCGATCTCGCTGTTCACGCCGAGATAAGCATCGCGTGCTTCGCGCTCGGTGTTGCGCGAGGTGCGCTCCAGGCGCTCCTTGGCGGCGATCCACAGATACTCGCTCTGCTTGGTGCGCGAGTAGGTGCCGTATCCCAGGCCGTTCAGATTCACGCTGAATTGCAGCGCCAGCGACTTGCCGTAGGTCTCGGAGCCACTGGTGGTGACCTGGCCATTGGTCGCGATGCGACGGCCATCGCTGTCCGAGTAATTGCGTCCCGCCACCAGTTCGACGCTGGGCAGGTAGCCGCCATAGGAACTGCGCACGGAGTCGCGGGCGATGTCCGCGGAAATGCGGCTCGAAATCAGCGTGGCATTCTGTTCCATCGACACGCGCACCCAGTCTTCCTCGCTGGCCGGATCGGGCGACAGCAGCGGCATGTCTTCCGACGGCTCGTTCAGCGACACCGGCTTCTCGCCGATGGTGGCGCGCAGCTGCTCCTCCGCGCTGGCCAGCGCGCGTTTGGCGGCGATCACCTGCGCGGCGGCGTTGTCGCGTTCCGCGCGTGCCTCCTGCACATCGGTGATGGCGATCAGGCCCACTTCGAAGCGCCGCTCGGACTGCTCCAGCTGGCGCGAGATGGCATCGCGCGCGGCTTCCTGCGCTTCCACGGTGTCCCGGGATTGCAGCACCGCGAAATACTGCTGGCCGACGCGCTGCGCCAGGCCCTGCAGCTGCGCCAGGTAATCGGACTCTGCCTGCGCCACCTGGCTGTTGGCGGTGCGCAGCGCGATCCAGTCGCCCCATGAGAACAGGCTCTGCCGCAGCTGCAGGCCCCAGGTCTTGCTGGTGCTGATGCTGTTGCCGCTGGTGTCGCTGCGCGTCGGCAGCGGATCACCGGCAAAGGTGAATTCCTGGAAACCCGTGCCATCGCTCCACGAGCGGCTCTTGCCGGCACTGGCGCTGGCACCTGGCAGCAGGTTGGCGATGGCCTGCGGACGCGCCTCGCGTTGTGCGCGGCGGTTGGCCTCGGCTTCGCGGATGATCGGGTCATTCACGAGCGCCTGGTCGTACACCGACAGCAGGTCGGCGCCGCTGGCCGGCAGCGTCGCGACCAGCAGGGCGAGGGCGCCCGTACCCGACCAGAGTTTTCCGCGTTTCATGAGACTTTCCTGGATTCTAGTTGTGCGAACTTGGGGTGTAGCCGCAGGGTCTTCAGAACTCGAAGCGATCGACAGCGGCGGTGTGATCAAGCGGGTCGATCACCGTCTCGAACAGGCTGTGCACGTCGCGCAGCTGCTTTGCATCCTTGCGGATCAGGCGCGCTTCCATCACGGGTGCGTCGCCGCTGACCACGAACAGCCGGCCGCCGGGTCCGAGCAATGCTTCGAAGCGGTTGTCGTACACGGGCAGTGAACCGGTGACCACGATGACGTCGTATGCCGGCGCGACCGGCTGCCAGTGGAATACATCCGCATCTTCAACGCTGGCATTGCCGATGCCCGCGGCGTGCAGGTGCGTGCGGGCCTGGCGCGCAAGCTCAGGGCGGATTTCCAGGCTGTGCACCTGCCGGGCGAGCAGCCCCAGGCAGGCGGTGAGGTAGCCGGAGCCGGTGCCCACCTCGAGAACTGAATCGGTGTGTTGCACGGTGACCGCCTGCAGGATGCGACCCACCACGGTGGGGGTGAGCATGTGCTGGTGGTCTGCCAGCGGCACGGCCAGATCACCGTAAGCCGCACCCTGCCAGCCCGACGGCACGAAATCCTCCCGCGGCAGGCGTTCGAAGATTTCCAGTACTTCCGGCGGCAGCACCGACCAGGCACGAACCTGCTGGTAAGTCATCTGCGTCCGGGCCAGGGACATGGGGGTGTGGGGGGTGTTCATAAGGTTGCGGAGTGAAGAATATCAGGTAGCTGATCAATTTACTCTAGCGCTGGCCGCAACTTGTGCCAACCCTTATGTACAACCAGACCGTCGCAGATCAGCGACTGGGGTATTGTGCCTGCTTTGGCAAGGATCACGTTCGACCTTAAAAAAATATGCCTGTTTCATGTCTGTAATGGGGCTTTCAACCCTGCTTTTCGCCTTCGCAGCGCTGGTCTTCCTGGTCCTGTGGCTGTCAGCGCTGCGCCGTGCCCGGACATCCCTGGATGCCGCGCCAGCCGCCGCCCTGTTCGAGTTGCCGGCGCGGCCGGGGCAGGTCCAGGGTGACGCGGGCGGCCTGTTCGCGCAGGTCGGTGACCGGGTACATGAGGTGGTGCTGCTGCACAGCGATGTCATCCTCTACGCCAACCCGCAGTTCGCCCAGCTGCTGGGCGTCGATCGCATGGATGTGATGGGCCGGGCGCTGACCGAGCTTGTGCCTCCCGACCAGATCGATCTGGTGGCCGGACATCTGCGCCGCAGCTTCGATGATTCGGCCGAACTATCCCGCTGCGAGATCGACATCATCGGCATGCAGGGCCAGCTCACGCGGCTGGAGATCGCCACTGCCCCGGTGGATTTCGCCAGCGGTCGCGCATTGCTGGTCACGGGTGTCGAAGTGATTCCAACGATGACTACGCAGGCGCTGGCCGGCGCCACGGGTGTGTTCGAACTCGGTGGCCGCTCGCGCGCCCGCATGGCGCTGGATTCGCTCGGCGAGGCCCTGCTCACCACCGATGCCAGTGGCCGCATCGATTACGCCAATCCGGCGGCTGCGGCGCTGCTGGGTGTGGAAGGCCGCGTGCTGGCCGGACAGACGGTGGATGAAGTCATCGCGCTGGTGGACGAGACCGACCGCAAGCTGCTGCGCGACCCGGTGGACTTGGCGCTGGCCGGCACCACCACCGTGGGCCTCGGGCGCCGCGGTTTTCTGCTGGCGCGCGGCGCGGGCGCGGAGCGCTCGATCGAACTCACGGCGTCGCCGCTGCGCAGCCGCGACAACGCCGCCGAGGAGATCACCGGCGCCGTGGTGCTGCTGCATGACGTGACCGAGCTGCGTGGCATCACGCGGCAGATGTCATACCAGGCCGCGCACGATGCCCTTACCGGTCTCATCAACCGCCGCGAGTTCGAGCAGCAGCTGCGCGTGGCGCTCGAGGCTGCGCATCGCGGCGAGACCCGGCATGTGCTGTGCTATGTCGACCTGGATCGCTTCAAGCTGGTCAACGACACCAGCGGCCACCAGGCCGGCGACAGCCTGCTGCGGGAAGTCGCCAAGCTGATGCGCGAGGCGGTGCGTGACAGCGATACGGTCGCGCGGCTGGGCGGTGACGAGTTCGCGCTGCTGCTGCCGGGCTGTCCCATCGATCGTGGCCGCCAGATCGCCGAAGATCTTGCACGCACGGTGGCGGGCCACCGTTTCGTGTGGCGCGACCAGATCCACACTATTGGCGCCTCCATCGGCCTGGTCGAGCTGGCGCGTGACAGCGGTTCGGCCGAGGAAGCGCTCGAGGCCGCCGATTCCGCCTGCTACGTGGCCAAGAAGCTCGGTGACAGCAAGGTGGCCGTGTATTCAGCGCGGGAGGAAGTGCAGGCGCGCCAGAGCGGCGAGCTGCACTGGCTGCGCACGTTGCAGACGGCGTTGAAGAGCAACAGCTTCCGGCTCTTCTGGCAGCCCATCGTGCCCGCCTATGGCGCCAATGCGGGCGGGCCGGCCATGGAAGTGCTGGTGCGCCTGGCGGATGAGGATGGACATGAACTGGCACCTGCGGCCGTGGTGCGTGCGGCTGAACGCTACCGCCTGATGGGGTTGATCGACCGCTGGGTGGTGCAGACCGCGATCACGGCGCTGGGTCGCGGCGCCATCACGCTGGCTGCCGATCGCTCCATCGCCATCAACATCTCCGGCCAGACGCTGTCGGACCAGCCCTTCCTGGATTTCGTGGTGGATTGCTTCGACCGCAGCGGCGTCGAGCCGTCGCAGGTGTGCTTCGAGATTGGCGAGAGCGCGGTGGCCAACAACCTGGAAGCGGCACGGCGCTTCGTCGGTGTGCTGCAGGGCATGGGCTGCCAGTTCGCGCTGGATGATTTCGGCAGCCATCTGGGGTCTTTCTCGTCGCTGAAGAACCTGCCGATGGATTACCTGAAGATCGATGGCTCGTTCATGCAGAACCTGGCGCGCGACAGCGTCAGCCAGGCCATGGTCGCGGCCACCATCAAGCTGGCGCGGTCGCTGAACTTCAAGGTGATCGCCGAGCAGGTGGAGGATGCGGCGGGCCTGGATGCGGCCCGCAACATAGGCGTGGATTTCGTGCAGGGCTACGCGATCGGCCGGCCCACCCCGCTTAACCTCGCGGCCTGATTCTCAAGACCGGGGCGCGGTACGCGGCCCGGCCATTGCGCGCGCGCTAGTTCCGGATGGGCCTCACCTCGCCGGGGTGGATGATGTACACCTGCGAGAATTTCACATCCAGCGCGGCGGAGATGCTGGTGTTCTGGCCGCTGGCATCAGGATTGGCATCCGCCAGATGCAGCAGCGACCGCCACAGTGATGGTGCCGAGATCCTTCCATAGTTCAGGTGGTGGGTGGCCCATCCATTGTTGAGCTGGAGGTACCAGGACCACACCGGGGTATAGCCGCCGACGAAGCCTTCCGCGGATTGCGGCGTGAGCTTGAGCCGGAAGCGCGCGTCGGTCATTTCATGAACGCCCGTGTCATTGAACGCGATGCTCAGCGGCGCGCGGAAGGTGCCCGGGCCGGCCTCCAGGACACCATTCTTGATGCGTCCCTTGAATGTGTGGACGAATTCGCCTCCCCATCGTGAATCCACCCGCTGCGTGCCGCCGGCTACGAACTTGCCGGTGGCATCGGTGAACAGCCGGTCCATTCCGCGGTAGGTCGTCACCAGCACTTCGCTGTCATTGACCAGGTCGTCGACCTCGGTGATCTCGATGAGCAGCGCATTGAATGTGAAGCGGCGCATCGCGTCCTCTTCATAGAACGCCACGTATGGCAGGGAGTTGTTGTAACCCGACAGGCAGCCTATGGCGCGGTAGAGTTGATTGTCGATTCCCTGCTCGCCCTCGGGGCTGGTCAGATCCTCCGGCCCGATCCTGCCGTCCAGGTTCAGTCCGGTGCCGGTGCTGCCCTGGACCTCCTGAAACGGGTAAGGCTCGGCACCGCGGGAGGGATGCCATGTCTCGCCTTCCCACTTCAACTGGGTGTCGACAATCGTCCTGCGGGTGCCATCGTCGGGATAGAGGATCTTGAATTGTTCGCGCTGCCCATCGTTGAGGCCGTCAGGGCATTCCTGCTTCGCGCCCGGCGTGGTGTAGACGGCCCATTTGCGGTGGGTCATGACATAGCCGATCGTACGGCCCGGTACGGCCGAAGCGGTTGTCTTCGCCACGGCAGCGGAATCGCCGACCAGGGCAGTACCGAAGCTCAGCGCGGCCAGTGCAAGCGGGGTATACGGCTTCATGCTGTTCTCTTCGCGTCAATCAGGCGTGGCGGATTCATGCGTTCCCCAGCATATACATGCTTCGCGGCCCCCTGGTGCCATGGCCTTTCCTGAGATCTTCTTTAGCTCCGCTATAAAGTGCGGGAGTGCGCATGCCGGTATCCTTTTCGACCAGGGCTGTCGGCCCTGGAACAGGAAGGAGTTGCGCGATGGTCCATGTCCACACGGTGTTGCGAGCTGCGCTGGTTGCCGCAGCTGGATTCGCCGCTCCCGTGCTGGCCGAAACCGGGAAGTACCGGCCGCCGGTCGACTATCTCGAGCACTACGTCAACGAACCGCTGCCGGCGGGATTCGGCGTGCAGCACACCGACGTGGATGGCCCCGTCTTCGTGGATGCCAGTGGACTGACGCTGTACAAGTGGCCGCTGGGCAGCCTGCGCAATGGTCCGGCGGGGGAGCGCAGGAATGGCGCGCCGGTCTGCGAAAACGTCAAGCAGACGGTGAACACCGGCTTGATGAGCCCTTTTCCCGGCGGCCTGCTGCTTCCCGATCTGGATACGCGCCCTACCTGCACGCAGATGTGGCCACCGGTGCTCGCAGCAGCAGGAGCCGCACCGGTCGGTGAGTGGGGCCTGGTGCAGCGCGCTGATGGCCACAAGCAGTGGACCTACGAAGGATTTCCCGTTTATAGATCCGCTCTCGACACCAGGCCAGGGCAGGTCAATGGTGCCGTGCGCGGCGGGCACGGCGATGCGGGGGTGCGCAGGCAGGCCATCGGGCCGAAGCCGCAGGTTCCTCCCGCGTTCCAGGTGCTGACCGTCGCCACCGGGCGCCTGGTGGTGAATCAGGATGGCTTCTCCGTCTATGTCTGGGATGGCGACGCGCCGAATACAGCCCGATGCAGGGGCGAGTGCCTGAGTGAGTGGCGCCCGGTTGCGGCCGCGCAGATGGCGCGGCCCGGCGCCGACTGGGATGTGATCGAACGGGTGCCGGGCCAGAAGCAATGGGTGTTTCGCGGGCGGCCGGTATATACGCGTATCAAGGAAGCCCGGCCGGCGAGTCTGGAAGGAGAGGACATTCCCGGCTGGCACAATGTCTACACGCAGAAGAACCCGGCGGTGCCTGCGGGTTTCACATTGCAGGAGACACGCGCGGGCCGGATCCTGGCAGACGCGAACGGCAAGTCCCTCTATATCTATCGTTGCGTGGACGATGCGCTCGACAATCTGTCCTGCGATCACCCGGCATCAACCCAGGCGTATCGTCTGGCGGTGTGCGGGAAGTCGGATCCGCAGCGTTGCGCGACCATGTTCCCCTACGCACTCGCGCCGCTGGATGCGAAGACCGACAGCCTGATCTGGGCGACCATGTTCGTCGATCCGAAGACCGGGAAGAAGGCGCAGCGCGGCGCTGCCGGCGCCCTGCATGTGTGGACCTTCCGCGACAGGCCCATCTATACGCACGGACTGGATCGCAAGCCTGGCGATATCAACGCCGATGCCTGGGGCGAATTCAACGGCTGGCGCAATGGCTACAAGGGCTTCTTCCTGCGCGACGATTTTCTCAACAACGCCAACTGACCTAGAAGGCGTAGCGCGCGCCGACATACAGCGCGCGCGGCGCGCCTGGGTAGAGCATCCGCGAGGTGGGCGTGGCCCGGTCCTTGACGGTGACGGCACCGATGTAGGCCTTGTCGAGCAGGTTGCGTCCTTCGACGTACACATCCCAGCCGCCGGCAGCAAGGCCGGCGCGCGCGCCCAGCAGGCTGTACGCTCCGGAACGGTAACTGTTGGCGAAATCCGCATAGCGCGCCCCGACTACATCGAAAGTCGGTCCGGCATACACACCCCGCGGCGCGCGCAGCAGCAGCTCGCCGCGCGCGAAGTAGCGCGGCGCCGAGGGCAGGCGGTTGTTGCCGTAACGCGCGTCGGAGTTGAACGAGAAGGCGTTGAAGGTCGCACTGAGCCGGGGCTCGATGCGGAGGCCGCGGCCGCCGGCAAGAAAGCTGGCGGTGAACAATGTCTCGATGCCCGCATGTGTGGTCTTGTCGATGTTGGCGGCGAGACTCGTGCCCGGCGCAGCAGCGGAATCAACGGACAGGATCTCGTTGCGCAGGGCGGTGTAGTAGGCCGTCACATCCCAGGTCCATTGCGAGGCGCCATGCCTGCCGCTGCCCCGCAGGCCGGTCTCCAGCACGACACCGTGCATGGCGTCCAGCGGATTGCTGCCGCCGCTCGCCTGGTCTTCCAGGACAAAGTTGGTGGGGGCTTCGTAGATGCGGCTGACGCTTGCGAACCACTCGGGTCCATCACCCAGTCTGTAGATGAGACCAACGCGCGGATTGAACGAATCGTAGCGGGCCTTGAAGCCACCCACGTCCCGCTCCGCCACCACGAACTGGGTGCCGTACACCAATGTCCAGGCTGGCGCGGCATGCCAGCGATCCAGCGCAAACAGCTCAAGGCTCGTGGCGTGGTTATCCGTGGGGAACAGGTAGGCGCCACGTTCGCCGCCGAGGTTCTGATAATTGCCGCCTTCGGTGGCGGACTTCCCGTAGTTCGCGCCCAGCAGCACCTCGTGGGAACCGGCTTCGCGACGGAAGCGCAGCATGGCGCCGGCGTCCTCGTGAGCGGTGTCGATGAGCAGGCTGAAGAAGGGCGAATCGACGATGGGGTGGTAGAGCGACTGGTGCTCGAAGGAGGCACCCAGCTCCAGCGAGCCACCCGCCACCTGCGCGATGCTGGTCTTCGCTGCCAGCCGCCAGGTCCTGACCTGCTTGCTGTAATCGCCGTGCAGGGCATCGGCGCGGGCCTGTTCCGGGTCGCTTGCCACCTGCGCGGGTGACAGCTCGCCGGGCAACTGCAGCGAGTAATCGGTGTACGTCGCGTACACGCGCATCGACAAGCGGTCTGGACCCTGCCAGCCGAAGTTGCCGTAAACCCCTTTGCGGTCCTGTGCGCTGTGGTCCCGGTAGCCGTCGCGCTGCTGTGTTTCCAGTGTCAGCAGGCCATCAACGTCCCCGGCAACGCCGCCGAGCGTGGCGCGGCCACCGCGATCACCGAAACTGCCGGCCGACAGCGCCGCACTGAAGGGTGCAGTGGTCCTGGCGGTGACGGAGGTGAAATCGATGGCGCCGCCCAGCGTGCTGGCGCCATAGGCCAGCGCGTTGGCACCATGCGCCACCACGGCATGGCGCGCGGTGAGCGGATCCACGGCGCGATTGTGGTTGTTGCCGTCAGCCGCAGTGACTGGCAGGCCGTCCTGCAGGAACTTGATGCCGTTCTTGTCGTAGTCGGTGGCGTCGAGATTCGAGCCGCGGCTGGAATAGAAAACCTCGTCCGCGCCAGTGAAGCTCTCGGCCCACATGCCAGGGACATAGCGCAGCAGCTCGGCGAGCTGCGTGACGTGGCGCTCGTGCAGGGTGTCGCCATCGAGCAGTGTTACGGACCCGGGCGTAAGCGCCGCCTCGGCTTCGCTATCCGGGCCAAGGCGATCGGCCGAGACCACCACCCGATCGAGCGTGCCTTCAGGGCTGGGCTCGGCGGCGCGTCCAGTGGCAATGGCCAGCGCCACTGCCAGCCCATGAAAAAGCGTTGCGGGGCTGCTCATGCGCGGCTCCGCGGCTGCATGCCCAGCCAGTGGGCCGCTCGCGGGCTCACCCGCGGCAGCATCTGGTCGGTGAGACACAGCAGCAACAATGAGGCCGCCAGCAGCGGCAGCAGCAGCGCCAGCAGCAGCACGATGAGCGCCACTGCCGCGGGTTTGCGCTGATCCGCAGGCAGTGCCGGCGCGCCCAGTGCACCAGCAGGCCTGCGGCGCCGCCACATCAGGAAGCCGCTGATGCTCAGCGTGACCAGTGCCGCCGCAGTGAGCACGCCGATGGCCTGGTTGATGGCGCCGAACAGCTGGCCCTCGTGCCATGCCGTGCCATAGCCGACCACCTGGTCCAGGGGATGCTTGTCCGTGAAGACACTGCGCGAGATCTCGCGCGCCTGGCCGTCGAAGTTGATCGTGACGCCCTGCGGGCGGATCTGCGTGTCAGAACGGACCGTCCAGCTGGCCAGCGCCATCGCGCCGAAGGCCTGCGGCGCGCCGGGCGGTACGACAACCACCGGTGCCGGCAGGTGCTCGGAGGCTGCGCGCACCACGATGCGATCCAGCTGCAGCAAGTCGGGGGGCGCGTCGGGCAGCGTGTGCATCGCGCTGTGCTCGTGCGCGGCATGCCCGCCCGAGGTTTGCCCGCCCACCGTCCAGTCGGAGGTGCCCTGCACCCAGCCCATCCGCGTGCGCACGGCCTGGAAGGAGCGCCCCCACACGTCTGCCCAGGGCAGGCCCGTTAGCAGCAGCACCAGCGTGAAGCCCGCAACCCAGAACCCGGTGACCGCATGCAGGTCGCGCAACAGCGTACGGCGGCGCGGCCACAGCACGCCGGCAAGTCCGCGCCCGCGCGGCCACCACAGGTAAACGCCGCTGATGATCATCACGATGGCCCAGCTGGCGGCCAGTTCCACCAGCCAGCTGCCCCGCGGGCCCAGCAGCAGCTGGCCGTGCACTTTGCGCATCACGGCGATCAGGCGCGTCTCCGGATCCAGGCTGCCCAGCACTTCGCCGCGCGGCGCAACGAACACGTCGCGCATGCGGCCGTCCGCCAGCGCCAGATGCACCATGGATGCATCGCCGTCGCGGGCGGCCAACCGGAAGCTGTGCATGCGCGCGCCCGGGAATGCATCCAGCGCCGCCTGCACCTGCAGGCCTGGCGCGACTGTGCCCGCCAGCGGCAGGTTCTGGAAGGCACGCTCCTCCCAGCGATCCACCTGCGGCTTGAACAGGAAGACAGTGCCGCTCAACGCCAGCAGCAGCACGAAAGGAATGACGAACAGGCCGGCGTAGAAATGCCAGCGCCACAAGGTCCGATACAGGGCTGCGGCGCTCATGGGTTGCCGCCATGGTGATGCGGGGCCGCGGTGTCAGGGCCGGTGGCGGTTACCGCGACCACCTGGACCTGAACAGTGAGCGCGCCGGCGTTGCGGAACTGCAGCGTCAGCGGCACCCGGGCGCCTGCAACCAGCGGCTGCGCCAGACCCGTGAGCATGTAGTGCAGGCCGCCGGGTTCAATATTGACCGTCTGTCCTGCTGCAATCGCCACCGCGCCAGCCGCTCGCATGCGCGCCATGCCGTTGTCGATGCTGCTGCGGTGCAGCTCCACGCCCGTCGCGACCGGACTGGTGGCCGAGACCAGTTCATCCGCCGCCTTGCCGCGGTTCGCGATGGTCAGATACACGGCCGCCATCGAACTGCCGGGCAATGTGGCGCGCGTCCATGCAGCAGCCAGGGAGATGGAGCCCGCCGCAACCCCCGCAGGCTGCGGCTCGGGCGCAGGCGCAGCGTGCGCCACGGCGACCAGGCCGGCAAAGCTGCTGAAGCGCGCCCGGCCGGCGGCGGGCAACTGTGCTTCGGCACCGCGCACCAGGGCGAGCAGGCGGGTGGCGGCGGCGGGAGCCATGCCGGCAGCAGTGAGTACCTGCGGTTGCAGCAGCGCATCGCCACCACACAGCACCACCTGCCACGCCGCGTGCTGTTGCCGCAGCAGCGCGCGGCCTCCGGTGTGCGCCTGCGACCAGCCGGCGAGGGCGAAGCCGTCCAGCACATTCACCGGGTTCACCAGCAGCGGTAGGGACGGCGCGTCGAATTCGGCATGCATCGCGTCCGCGATGGCCTGCACATCACCCGGCGCTGCCAGCACAGCGCCGCACAGGGAACACAGCCAGACCAATGCCAGCCAGCGGCCAGCTGCAGGCGACAAAGGGCGTGCGGCGACCGGGGTCGCAGCGATACAAATCTGCTTCACGAAACTCTCCACCTTGCGGACGGCCCGCAGCGCGGGCAATGCGCGCCAGGGCGCGCGGCCGGACTTACGCGTGGAGAGCGGGAGGCGCGCGGGCGGGCGACTGGCGCGGCGGGCCCGTGGCGGGCGGCAGCTGGTCCCGCGCGGCGCTGATGAAATGCAGGGTGAAGCTGGCTACGAGCACCGACCATGTCGCCGCCACCGGAATGACGGGGGCGGCAGCGGAGGCGAAGGGGCAGTGATCGGAGTGGTCGGCGTCGCCGGGTTGCTGGTGGCCGGATGCGGCAGCGCCAGCGGCATGGTCCGTGACGGGGAACAAACCCTCGCTGCACATCACCAGTCCCCATTGGCCCGCGCCCGCCGCAGGCGCGGCCACCATGTACCCGACGGGCAGGAACGCCCGCAGCGCCATGAATGGCAGCAGCAGCGTAACCAGCAGGTGCAGGCGTCGGCGGGACATCACGGCACAGTATGGCCTGAGGCCGCTGCGCGGCGTAAGTGCCTCGAATCGGCGACGCCGCACCATGCCTGGGTCGCGCCGCGTCGCTGCGCCCGCGCAGGCTAAGATCGGCCAACCCCTACTGGAGAGCGCCATGCCCCTGTCACGCCGAGATCTGCTGTCAGCGGGCGC
This sequence comes from Steroidobacteraceae bacterium, assembly GCA_040508085.1. Lineage (GTDB taxonomy): Bacteria > Pseudomonadota > Gammaproteobacteria > Steroidobacterales > Steroidobacteraceae > ZC4RG30. Next base: position 21,899 of record JBEVNO010000147.1, read on the forward strand.
GCTGCTTGGTGCGGGCGGCATGGCTCAGGTCGCGGCCCAGGCGCCGCCCGCGCCGCGGCCGGGCGTGGACGGACTCGCACTGGCGCGCGACGAGCCCTACTGGTCGGCGGTAGCCACGTTCTACGAATCCTCCACCGAGCTGCTGAATCTGGAGCATGGCTACTGGGGCAAGATGGCTTTGCCGGTGCAGGACTATTACCTGGAGGCCACCCGCCGCATCAACCGCGACCTGTCCGTGTACGCGCGGCGTGATTACCCGGCCGACATGCAGCGCGTGGAAGCGCAGGTGGCGCAGGTGCTGGGCGTGGCGCCGGATGAGATCGCTCTCACGCGCAATGCCACCGAGGCCCTGCAGAACTTGGTGCGCCAGTACCGCGGTTACGTGCCCGGCAGTGCGGTGCTGTATGCCGACGTCGATTATCCCGAGTTCAAATCGGCCATGCAGTGGCTGCAGGACAGCCAGGGGGTGCGCGCCATACGTCTGGATCTGCCGGCGCGTGCCGACGGCGCAACGCTGCTGGCGCGGTACGTGGCTGCGATGGACGCCAATCCGGACCTGAAGCTGATGCTGCTGACCCATACCAGCAACCAGCACGGACTCACGCTGCCGGTGCGCGCGATCGCCGCGGCGGCACGCGGGCGCGGCATCGACGTGATCTGTGACTGCGCGCAGTCCTGGGGCCTGCTGGATTACACCATGCCGCAACTGGGCGTCGACTGGGCGGTGTTCAACCTGCACAAGTGGATCGGCGCGCCGCTGGGCGTGGGCGCGCTGTACATGCGCCGTGGCACGCTCGCCAAGGTGGCGCCTTGCCCTGGGGAGACCGATGTCGACAACACGCGCATTGCCGCGCGTGTGCACATGGGCACGGTCAACTTCGCCGCGATGCTGTCGGTTGCGCCTGCGTTCGACTTTCATCAGCGTGTGGGCGGCGTCGCCAAGGAACTGCGGCTGCGCTACCTGCGTTCCCTGTGGAGCGAGCCCGCCGCGCAGCTGCGGCATATCGAGGTGCTTGGCGGCACGGATGAGGCTTCGCGTTCGGGTATGGGCGGTTTTCGCCGCCGCGGCGAGACCAGCGTGCCGGCACTGCGGCAACTGCAGCTGCGTCTCGAGAAGGAGTTCGGCATCTTCACGGTGGTGCGCGACGGGCTTGCCAGTGGTGCCTGCATCCGCGCCACGCCCCAGGTGTTCACCACGCCGCTGGAGATGGCGCGGCTGCTGGAAGCGCTGCGCAAGCTGGCCTGAGTTTCGCCTTGACCGGGTTCCGGGTTCGCAATATCTTGTATGTGCCAGCGGCGCTTGCCCCAAGCTTTTGTGTTTCGGGGCTGGCTTAATAGGGAATCCGGTGCCCTCCACAGGAGGAAATCCGGAACTGCCCCGCAGCGGTGATCGGGAACGAACGGCGCGATAAACACTGGGAAGCCCAAGGTTTTCCGGGAAGTGCGTCTTAGTAGGTCGGTCGGCGAAAGCCGGTCCAGTGCCCGGGAGTCCGAAGACCTGCCGCAGCCGTCCGCACGGGCCGTGAACCCGTGCGGATGCATTCTGTCGGGCTCCCGTGGGAGGGGCCGGCGTCGTTCCGTCCGCGGATGTGCGATCCGTGCGCCGGATCGCCAGCTGTGTGCCTGCCATGGCCAGTCCCGTGTCGAGGGAAGGGTCTTAACCAATGCAAGTCGAAACAACAGTGCCGGGCGCGCAGCGGGCCGCCGTGCCAGTCCAGAATGATTTCCGCCTCACCGCCCCGCATGCCGCACGCACGGCCATGGCCGTGACCAAGCGCAGCGGCGAGCGCGAGCCGGTGGATGTGAACAAGATCGTGCGCGCGGTGGGCCGCTGCTGCGAAGGTCTCGGCGAAGTGGATGCCATGCGCGTGGCGCTGAAGACCATTGCGGGTCTTTATGATGGCGCGACCACCCGCGAGCTGGACGAGCTGTCGATCCGCACCGCTGCGTCGTTCATCGCCGAGGAGCCGGAATACTCGCAGGCCGCTGCCCGGCTGCTGGGCAATTACATCGACAAGGAAGTGCAGGGCCAGGGCATCCACTCCTTCTCGCAGTCCATCCGCATGGGTTTTGATGTCGGGCTGATCAACGAGCGCGTGCTGGCCTTCGTGGAGGCGCATGCGCGCAAGCTGAACGCGGCCATCGACACCACCCGCACGCAGCGGCTGGAATATTTCGGGCTGCGCACCCTGTATGACCGCTACCTGCTGAAGCATCCCACGCGCCGACAGGTGGTCGAGACGCCGCAGTATTTCTGGCTGCGCATCGCGGTGGCGCTGTCCACCAATGTGCAGGACGCGCTCGACCTGTACACGGCCATGTCGTCGCTCGACTACGTGCCCAGCTCGCCGACGCTGTTCAATTCCGGCACCCGGCATGAACAGCTCTCCAGCTGCTTCCTGCTGGATTCGCCGCAGGATTCCCTCGATTCCATCTACGACCGCTACAAGGATGTGGCGCAGCTGTCGAAATTCTCCGGCGGCATCGGCATCGCCTGGCACCGCGTGCGCGCCGAAGGCTCGCTCATCCGCTCCACCAACGGGTTGTCGAACGGCATCGTGCCATGGCTGAAGACACTGGATTCATCTGTGGCCGCCGTGAACCAGGGCGGCAAGCGCAAGGGTGCGGCCTGCGTGTACCTGGAGCCGTGGCATGCGGATATCGAGAGCTTTCTCGAACTTCGCGACGGCACCGGTGACGAGGGGCGCCGCACGCATCACCTGAATCTTGCCAACTGGATTCCGGACCTGTTCATGCGGCGCGTGGAGGAACACGGCCCCTGGTCGCTGTTCGATCCGAAGGATGTGCCGCACCTGCCGGACCTGTTCGGCGAGGCCTTTGATGCCGCCTATGTGCAGGCCGAGGCCACCGGACTTGCGCGGCGCACGCTGCCGGCGCGCGAACTTTACGCGCGCATGATGCGGGTGCTGGCGCAGACCGGCAATGGCTGGATGACTTTCAAGGATAAATCCAACCGCGCCTGCAACCAGACGGGCAAGTCCGGCCAGACTGTGCACCTGTCGAACCTGTGCACCGAGATCCTGGAAGTCACGCACGATGGCGAGACGGCTGTGTGCAACCTGGGTTCGATCAACCTGGCGCGTCACATCGGCGCCGGCGGCGTGGACTTCGAGCAGCTGGCGCACACGGTGGAGCTGGCGGTGCGGCAGCTCGACCGCGTCATCGATCTGAACTACTACCCCATCGGCACCGCGCGCGCCTCCAACATGCGCTGGCGCCCCGTGGGGCTCGGCCTGATGGGATTGCAGGATGTGTTCTTCAGGCTGCGCCTGCCCTTCGACAGCGAAGCGGCGTTGGCGCTGTCGACGGAGATCCAGGCCACCGTGTATTTCCACGCGCTGCGCACTTCGCTGGAGCTGGCCAAGCAGCACGGCGCGCACGACACCTTCCCGCTGACGCGCGCGGCAGCGGGGGAGCTGCAGTTCGATCACTGGGGAGTAAGGCCTGCAGATGGCCTTGACTGGGAGGCGCTGCGGCTGGAAATCCAGTCGCACGGCCTGCGCAACAGCCTGCTGGTGGCCATAGCGCCCACCGCCACCATCGCCTCCATTGCCGGCTGTTACGAGTGCATCGAGCCTCAGGTGTCGAACCTGTTCAAGCGCGAGACGCTGTCGGGCGACTTCCTGCAGGTCAACCGCTACCTGGTGGAGGAGCTGAAGCAACTGGGGCTGTGGACACCGCACATCCGCGACGCCCTGAAGATGGCGGATGGATCAGTGCAGGGCATGGAGGAATTGCCGCAGGAACTGCGGCATATCTACCGCACGGCGTGGGAGTTGCCGATGCGGGCGCTGATCGAGCTGGCCGCCGGGCGCGGCGCCTACATCGACCAGAGCCAGTCGCTGAACCTGTTCATGGCCAACCCCAATATCGGGGCGATGTCGAGCATGTACATGCATGCCTGGAAGCGCGGGCTCAAGACCACTTATTACCTGCGCTCGCGCCCGGCCACCAGCATCGCCAAGACCACCGTCTCCCACGTGGCAGGCAATGCGGAAGCAAGCCGCGACGAGGCCGCCGTGGTCTGCTCACTCGAGAATCCGCAGGGCTGCGAGGCCTGCCAGTGAGCGCGCGCCGGATGAATCTGCTCGACCCGGGATTCGACCTGACGCTGCGGCCCATGCGCTATCCGCGCTTCTATGAAATGTATCGCGGTGCGATCAGGAACACCTGGACGGTGGAGGAAATCGATTTCCAGATCGATCTCGGGCATCTGCGCCAGCGCATGACGCCCGCGGAGCGGCACCTGATCGAGCGCCTGGTGGCCTTCTTCGCCACGGGCGACACCATCGTCGCCAACAACCTGGTGATCAGCCTGTACCGGCACATCAACGCGCCCGAGGCGCGCATGTACCTGTCGCGCCAGCTGTACGAGGAGGCTCTGCACATCCAGTTCTACCTGACCCTGCTCGACAACTATGTGCCCGACCAGGAGCGGCGCGCGCAGGCCTTCGCCGCGGTGGAGAACATTGCCTCGATCCGCGCCAAGGCGCAGTTCTGCCAGCGCTGGACCGATGAGGTGTATGCCGTGCAGAGCCTCGCGACTGCGGCCGACAAGCGCCGCTTCGTGCTGAACCTGACGGCCTTCGCGGCCTGCATCGAAGGCCTGTTCTTCTTCGGCGCCTTTGCCTATGTGTACTTCCTGCGCTCGCGCGGCCTGCTGCCGGGGCTGGCGGCGGGCACCAACTGGGTGTTCCGCGATGAGAGCGCGCACATGTCCTTTGCCTTCGAAGTGCTGCGCACGGTGCGGGACGAGCAGCCGGAGCTGTTCGATGCAGAGTGGGCGGCAAATGTGCGCGAGATGATTGCCGCCGCGGTGGACTGCGAATCCCTGTTCGCCGACGACGTGCTTTCCGGCGGCGTTGTCGGCATGACCCGCGCCGAAATGCGCCAGTATCTGGAATACGTCGCTGACCAGCGCCTGGTCATGCTGCAGCTTGCGCCTATGTATGGCGCGGGCAATCCGTTCCATTTCATGGAACTGCAGGATGTGCAGGAACTGACCAACTTCTTCGAGCGGCGGGTTTCTTCCTACCAGGTAGCCGTGCAGGGGGAAGTGGCCTTCGACCAGGCGTTCTGAGGCCCTGGGAAGGGTTGCGGCAGGCCGCCGGAGCATGCTTAGTTTTTCTAAACACTGCGCAATGCGGCCTCCGTATGATTACCGACCTCCTGCCCCTGACAATGTCGGCGAGGCAGGAATATCCGTATGTTTCTCAAGAATGCTTGGTACGTGGCGGCATGGGATCACGAGTTGCGTGATGGGCCCCTGGCGACCACGATTGCCGGCGAGAATCTGGTGCTGTTCCGGCGCGCGGATGGCCAGGCCGCCGCCTTGGCCGACCAGTGTCCGCACCGCCGCCTGCCGTTGTCGATGGGCCGTGTGCAGGCGGGCGAACTGGAGTGCGGCTACCACGGCCTGACCTTCAACCATCAGGGTGCCTGCACGCGGGCGCCTTGTTCAGACCACCTGCCCGAGCGCGCCCAGGTGCGGGCCTACCCGATCGAGGCGCGCTACGGCCTGCTGTGGGTGTGGATGGGGGCTGCGGAGCTGGCCGATCCAGCCAGCATCTTCCCGGTGCAGCACTGGGGCGACCCGGCCTGGGGCTGCAACCGCGGCGGCAGCATGGAGGTGCGCTGCAACTATCTGCACATCACCGACAACCTGCTGGATCCCTCGCATGTGGCCTGGGTGCACCGCAGTTCCTTCGCCAGCGCTGCCTGCGAAGCCACTCCGATGGAAGTGGCTGCGGCCGACGACGGACTCACGGTGAGCCGCTGGATGATGGATTCGGAAGTGGCGCCGTTCTACGCGCCCTTCGTGAAGTTCGCCGGTCGTTGTGACCGCAAACAACATTACGAGGTGCGCTTTCCGGCGCTGGCACTGATCAAGGCCGTGCTGGCACCTGCCGGCAGCGGCGGTGAAGGGCAGCCCCTGCCCGCCGAGACCTTCGTGATGGACAGCTACAACTTCATGACCCCGGTCGATGCCGATCGCACCCGCTACTACTGGTTCCAGATGCGCAATTTCGCGCCTGGCGACGAGCAGGTGTCGGAGGCCATGTCGGTGGCCGTGCGCGCCGCCTTCGAGGAAGACCGTGTCATTCTGGAGGCCGTGCACCGCGGCATGGGCGACGCGCCGTATCCCGGAGTGGCCATGATGATAGATCGCGGGCCCATGCAGTTCCGGCGCCGTCTGGGCCGCCTGATCGCCATGGAAACAGAACAGCAGTACCCGCAGCAGCCTGTGACGGCTGTGGCAGGGTGAGGAAATCGAGTATGGGTGACGGGAGTGATCCGATGGTGTCAGTGGTCAAATCGGGCCGGTCCGAGGCGGAGTTGTTCTTCAACCCGAATGTCGAGGCACTGCCCAAGTACAACGCCGGGCTCACCGTCGCCGCGGCGCGCACGGCCAGTGGCCGTGAGTTCGTGGCGCGGCTGGGCAGCAACGAGAATCCGCATGGCTGCTCGCCGGCAGTGCTGCGCGCCCTGACCGAGCAGAACGTCGATTTCTCGCGCTACTCGGATCCTGGCTGCGAGCTGTTGCGCGCGGCGCTGGCTGCCAGCCTGGGCGTGGATCCGGCCGTGATCGTCATTGGCAACGGTTCGGAGGAGATGATCGCAGCGGCCTCGCGGGCCTTCCTTGCGGAGGGCGCGGCGGCGCTGACCGTGGGGCCGAGCTTCGGCCTGCATGAGATCGAGCCGCTGGCGGTGGGCGCCACGGTCTCGAAGGTGCCGATGACCTCGGCGCTGGATTTCGATGTGCCGGGGCTGGAAGCCGCGCTGGCGCAGGCACCGAACCTGTTCTTCCTGCCCTCGCCGTGGAATCCGGTCGGCGCGGCACTGGACGCCAATGGCCTCGAACGCGTGATCCGTGCCACCTCGCCGGCCACGATGTTCGTGCTGGACGAGGCCTATCGTGAGTTTGCATCCACCAATGTGCCGGACGGACTGGTGGCGCTGCGCCGCACGGGCAAGCCCTATATCGTGCTGCGCACGTTCTCGAAGGCCTTTGGCCTCGCGGGGCTGCGCGTCGGTTATGCCGTGTGCTCGAGCCCGCGCATTGCGCGGGTGCTGGCGGCGGCGAAGACGCCTTTCAATGTGAATTCCGTGGCGCAGGTGGCTGCGGTCGCCGCACTGGGCGACCAGCAGTGGATGCGCGACACCACCGGGCAGATCCGAGTGGAGCGCGAGCGGGTGCGCGGTGCCTTGCTCGGCATGGGGCTGCAGGTGGCGCCTTCGGAAGGCAACTTCCTGTTCTTCGACTGCGGTCGCAGCAGTGCCGAGGTTGCCGCGCAGCTGCTGCAGCTGGGCGTGATCGTGAAGCCGTGGCTGGAGCCGAAATACCAGGGTTTCATCCGGGCCTCCATCGGCAGCCGGCAGGAGAATGATCTGTTCCTGGATTCGCTGCGTGTGGTGCTGCGCCCGGTGCGTGCCGGGGTCGCTGCCGTCAGATAGGACGGACTGGAAACAGCTCGGCGATCAGCACGAGCGCGCCTTGCGCGGCGGCCAGCACCAGGCCGCCGGGCGCTGCGGTGAACAGCGCACAGTCGCGTGGTTGCAGCGCTGCCGCCTCATCGCCGGCCTCGCACATCACGCTGCCGCTGGCGCAGAACACGGCCAGTTCACGGGCTGTGCTTGCCATCTCGTAGCGTCCAGCCACCGCGATGCGGCGGACCCGATGCTGGTAACTGGCGCGCCGGGTCATTACGTTCAGGTCCGTGACGGTGCCGGCGATGAGCGTGGCACTGGTCGGGACGTCGGCAGCAAAGTGCAGCGGGGCGGTATGCGCGGTCAGCGTCACCGGCCCGGATTCCGCGCCCGTGTCGAGCAGCAGCCCGGCGCCATCCACGATGGACAGCGTGCGATCTATACCGGGGAAAGAAGAGAAGGGGCCATCGCTGGCCACCACTGCCATGCTCAGACGCCAGTCCATGTCCTCGAGCGAGGCGCCGGCAGGTTGTACCGCTATCTCGAAAGTCTCGCCGCCGCCGTTCTTCCACGGCATGCGGCGATAGCGGCCTGCAGGCAGCAGCGGCATGGTCAGTCCGTGATGCCGGGCAGGTCCAGACCCTTCTCGCGGGCGCACTCGATGGCGATCTCGTAGCCGGCATCCGCATGGCGCATGACGCCAGTGCCCGGATCGTTCCACAGCACGCGGCCGACGCGCTCGGCGGCTTCCGGCGTGCCATCGCACACCACCACCATGCCGGAATGCTGCGAGAAGCCCATGCCGACGCCGCCGCCATGATGCAGGGACACCCAGGTGGCGCCGGAGGCCGTATTCAACAGCGCATTGAGCAGCGGCCAGTCCGACACGGCGTCCGAGCCATCCTGCATCGCTTCGGTCTCGCGGTTCGGCGAGGCAACCGAGCCTGAGTCCAGGTGATCGCGGCCGATCACCACCGGTGCCTTGAGCTCACCTGAGGCGACCATCTCGTTGAAGGCCAGGCCCAGCCGGTGACGATCGCCAAGGCCAACCCAGCAGATGCGCGCCGGCAGGCCCTGGAAGCTGATGCGTTCGCGCGCCATGTCCAGCCAGTTGTGCAGATGCGGGTCGTCCGGAATCAGTTCCTTCACCTTGGCGTCGGTCTTGTAGATGTCCTCCGGATCGCCGGACAGCGCGACCCAGCGGAACGGGCCGACGCCGCGGCAGAACAGCGGCCGGATGTACGCGGGCACGAAGCCCGGGAATGCAAAGGCATCCTTCACGCCCTGGTCGAAGGCCACCTGCCGGATGTTGTTGCCATAGTCGAAGGTCGGGATGCCCTGGCGATGGAACTCGAGCATTGCGCCCACATGCACCGCCATCGATGCCTTCGCGGCCACCGAGACCGCCAGCGGATCAGTGCCGCGCGTCTGGTCCCACTGTTCCACGGTCCAGCCGATCGGCAGATAGCCATTCACCGGGTCATGCGCGGAAGTCTGGTCGGTGACCGCATCGGGCTTCACGCCACGCCGCAGCATCTCCGGCAGCACCTCGGCCGCGTTGCCGAGCAGCGCCACAGAGATGGCCTTGCCCGACCGCCGTGCGTCCTCGAGTATCGCCAGCGCCTCGTCGAGGTTGGCGGCGGCCACGTCCACGTAACGGGTGCGCAGGCGGAAGTCGATGCTGCTCTGGCGGCACTCGATGGCGAGGCAGCTGGCGCCGGCCATGGTGGCGGCCAGTGGCTGCGCGCCGCCCATGCCACCCAGGCCCGCAGTGAGTATCCACTTGCCGGTGAGGCTGCCGCCGAAATGGCGACGGCCCATTTCAACGAAGGTCTCGTAGGTGCCCTGCACGATGCCCTGCGAACCGATGTAGATCCACGAGCCGGCCGTCATCTGGCCGTACATCATCAGGCCCTTGCGGTCGAGCTCGCTGAAATGCTCCCAGGTTGCCCAGTGCGGCACGAGGTTGGAATTCGCCAGCAGCACGCGCGGGGCATCCGCGTGGGTGCGGAACACGCCCACCGGCTTGCCGGACTGGATCAGCAGCGTCTCGTTGGCCTCGAGCCGGCGCAGCGTCGCCACGATGCGATCGAAACTGTCCCAGTCGCGCGCGGCGCGGCCGATGCCGCCGTACACCACCAGTTCCTCGGGGCGCTCTGCCACCTCCGGATCGAGGTTGTTCATCAGCATCCGCAGCGGTGCTTCGGTGAGCCAGCTCCTGGCGCTGAGTGTGGCGCCGCGGGGTGCGCGGATAACCCGGGATTTGTCGATTCGACGCATGCTCATTCTCGTCTGTTGGGTGGTCGTCACGGACCAGTGGTGAATTCAAGGCAGGCCTGCAGCACCCGCCGCAGCGTGTCCTGCAAGGGTGCCGCGTAGGCCGGCTCGAAGGGGGGCGGCCAGTTGTCGGCGGTGACTGCGCCGCGCGGCTCACGCAGGTAGCCGCGGCAGGCCAGTTCCATCTGCACGGCGTGCAGGCGGGCCACTGGAGCACCCAGGCTGCGGGTGATGTAGCCGCCTTTGAAGCGGCCGTTCACCACGTGGGTGAAGGTGGAGGATGCGCACACGGCGGCGATGGCCGCGGTGAGCGCGGGATCGCAGGCCCGATCATCGTTGGTGCCGATGTTGAACTGCGGCAGTTCGCCGTCGAACAGGCGTGGCACGCTGGAGCGGATGGAGTGGCAGTCGTAGACCACCACGCGCGCATGCCGGCGCAGCAGCCGATCGGCCTCGCTGCGCAACGCGGCGTGGTAGGGATCGAACCAGTGCAGCCGCCGTGCGGCGATCTGCGCCGCGTCAGGCGCCGCGCCTTCCGGATACAGCGGCTCGCCGTCGAAGGTGGTGGTAGGGCACAGCTCGGTGGTGGCCATGCCAGGATACAGCGAGATGCCGGAAGGGTCGCGGTTCACGTCGACCACGGTGCGCGAAATGCGCGTGCGCACGATGGTCGCGCCCATGGATGCCGCGAAGGCATACAGATCCGGTATGCACCAGTCGGCATCCTTGCGCGCGAGCCACGGCGACACGACGCGCTCCTCGATACCCGGCAGATCCGTGCCCGAATGCGGCATGGACAGCAGCAGCGGTGCGTCGCCCCGCTCGATGGACAGCCAGTCGGGCATCCGGCTTACTCGGTGACCTGCGGCAGGCGCACGCCCACCACGCCGGCCAGTGCGCCGCTGCGCACCAGCGCAATCGCGCTTTCCATGTCGGGGTGCATGTAACGGTCGTCCTCAAGCGTGGGCACCACTTCGCGCAGCAGAGCGCGCGCGGCTTCCAGCGGCACGCTCGATTTCAGCGGCGCGTGGAAATCGCAGCCCTGAGCGGCCATCAGCAGCTCCACCGCGATCACCGCGCTGGCATTCTCGACCATCGGCAGCAGGCGCCGCGCGCCGTGCGCCGCCATCGACACATGGTCTTCCTGGTTGGCGGAGGTGGGGATGGAATCCACGCTGGCCGGGAACGCACGCTGCTTGTTCTCCGACACCAGCGCGGCTGCGGTGACCTGCGGGATCATGAAGCCCGAGTTCAGACCCGGACGCGGCGTCAGGAACGCCGGCAGGCCGGACAGCGTGGGGTCGATGAGCATGGCGATGCGGCGCTCGGCAATGGAACCGATCTCGCACACGGCCATGGCGATCATGTCGGCGGCGAATGCCACCGGCTCTGCGTGGAAGTTGCCGCCGGACAGGGCTTCGCCCTTCTCGGAGAAGATCAGCGGATTGTCCGACACGCCATTGGCCTCGGTGCCGAGGAAGTCGGCGGCATCGCGCAGCAGGTCGAGGCAGGCGCCCATGACCTGCGGCTGGCAGCGCAGGCAGTATGGATCCTGCACGCGCGTATCGTTGACCAGATGCGAGGCGCGCAGCGGGCTGCCGGACATCAGCGCCAGCAAGGCGCTGGCGGATTCGATCTGGCCGCGATGGCGACGCAGCGCATGGATGCGCGCGTCGAATGGCGTATCGGTGCCGCGCGCGGCATCGGTGGCGAGCGCGCCGGTGATCAGCGCCGACTGGAACAGCGTCTCGGCTTCGAACAGCGCCGCCAGCGCCACGCCGGTGGAGAACTGTGTGCCATTCAGCAGCGCCAGACCCTCCTTCGGGGCAAGCACCAGCGGCTTCAGGCCGATGGTTGCCAGGCCTTCGACGGCCGGCATGCGGCCATCACGCGTGGTGACATCGCCAACGCCGATCATCGCGGCGGTCATGTGTGCCAGGGGCGCAAGATCTCCCGACGCGCCCACCGAACCCTGCCCGGGGACCACCGGCAGCACATCGCCGGACAGCATCGCCTCGAGGAACTGCAGGGTGCGCAGGCGCACGCCCGAGGCGCCCTGGCCGAGACTGGCCAGCTTCAGCGCCATCATCAGCCGCACGATGCGCGGCGCCAGCGGGTCGCCGGTGCCGGCCGCATGCGACAGCACGATGTTGCGCTGGAGCGTCGCGAGGTCCGCCGCCTCGATGCGCACGTTCGCGAGCTTGCCGAAGCCGGTGTTGATGCCGTAGACCGGCTCGCCCTTGGCCACGATGCGCGACACGGTCTCCGCGCTCTGCTCCACTGCGGCACGGCAGGCCGGATCCAGTTTCGGCGAGGCGCCGCGGTAGATGGCGCGCCAGTCGGCGAGAGTGGTGGAACCAGGTGTCAGCACAATCGCGATCATCGACCTCTCCAGATACGGGAATGCAGCGGGTTGAATCCAATGCGGTAGACCAGTTCCGCAGGGCTGCCGATATTCCATATGGCGAGGTCTGCATACTTGCCCACCTCCACCGTGCCGGTGGTGTCGGCAACGCCCAGCGCACGCGCCGCTTCCCGCGTCACGCCAGCCAGGCATTCATCAACAGTCATGCGGAACTGCGTGGCAGCCATGTTCATGGCCAGCAGCAGCGAAGTCAGTGGCGAGGTGCCCGGGTTCATGTCCGTGGCAATCGCCATGGGTACGCCGTGGCGGCGCAGCAGATCCAGCGGCGGCAGCTGCTTCTCGCGCAGGAAATAGAAGGCACCGGGCAGGATGACCGCGACTGTGCCGGCCCGCGCCAGCGCGATGACGCCGGTCTCGTCGGTGTGTTCCAGGTGATCGGCCGACAGTGCGCGATAACCGGCGGCAAGCTTGGCGCCCTGCAGGTTGGACAGCTGGTCGGCATGCAGCTTCACCGGCAGGCCGAGCCGGGTGGCCGCATCGAAGACATGCGCGACCTGCGCGGGTGAGAAGGCGATGCCTTCGCAGAAGGCATCGACGGCATCCACCAGCCCCGCGCTGGAGAGCTGCGGCAGCATCTGCTCGGTCACCAGGGCGATGTACGCGTCGGCATCACCCTGGGCGTCCGGCGGCAGCGCATGCGCACCGTGGATGGTGGTGCGCACCCTGACCGCGCGCAGCGCGGCCAGCTCGCGCGCGGCCGCCAGCATCTTGCGCTCATTGTCGAGATCCAGCCCGTAGCCGGACTTGATCTCGACCGTGGTGACGCCTCCCGCCAGCATGGCATCCAGCCGCGGCAGCGCTTCGGCAACCAGCTGTGCCTGGGATGCAGCACGGGTGGCGCGCAATGTTGAAATGATGCCGCCACCGGCCGCCGCGATCTGCTGATAGGTGCTGCCGTTGAGGCGCATCTCGAATTCGTTGGCGCGGTTGCCGCCATGCACCAGATGGGTGTGGCAATCCACCAGGCCGGGCGTGATCCAGCGTCCACCACAATCGATCACTTCGGTGCTGCCATCCAGCGGCTGCGGCGCCGCACTCGCAGGACCTGCGTAGGCGATGTGTTCGCCGCGCACCACAACCGCCGCATCATGCACCACAGCGGGGCCACGCGCCGCCATCGTGGCAAGCGACGCATTGCGCCAGATGCGTTCGCGGGGCGAGGCCTGCGGCGGAGTGATTGGCTGTGTCGAGGTCATGCAATAAATATGTTTCGGAGGGGGTGCCGCCGGCGCGTTTAAATGTATAGTCATATGAATCCGGAATGCAAGGCCGGCCGGATTACTGGCCGGGGAATACGTTGACGATGACCACTATTTTTGCGTCGCAGGTATTGACGGTGGATGGATGGCGCTCTGCTGCGCGCCTGCACATCGCAGATGGCCGCATCGCGTCACTGGCGTGTGATGTCAAACCCGAGGCCGGCGATGAGCGGCATGCGGTCATCATTCCGGCAGTGGCCAATCTGCACAGCCATGCCTTCCAGCGCGGCATGGCGGGGCTGGCCGAAACCCGTGGCTCCGCCACCGATGATTTCTGGAGCTGGCGCGACACCATGTATCGCTTCGCGTCGCGCATGACGCCAGAGCAACTGGAAGCAGTGGCCAGCCAGGCCTACATGGAGATGCTGGAAGGCGGCTTCAGTCGCGTCGGCGAGTTCCACTACCTGCACCGCGATGTGCAGGCGCAGCACTACGGCGACATCGGCGAGATGTCATCCCGCCTGGCGGCGGCCGCCGAACGCACCGGCATCGCGCTGACGCTGCTGCCGGTGTTCTATGCGCATGCCTCGTTCGGCGGCGCGCCGCCGCGCGAGCACCAGAAGCGCTTCATTTCCAGTGTCGATGAGTACGCGCGGCTGATCGAGCGTTGCCGCGCCATCCTTGCGCCGCAGCGACGCGCCGTGCTGGGCGTGGCCCCCCATAGCCTGCGTGCGGTCACTCCCGCTGAGCTGGCGCAGGTGCTGGAGGTGGCGCGCGGCATCGGCAGCAATACGCCGGTTCACATCCACATCGCCGAGCAGATGGGCGAAGTGCGCGACTGCGTGAGCTGGTCGGGCAGCCGTCCGGTGCGCTGGCTGCTGGACAACAGCGCGGTGGACCGCCGCTGGTGCCTGGTACATGCCACGCACATGGACGCAGACGAGATCGCGGGCGTCGCGGCGAGCGGCGCGACGGTGGGCCTTTGCCCGATCACCGAGGCCAACCTCGGCGATGGCATTTTCCCCATGCCCGCCTTTCTGGAGCAGGGCGGGCAGTACGGCGTGGGGTCGGATTCGAACGTCCACATCAGTCTTGCCGCGGAGCTGTCGCTGCTCGAGTACTCACAGCGACTTGCGTGCAGAGTGCGCAATGTCGTCCAATCGAACGGCGCGTCGACCGGACGTACCTTGTTCCAGCAGGCCCTGACGGGCGGCAGCATGGCGCTGGGTGCCCCGGTCTCAGGTCTTGCGCAGGGTGCGGCAGCTGACATGGTCAGTCTTGCGACGCGGGAGCCTGCGCTGATTTGCCGCAAGGGAGACACGTTGCTCGATTCCTGGATCTTCGCAGGTCCGGGCAGCGGCGTGGATTGCGTCTGGGCGGATGGCCGCAAGCTGGTCGAGAACGGCCGGCACACGCGGCGCGAGGAAATCGCCCGTGCATACAGGGATGCCATGGAGGAATTGTGCGCGTGAATAACAAGAAGTCCGAGGTCTCATGACGGCACGAGCACCTGCCCGCGCCAAGGCGCCGCCGATGTTCCTGCATCAGCGGATACTGTCGGAGATCCAGAACAAGATCCTGTCGGGTGAGTGGGCCGTGGGGAGCCGCATCCCGGTCGAGCACGAGCTCATGAAGCAGTACCGCTGCTCGCGCATGACGGTGAGCAAGGTCCTCACACGGCTCGCTCAGGCCGGCATGATCGAGCGGCACCGCAAGGTGGGCAGCTTCGTGGGCCGTCCGCATTCACAGTCGGCGGTGCTGGATATCCCCGACATCAAGGCCGAAGTCGCAGCGCTGGGGCTGCCCTACAGTTTCGAGTTGCTGCAGCGCCTGAAGCGACGCAGCACCCGTGAAGACCGCACGCAGCTGGGAACCGACGACAGCCTGCCGCTGCTCGAGATCGTGTGCCGCCACATGGCCGGCACGCAGCCCTTCTGCCTCGAGCATCGCCTGATCAACCTGCTGGCTGTGCCGGAGGCCGGCGCCGAGCCGTTTACCGAGCTTTCACCGGGGGCCTGGCTGCTGCGGCGAGTGCCCTGGATGCTGGCCGAGCATCGCATCCGCGCCGCCGCCGCGCCGCCCGCGACCGCCACCATGCTGAAGATCAAGCCGAAGGCGCCGTGCCTGTTCGTGGAGCGCACCACGCGCGGCAAGGATCGCGTGATCACCTTCGTGCGCCTCACCTATCCCGGCAACCTGCACGAACTGGTGGCTAGCTTCACGCCGTTCGCGCCGCTGCCGCAGGGCATGCGGGCGGGCTAGCGCAGCGGCGTCCTGCCGGTCGAAAGCTCCAGTTGCTGGCGGCCGGCGGTGATGAGCATGTTGCGGAATTCCGCACCGCTGGGCCGGTCCAGTGCGTCGCGCTCCCATGCCAGGTAGTACGGGTCGGGCATGCTCAGGCGGCGGTCCAGCGGCAGCACCAGTTTGCCGCCGCGCACATGGCCCGCCAGCATCGAGATCTGGCCCAGCACGAAGCCGCCTCCGTCCACCGCCGCGCCGATGGCCGCATCCGACAGCGAAAATGCGAGATCGCTCGGTCCATCCGGCGGTCTGGTTCCCACCGACCAGGCCCATTCGGCCCAGGAGGGCGGTGGGCGATGGCGCAGGTCCCAGGTGATGTCGATGCGTGGTGCGGCGATGATGTCCGCTTCATTCACGACGGGATGCGTGCGCAGGAACTCCGGCGAGCAGGCCGGCACCACGGCGTCGACGAACAGCTCCGAGAACCGGTCGTAGCGCCGCGCGTCGGCGCCATAGCAGAGGCGGAAATCGATGCTGTCGTCCTGCAGCGAGGGCTCGCGTTCAGTGCCGACCAGCAGCACGTTCACCCCTGGATGCCGGCTGCGCCATTCCAGCAGATGGCGCCGCAGCCAGACGGCCATCGAAGGCAGGGCGCTGAGCACGATGCTCTGCTTGGAGCGTGCCAGCTGCAGCACATGCTGGGCCGAGCGCAGCTGGTCGAAGGCAGGGTGGATCTTGTCGTAGTAGATGCGGCCCCAGGAGGTCAGCGTGAGCGAGCGTCCATCGCGCTCGAACAGCCGCGCGTTGAGCTCCTTCTCGATCTTGCGCAGCTGCTGGCTCACGGCTCCCGGTGACACGCCCAGTTCATCGGCTGCGCCGGCCACGCTGCCGCAGCGGGCGATGGCCTCGAAGGCCTGGATCGATCGCATTGCCGGCAGCCCTTCGCTGGTTTTCCTGTCTGAGGCCATCTCGTGACTTCCAGTTAATCAGTTAGCCGTGCCAATCATTTGGCGTCGCTGCAATACATGCTGTTTTCGCAATGCATTTTAATGTACAGACATTTGAATCAGTTTGTATAGACGTTATAGTCGGAACGCCTCGTGAAGTTTCCCGCAGCGCAACGGTCGCCGCGAAACTGCAACGCCACCGATTCATGTCGGGACATAACGCCCGGACAACTGGAGAGCCGTACAACCATGAGTTCAATTGAAGGTTTCCGCAGCGCGTTGCGCGTTGCCGCAGCCACTGCCGCGCTGCTGTGTGGCGTCTCCGCTTCGATGGTGCCCGTGGCTGCAGTCGCGGCGGGCGCCGACGTCAAGGTGCCGACGTACGAGCTCGATACCACTTGGCCCAAGCTGCCACTGCCCAACAAATGGGCGCTGGGCCTGATCAATGGCATCTACATAGACAAGAACAACCATGTCTGGGTGTTCCACACGCCGGAAGAACTGAACCGTCGCCTCACTGGCGCCACCGCGAACCCGCCGACCTCCAAGTGCTGCGTGGCGGCGCCGGCGGTCATCGAGTTCAGCGAGACGGGCGAGGTGCTGCGCGCCTGGGGTGATCCGACGAAGAAGGATCAGGGCTTCGACTGGCCCACTGCAGGTCATGGCATCTCCATCGACTACAAAGGCAATGTGTGGATCGGCGGCAGCTCCACGCGCGCCAGCCAGGACGGCAGGCCGGCCGACGGGTTGGTGCTCAAGTTCGATCCGGACGGCAAGCTGCTGCTGCAGATCGGTGGCAAGGGCCCATCCAAGGGCAGCAATGATCCGACACTGCTTTCCGGCGCCTCCGCGGTCGATGTGGACCCGGCGACCAACGAAGCTTTCATTTCCGACGGCTACGGCAACAAGCGCGTGATCGTTTTCGACGCCGACACTGGCGAGTTCAAGCGCCAGTGGGGTGCCTACGGCAACAAGCCCTCCGACGAGAAGGCGCCGCGCTACAACGGCACCGGAGAGCTGCCGAAGCAGTTCAACCTGGTGCATGGCATCCGCCTGTCGAATGATGGCCTGGTGTACGTGAGCGACCGTCTCAACAACCGCGTGCAGGTGTTCCGCAAGGACGGCACCTTCGTGCAGGAGCGCTTCTACGAGCCGACCACGGGCGGGTCCGGCGCGGTGGGCAATGTCAGCCTGTGGCCAAGTGCCAGGCAGGAGATCATGGTCCTGAACGACCCGGGCAATTTCGAATGGGCGCTGTTGCGTCGCTCGGATCTGCAGGAGCTGGCGCGCTTCGGCCACTACGGCACCTGGGGTGGCGAATTCATCAGCAATCACCAGATGGAGTTCGACCGCAAGGGCAACATCTACACCTCCGAGGATTTCCGCGTGCAGAAGTTCAAGATCACCAATGGCGTGAAGCCGTGACGGCAGCAGCAGGCGGAGCAAATTCATGATCGACCTGATCGTCATTGCCATCTACATGGCCGGCATGATCGGCATCGGCTTCTATGCCAGGGCGCGTGCGCGCACGGAATCGGACTTCCTGGTGGCCGGCCGGCGCCTGGGGCCGCTGTACTATGCCGGCACCATGGCGGCGCTGGTGATGGGCGGCGGCGCCACGCTGGGGGGTATTGGCCTGGGCTACCAGTTCGGACTGTCGGGCGTGTGGCTGGTATTCGCGCTGGCCATAGGTGTCGGCCTCGTCAGTCTGCTGCTCGCGCCGCTGGTGAACCGCCTCAAGGTATATACCGTGGCGCAGATGCTGGAAGTCCGCTACGGCAACATGGGCACGGTGGTGTCGGGCGTGGTGATGCTCGGCTACACGCTGTTCATCTCGGTCACTTCCACCATTGCCTATGGCGCGATCTTCTCGGTGCTGTTCGACATCGACAAGGTGCCGGCCATATTGATGGGCAGCAGCGTGGTGGTGCTGTACTCGGTACTGGGTGGCATGTGGTCCATCACGCTCACCGACATGGTGCAGTTCGTGATCAAGACGGTGAGCATCTTCTTCATCCTGCTGCCGGTGGCGCTGATCAAGGCCGGCGGCTTCGAGGGCCTGCACGCCAAACTGCCGGAAGCGGCTTTCGACTGGACCGCCATGGGCGGCGCCAAGATCTTCACCTATCTCGTGCTGTATGTGCCCACCATGATCGTGGGGCAGGATCTGTGGCAGCGCATCTTCACCGCGCGCAGTGACAAGGTGGCGCGCTGGGCGGGCCTGGGTGCCTCGGCCTACTGCTTCCTGTATGGCATCGCCGGCGCGCTGATCGGCATGGCGGCCGCTGTACTGGTGCCGGGTCTTGCGACACGTGATGCGGTGTACACCGAAGTGGTGCGCAATGTGCTGCCGGTGGGTCTTGCCGGCCTGGTGGTGGCCGGTGCGCTGGCTGCGATCATGGGCACATCAAGCGGGGCGTTGATCGCCACTGCCACGGTGGCCAAGCAGGACATCCTGGGCGGCCTCAGGCGCCGCCGCACCGGCGTGGTGCCGCCGCCGCAGGGTCCGCACGACGAGATCCGCGACAGCCGCGTGCTGATCGTGATCTTCGGCGTGATCATGGCGGGCGTGGCCTGCGCGGTGCAGGACGTGATCGCGGCGCTGACGCTGGCGTCGGACTTCCTGGTGGGCGGCCTGGTGGTGCCGGTGCTGGGCGGCATGTTCTGGCGCCGTGCCACCGGGCGGGGCGCCATCGCCAGTATCATCGTAGGTGTGGTCGTGACCATGGGTACGATGATCGTGATGCGCGATATCTTCGCCAACATGCCGATCTACATTGGCCTTGCGGGGAGTCTCGCAGCCTTCGTCCTGGTGAGCCTGCTCGACAAGCCCACGCCTGCCGCGGTGCTGCAGAAGTGGGACGCGCGGATACGGCCCGCGCCATGAGCGGTGGCGGCAGTGCCTGCGTGAAGTCCGCACTGCTGCCGGTCATGGCAGCGGTGGCAGGGCTGTCCTGCGCCCATGCTGCCAGCGACAGTTCCAGCATCGACGCCTGTGCGCTGTTGCAGCCGGCGGAGATCGCCCGCGTGCTGCCGGGCTTCGTCGCCGACGGCGTGCGCAGGGATGCCGGCGTCGAGAGCAACGGCGCCTATTCCTCGTCCTGCGTGTGGGTGGTGCATGTCAGCAAGCCGCCCCAACCGGAGGAGCGGCTCATCCTCAAGGGCCGCAGCTACGTGATCCTCAATGCCATGCAGTGGCCGGCTGGAGCGGGCAAGGCCGGCAGTTTCCTGGCCTCCTTCCACGAGGCCAAGGCCAGCGGCGTGCTCACCGGCGAGCTGGTCCCGAAGTCTTTCGGCGACGAGGCCTTGTGGTGGGGTGACGGACTCGCCATCCGGCGCCGCGATATGGCGCTGGGATTGTCGGTGCATGACATCAGTGGCAGCGCAGTGCCGGGGGCCAGCGAGGAACAACTCGCGCCGCTGCTGCTGCAGCGTATCGATGCCCGGGATGCGCGGCTGGGGCGCATCGCCAAAGCCCGATGAGCGCAGTGCCGTCCGCAGGGGAGTTTGCGCTGCCGGTGAGCGAGGCTGCGGTCGCGGCTTTCCAGCGCGATGGCGTGATCGTGCTGCGCCATGCGTTCAGCGACTGGGTCGAGCCGCTGCGCGCTGGCGTGACGGCGCTGATGGCGGACCCGGGGCCGTTCGAGCGCACGGTGCAGCCCGAGGATGGCACGGCGCCGTTCTTCCAGGACCTGTGCAACTGGCAGCGCATCCCGCAGTTCCGTGACTTCGTGCTGCATTCGCGCGCCGGCGAGGTGGCTGCGGCTTTGATGAATTCGCGCAGCGCGCGTTTCTTCCACGACCATGTGCTGGTCAAGCAGCCGGGCGGCAGCACCCGCACGCCATGGCACCAGGACCAGCCGTACTACTGCGTGGAGGGCCAGCAGAACGTCAGTTTCTGGGTGGCGCTTGATCCGGTGGCCAGCGACGTCGCCATGGAGTGCATCCGTGGCTCGCATCGCTGGGGCAAGGATTTCCGGCCGATGCGCTTCGACGGCACGCGGCTGTATTCCCAGGACAGCTTCGAGGCCATGCCCGACATTGAATCACTGCGCGGCACGCTGGATGTCGCCACCTGGAGCGTCGCGCCCGGGGACGCCATCGCTTTCAGCTTCCGCACGGTGCACGGCGCCCCCGCCAACCACGCATCGATCCCGCGGCGCATTTTCTCCGCCCGCTGGGTGGGCGATGATGCAGTCTATGCGCAGCGCGCCGGTCGCGGTTCGCCGCCCATCACGGGCCTCACGCTGCGGGACGGCGATCCGTTCGATGATCCGCAGTTCCCGGTCGTGTACCGTAGGCGTCTGAGTACAGGACAACCATGAGAACCCCCATGCGCTTGATGTTGTGGCTGGCTACGGCCGTGGTGACGGCGGCACCGGCGCTGGCTGCGCAGCCGCCGGTGAAGGTTGATGTCGGGTTGTCGGGCTGGACGGGCTTTGCGCCGCTCACGCTGGCCAAGGAGGCGGGCATCTACGCAAGGCATGGCCTCGACGTCACGCTGCGGATGATTCCCCAGAAGGATCGGCATCTGGCGCTGGCTTCCAAGGCCATCCAGTGCACAGCCACCTCGGTCGAGAGCTGGATCATCTGGAACGCCACCGGCATCCGCACCAAGCAGCTGTTCAAGATGGACCAGGGCATGGGGTCCGATGGCATCGTCGCCCGCCCCGGCATCGAGAAGGTCACTGACCTGAAGGGCAGGACGGTCGCAGTTTCGGCGCCGGGCACCAACCCGTATTTCGCGCTGTCATGGATACTCAAGAAAAACGGCATGTCCATGCGTGACGTGAAGCTCGTAACGCTGGAGCCCGGCCCGGCCGCCAACGCGCTGCTCGCGGGTTCGGCGGGACTGGATGCCGCAATGACCTATGAACCCTACATCGGCGTGTTCCGGCAGAAGGCCGGTGCCGGCAAGCTGATCGCCAGTTCCCTGCAGTATCCAGCGGTGTTCGATTCCTTCGGCTGCACGCCGCAGTTCATCGACGCCAATCCGCAGGCGGTCAAGGCGCTGGTAGACAGCTACTTCGAAGCGCTGGACCTGATCGCGAAGGACCGCACCCGGGCCTTCACCATCATGGGCGCCGGGGTCAAGCAGACCGCGGCGCAGTTCGAGCAGTCGCAGTCCACGCTCAAGTGGGCCGATCGGGAGGCCAACCGCAAATTCTTTGGCGGTGAGCTGCAGCAGTTCAACCGCGAAGCCGCGGCCTTGCTGCTCGAGGCGGGCACGATCCGCGCCATCCCGGATCTGGACGCGCTCGCCGACCCGCGCTTCATCGGTCCCTGATGGCCGCTGTGCCACGCTCGCGCCGCGGGCCACCGCGGCTGTTCGCGCCGCTGCAGCCAGCCTCCCGCATAGCCTGGGGCATCGCCTTCTTCGCAGCCTTCATCGGCGGCTGGTGGGGATTGACCGCCAGCGGCTGGGTGCCTTCCTACTTTCTCGCCTCTCCCTGGGCCACCCTGGCCGGTGGCTGGCGGTTGATTGCCGAGATGGGCTTCCTGCACGACATCGGCATGACGGTGTGGCGCGTGATGGGCGGCTTTGCCATCGCTGCGCTGATTGCCGTGCCGCTGGGCATCGCAATGGGCACCTCCGCGGCAGCCGGCGCATTCTTCGAGCCCTTCATCTCATTCGCCCGCTACCTGCCGGCATCCGCATTCATCCCGCTGCTCATCCTCTGGGTGGGCATCGGCGAGGCCGAAAAGCTCACGGTGATCTTCCTGGGCTGCTTCTTCCAGCTGACCTTGATGGTCTGCGTGATTGTCGCGGCGACGCGCCGCGACCTGGTCGAGGCCGCCTATACGCTGGGCGCCAGGGCGCGCGGCGTGGTGCGCAGGGTGGTGCTGCCGGGCGCCGCGCCGCACATTGCCGAGGCGCTGCGCCAGGTACTGGGGCTGGGATGGACGTACGTGGTGGTGGCCGAGCTCATCGGTGCCTCGTCTGGCATCGGGCACATGATCACCGACAGCCAGGCGCTGCTTGCCACCGACCAGATCATCGCCGGCATCGTCGTGATCGGGCTGATCGGGCTGGTGTCGGACCTGCTGTTCCGCGCGCTGAACCGGCGCCTGTTCCGCTGGAGCGTCCCAGCATGAGCCGGCTGTCCATACGCGAAGTGAGCAAGCTGTATGGCGGCCGCCATGGCGCGCCCGCCACGCAGGCCCTGCAGCCTGTGAGCCTGCAGGTGGCGGACAATGACTTTGTCGCGGTGCTGGGCCCGTCGGGCTGCGGCAAATCCACATTGTTGCGGCTGGTGGCTGGCCTGGAGACGCCCAGCGGCGGCGAACTGCTGCTCGACGGCGCCTCCATCGAAGGTCCCGGCGCCGACCGCGGCGTGGTGTTCCAGAGCTACACGCTGTTCCCATGGCTCAACGTGCGCCAGAACATCTGCTTCGGGCTGCGCGAGAAGGGGCTGCCGGCAGGCCAGCAGCGCGAGGTCAGCGACCGCTTCATCGCGAGCGTGGGGCTGCGCGGCTTCGAGGACCACTTCCCGCGGCAGCTATCCGGCGGCATGCAGCAGCGCGTGGCCATTGCGCGCGCGCTGGCCAACGATCCGAAGATGCTGCTGCTGGACGAGCCATTCGGCGCGCTCGACAACCAGACCCGCCTGCTGATGCAGGAGCTGTTGCTGCAGGTCTGGGAGGCGCAGCGCAAGACGGTGCTGTTCGTCACCCACGACATCGACGAGGCCATCTTTATGGCAAACCGCGTAGTGGTATTCAGCGCGCGCCCCGGCCGCATCAAGGCCGAAGTGCCGATTCCCTTTGGCTATCCGCGCCACTACACGCTGAAGACCACCCCGGAGTTCGTTGCCATCAAGGCACGGCTGACCGAAGAGATCCGCGCCGAATCCATCGCCGCGATCAAAGAGTGAGCGCCGGCTGAAGCGCGCGCTTGCGCGCGCTTAAGGCTTTCCACTACGGGTTTGTGTGCTACCGCCGGCAAACCCAGCGGCTCGTTGCATCGTAATCGTGCTTTTTGTTGCACCACGCACCTTGGCGATGCAACCACATGATTTGCGCTGCTAACCATTCCGCCGCGGAAGCTAAACACTGCATAGAAAGCGATAAAAACTTTCTCACAATCTATTTTGAACAGTCATTTGTCATGGTATGTATAGACATATCAGGTATGGAGAGTGTCTGGTCGGGGCGGGGCCAGGCTGGGGTTCAAATTTTCAGGCGTAGGGGATTTCAATGATTTCGATGAATTCTGGTTTCAAGTGTGCCGACGTGCGCACCGCGGTGCGGACCGCGCTGCTGATGAGCGTGGGCGCGCTGGCGCTGCCGCAGATGGTCGCGGCAGCCGAGCCCGACGATGTGGCACTTGAAGAGGTGGTGGTATCCGGCTCGCGCGTGGTGCGCGATGGCTACCAGGCGCCGACTCCGGTCAGTGTGGTGACCGCGGAGGAGCTGCAGAGCTTCGCCTCCACCAACGTCGCGGATGCGCTGAACACGCTGCCGGCGATCGCGGGCAGCCTCACGCCCTCCAATTCGCAGACCACTGCGAGTTCGGGCAACTCCGGCATCAACGCGCTGAACCTGCGCGGCATCGGCACCGGCCGCACGCTGGTCCTGTTGAATGGCCAGCGCATCGTGGCTTCTTCGTCCACGGGCCTGGTCGACACCAACACCATCCCGCAGGAGCTCATCGAGCGTGTCGAGGTGGTGACGGGCGGTGCGTCCGCCTCCTGGGGTTCGGATGCCGTCGGCGGCGTGGTCAACTTCATCCTCGACACCGAGTACGAAGGCGTCAAGTCCTCGCTCACCGTGGGCGCGACGAACTATGGTGACAACCAGAACGCCAAGTTCTCGCTGACCGGTGGCACCAGTTTCGCCGGTGGCCGTGGCCATATTACGGCCAGCGGCTATGTCGGCCGCACCGATCCGGTCATCTACAACAAGCGTGACTGGAACCTGGAAGGCTGGCAGTCGGTCACCAATCCCGCCTACACCTACAACCCAGCCACCCGCACGGGCAGCCACGACGCCCCGCAGCGTCTGATCACGCCCCAGGTTGGCGCCTACACCGGCGTCATCGGCGGCGTCATCACCTCCGGTCCGCTGCGCGGCACGGCCTTCGGTGAAGGCGGCATTCCGTACAAGGTCATCCCCGGCCTGCTGGTCAACGGTGGCCAGGACATGGTCGGCGGCCCCATGTGGCAGCAGACGGACATCCGCGGCAAGCATGGCAGCGCCCCGCTGGCTTCGCGGCTGCGCGACATGGGCGGTTTCCTGAACACCGCCTGGGACATCAACGACGACACCACTGTTTCGCTGATGCTGTCGCGCAACCGCAGCGAGACGGCCAACTGGGCGTTCTCGCTCGAGGACTACGGCAGCATTCCGATCAAGTCGGGCAATCCGTTCATTCCGGCCTCGGTGCAGGCTTCCATGACGGCGCAGGGTCTGACGACTCTCGCGCTGGGTTCGATGCATCCGGACCTGGACATCGCGGTGGCCACCGGCGACCGCACTGTCAGCCGCGCTGTGCTCAGCATCGACGGCAAGGTGTTCGAGGACTGGCACTGGAACGCCTACTACCAGTACGGCGAATCCAAGCAGTTCTACACCACGCCTGGAATGTGGAACACGGCGAACCTCGCCAAGGCCTATGACGCAGTCCGCAACCCGACCACGGGCGCGATTGTCTGCGCCGTGACGCTGACCAACCCGGCCGATCCCTGCCAGCCTTACAACCCGTTCGGCATCAACGTGAATACCGACGCGACGGTGTATTACGTGGAAGGCAACGGCACCATCCAGACGCGCATCAACCACATGAGCCAGAACGTGGCTGCGGCCAGCATCGATGGCACGCCGTTCTCGCTGTGGGCGGGTGACGTGGCGGTGGCCGCCGGTCTCGAGTGGCGCCGCGAATGGATGGGCAAGAGCTCGGTCGATGCCGCCTCCATCGCTGGCCAGTGGTGGGCTGGCAACAGCCGCCCCAGCAAGGGCGACTTCAACGTGAAGGAAGCGTTCCTCGAGACCGTGATCCCGCTGGCCAAGGACATGTTCCTGGCGAAGTCCGCGGACCTCACGGGTGCGGTGCGCGTCGAGGACTACAGCGAGGCGGGTACGGTAACTGCCTGGAAGGTCGGTGCCACGTGGAAGCCGATCGATGACGTGACGGTACGTGGTTCTTTGTCGCATGACATCCGCGCTCCCAACCTGATCGAGCTGTTCAGCTCGGGCACGGCCAGTGCGCCTTTCATCCTCGATCCGTGGCAGCCGACGATTCCGTCGCCTGGTTACGGCATCAGCGTGCTGAACGTGGGCAACCCGGACCTGAAGCCGGAAGTCTCGGATTCATGGGGCGTCGGCCTTGTGTTCCAGCCGTCGTTCCTGCCGGGCTTCGGCGCTTCGGTGGACTACTGGGACACTGACATCACGGACGCCATCGGCAGCGCGCTGGGGCAGCAGGCCATCGTGGACAATTGCTTCGCTGGTCAGGCGGAGTTCTGCTCGCTGATCACCTTCCAGAGTGGTCCGGGCAGCCGCATCCTGACGGTGCGCCGTTCTTCGGTGAACAATGCCAACGCCGCCTACCGGGGCGTGGATTACGAGGCGAGCTACCGCTTCGCTCCAGGCTTCGTGCCGGGCAACGTGGCATTGCGCGTCGTGGCCACGAACTACCTCGAGAACTCGAGCGTCAGCAGTGGCATCAAGACCGAGACGGCCGGCCAGAACTCGGGCAGCGTGCCTGACTGGCGCTGGTCAGCTTCGGCCACCTGGTCGGTCAGTGCCTGGAAGGCTGGCCTCTCGGCTCGTGGCGTGAGCAAGGGCGTGTACAACAACTACTACGTGGAGTGCACCACGGGTTGCCCGATCTCGGTCACCGGCCGCGAAGTGACCGTCAGCGAGAACGACATCAAGGGCGCCATCTACTTCGACGGTTCGATCTCGCGTGAGTTCGAGTTCGGCGAAGGTTCGAAGGCCGATCTGTTCCTGAATGTCCGCAACCTGATGAACAAGGATCCGGCCGTGGTGGCCGCGTTCGGCAGCTTCGCCGACACGCTGTCGCCGGCCAACTCCAACCTGTACGACGTGATGGGCCGCGTATTCACCGCGGGCGTCCGCGTCGAGTTCTAAGCTCGACGACAGAGTGGCGCGGGCAGGCTCTTGATGCCTGCGCCATTGATCTGGAGCTGACAGTGACAGGGCCCGGGAAACCGGGCCCTGTTTTATTTTGGGGCAGGAATGCCAAAGAGCTTGCCGCTTTGCACCGCGCCGATGCACGCAAACGCTTTGCGGAACTAACTGTTCATTCGCTGAAGCAGATTCACTGCGTTCCAGCAGCTAAAACTTAGCTACCGCGTATTTTTCGGCGATGCTCCGTCACCGCCGGCCGTGCTATGTATATACATATAACGCCTTGATGTTCTGTCAGAAATCAGCACGGAGATACAGCATGCGGTTGCCTCGTTGGATTCTGGCTGGAATGTCGGTGATGGCGGGCTGCGCATGGTCGATGCAGGCTGCGCAGGGCGCGAACGCCGCGCATGCCCAGGTGCCGCTGATGTCGGTGGCCGGGCAGAAGGCTTTCGTCGAGCGCTACTGCACCAAGTGCCACAACCCCGAGGATCTGCGTGGCGACCTGCTCATCGACGATCTGGACCTCGAGCAGCCCGGTACCACCGCCGAACTGGCGGAGAAGGTGATCCGTAGGGTGGGCGTGAAGATGATGCCGCCGCCCGGCAGCACGCGTCCGGACGAGGCGTCGATGCGCAGCTTCCTGGCCGGTCTCGCGGCGAACGTGGATGCCTACGCGGCTGAACATGCCGTGCCGGTGACACCGCCGCTGCACCGCATGAACCGCACCGAGTACGCCAATTCGGTGCGGGATCTGCTGGGCATCAGCATCGACGCCGACAAGCTGCTCCCAGGCGACGACTTCAGCCAGGGCTTCGACAACATGGCGGACGTGCTGAATGTTTCCCCGACGCTGATGGAGGCCTACGTGCGCGCCGCCGGCAGGATCAGCCGCCAGGCGCTGGGCGATCCCGATGCCACGCCGCTGCATGCCACCTACAAGCAGCCACGCGTGGTTTCGCAGATGGGGCATATCGATGGCACGCCCATCGGCACCCGCGGCGGCATCTCGGTGGTGCACGATTTCCCGGCGGAGGGGGATTACACCTTCCGGGTCACCTTCTACCAGTCCATCGAGGGCGTGCTGTTCGGCGCCGTCATGGGCAAGACACAGCAGATCGAGGTCTCGATCAACGGCGAGCGCGCGGCGGTGTTCCCGATCGATCCGGCGCACACCAGCTACGACCTGCTCGAGACACCGGCCATTCATGTCAAGGCCGGGCCGCAGCGCATTTCCGCAGCATTCCTCGTCAACGGCGACGGTCCTCTGGATGACGCCGTCCAGCCCGTGGGCTTTTCACTGATCGACCTCAATCAGGCGACGTTCTCCGGCCTCACCACGCTGCCGCACCTGCACGAGATGGTCATCGGCGGCCCGCTGAAGGTCACCGGCGTCTCCGACACGCCGTCCCGCCGCCGGGTCTTCTCCTGCTACCCCAGGGCCGCCGCCGACCAGGATGCCTGCGCCCGTCAGATCCTCGGGGGCCTCGCCACCCAGGCGTGGCGCCGCAAGGTGGGGCAGGCCGAAGTGGCCGAGCTGATGAGGTTCTATGCCGACGGCAAGGCCGGCGGCAATTTCGACAGCGGCATCGGTGTCGGGCTGCAGGCCATTCTCGCCAGCCCCAACTTCATCTACCGCTTCGAACATCTGCCGCCCCAGGCGCTGCACGCAGCCACCGCGCCGGGCGCGGAATCATCTGCGACCAGCCATCAGGTCAGCGACCTGGAGCTGGCCTCGCGCCTGTCGTACTTCCTGTGGAGTTCGGCGCCGGACGACAAGCTGCTGCAGGTGGCCTTCGCGAAGAAGCTGCACGGCAAGGCGGTGCTGCGCGAGCAGGTGCTGCGGATGCTGAAGGATCCGCGCTCGATTGCGCTGTCCGAGACCTTCGCCAGCCAGTGGCTGCGCCTGCAGGGCCTGCAGGCCATCCAGCCTGATGGCTACCTCTACCCCATGTACGACAAGATGCTGGGCGAGGCGATGCGTAGGGAAACGGTGCTGCTGTTCGACAGCATCGTGCGCGGGAACCAGCCGGTGCTCACCCTGCTGGATGCCCGCTACACCTTTGTCAACGAGCGCCTGGCTGCGCTTTACGGCATCCCGAACGTGCTTGGCAACCGCTTCCGCCGGGTGGCAGTCACCGACGAGAACCGCTTCGGCCTGCTCGGCCATGCCAGCATCCTGGCCTTGACCTCGGCGTCGAACCGCACCTCCCCCGTGATGCGTGGCAAGTATGTGCTGCAGACCCTGCTGGGCTCGCCGCCGCCACCGCCGCCGCCGGATGTCCCGGCGCTGACTGAATCTTCCCGCGCGCATGGTGAAGGGCATGTGGATACGGTGCGCTCGAGGCTGGAGGATCACCGTTCCAACCCGAACTGTGCCGGCTGCCACAAGTACATCGATGGCATCGGCTTCGCACTGGAGAAGTTCGACCCCATTGGCGCCCGGCGCGGCTATGACGCAGGCGTTGCCATCGATACCACGGGCGAACTCTTCGATGGCACGCCGCTCGGCGGTCCGGTGGCGCTGCGCCAGGCGCTGATCGCGCACTCCGATGATTTCCTCAACACATTCGTCGAGGCGCTGTTCGCCTACGGCACGGGCCGGGTGCTGCGTCCGGCTGACATGCCGGTGGTGCGCTCGATCAGGCGTTCGGCCGCAGCGCAGGACAACACCTTCGCGTCCTTCGTGCTCGGCATCGTTGAATCCGAGCCCTTCCGCATGCGTTCGGTCAGTGCGCAGGTGGCGGACGAAGACCTTGTCGCACGCACACCCTGAATTCCTGTCCGGCTACGCAACACAGAAGAGGCAGTCATGTTCATAACCAGGAAGCACCTTTCCCGCCGTACACTGCTGCGTAGCATGGGCGCCACGCTGTCGCTGCCGTTGCTGGATGCGATGATCCCGGCGGCGACCGCGCTGGGCAGCACCGCTGCCAATCCGACCCCGCGGCTCTCCTGCATCGAGATCGTGCATGGCTCGGCCGGCAGCACGGCCTATGGCAGGCAGAAGAACCTGTGGTCGCCAGCCGGCGAGGGCAGGGATTGGGAATTCACCGAGATCCTGAGCCCGCTGAAGGATTTCCGTGACCATCTGACCATCGTGTCGGGGACCACCCTTCGCGGCGCCATGGCCTGGAACCACGAGGAGGAAGGCGCCGACCACATGCGCTCGAGCGCGGCCTTCCTGACTGCTGCGCACCCGAAGAAGACCGAAGGCGCGGACATCTACAGCGGCATCTCGATCGACCAGCGCTTCGCGCAGAAATTCGGCCAGGACACGCCCCTGCCATCCCTGCAGCTGTGCATCGAAAGCGCGGACGCCTCCGGCGCCTGCGACTACGGCTATGCCTGCGTCTACTCGGACACCATCAGCTGGGCGTCGCCGACGGCGCCGCTGCCGATGACTCTGGATCCGCGCGTCGCCTTTGAATCACTGTTCGGCGACGGCGCCACGGCTGCCGAGCGCCAGAAGCGCCAGAAGGTCAACGCCAGCATCCTGGACTGGATCGCAAGGGACGCCAACTCTCTGAAGAAGACGCTGGCTCCGGCCGATCGCGCCCGCGTCAACGACTATCTCGAGAATGTGCGCGAGATCGAGCGCCGTATCGAGAAGATCGAGAAATACAATGCCAGCGGCGAGACCCGCGCGCTGCCGTCAGCGCCAGTCGGCGTGCCGGACAGCTACGAGGAGCATGTCAGGCTGATGTTCGATATTCAGGTGCTGGCATTCATGACCGACACCACCCGCTCCGTGGCGATGAAGCTCAGCCACGACGTGAATACGCGCGTGCTGGCGGAGAGCGGCATCACGACGCCGTTCCACACCTGCTCGCATCATGGAGAGACACCGGCGAAGGTCGCGGAATACGCCAAGATCAATCGCTACCACGTGAGCCTGCTGCCTTATTTCCTGGACAAGCTGCGCGCCACGCCGGATGGCGACGGCAACCTGCTGGACCACTCCCTGGTGCTCTACGGCAGCCCGATGGGTGATTCCAACGTGCACAACCACAAGCGGTTGCCGGTCATCCTGATGGGGCGTGGCGGTGGCGTGCGCGGCAACAACCACGTGAACCTGCCCGACGACACGCCGTTCGCCAACGTGCTGCTGACCATGGGAAACAAGCTGGGCTTGCGCATGGATGAGCTCGAAGACAGCACCGGCGAGATCAGCATCTAGCCATTGAAGTCCAAGCAAGGAGAAAAACCTATGAGCCAGCAGCGACTGTGGACTTCCGTGCTCGTGATGAGCCTGGTGACAGCCAGCGGTGTGGCACTGGCCGCGCCCGGCGGTTCGGTTCCGGATCTGCGCATCAGCGAAGCGGTGAAGCGCGGCGACCAGGCTGCCGTGAAGGGCCTGCTGCGCGAACGGGCAGCAGTCAATGCAGCCGAAGGCGATGGCAGCACCGCGCTGCACTGGGCCGCGTACGCGGACGACCTGGGCATGGTGAAGATGCTGCTGGCCGCGGATGCGGATGTGAACGCCGCCACGCGGCTGCAGGCCGTGACGCCGCTGTATATGGCCAGCCAGACGGGCGACGCAGCCCTGATCGACCTGCTGGTCAAGCATGGCGCGAATCCGAACCAGGCGAACTGGCAGGGCACCACGCCGCTGATGATTGCCGCCGCTTCTGGCAGCGCCCAGGCAGTGGACGTGCTGGTGGCGCATGGCGCCGATGTGAATGCGCGTGAATCGCTGCGCGAGCAGACAGCATTGATGTTCGCCGCCAATCTGAACCGTGCCGATGCCATCCGCGCGCTGATTGCCCACGGGGCCGATCCGGACCTGGCATCGAAGGTGGTGCCGGCAACCCGCTACGAGCGCCCCAGGCGGCCGGCCGCAGCCAAGGCGGCGGGTGCCAATGGTACGGCGGTGCCAGCCGCTGATCCGGCGGAGGAAGATGAGGATGACGCGCCCAAGCCTGCAACTCCGGCGCCGCTCAACTCTGCCAACAATTCCGGCCAGGGCTACAGCCGTCAGACCAAGGCCGTGAAGATGGGCGGCTTCAGCCCGCTGCACTATGCGGCGCGCGAGGGGAACGCGGAAGCCATCAAGGCGCTGCTGGAAGGTGGCGCCGACAAGAACCTGCCCAGTGGCAGCGAGCAGACCACTCCGCTGCTGCTGGCCATCCACAACGGGCACTTCGATGCCGCGCGCGTGCTGCTGGAGCACGGCGCCGATGTCAACAAAGCCAACGTCATGGGCTTTACGCCGCTTTACGCCACCATCGATGTGCAGTGGGCGCCACACCAGTGGTCACCTGAACCCATCGTGGTGCAGGAAGACACGAACTACCTGGCGCTGATGAAGATGCTGATCGAGCACGGCGCAGACCTGAACGCGCGCATTGGCGCCATGCCCTGGTTCCGCACGCTGACGCAGAACCGCCTGTGGACGGACATGGGCGGTTCAACCGCCTTCTGGCGCGCCGCGCTGGCCAATGACCTGCAGGCAATGCAGCTGCTGAAGGATGCCGGTGCCGACATGACCATCCCCACCGTCAAGGGCACGACGCCGCTGATGGCCGCCGCAGGCATGGGCTGGGCTGCCAACTGGAGCACCACCGCGCCGACGCGCGTTGAAGCGGTGAAATTCATGTTGGCCACCGGCGCGGACGTGAACCATATCGACGAGCTGGGCTTCAGCGTGATGCATGGTGCGGCGCTTACCGGCGACCTGGTGCTGATCCAGTACCTGGCCGATGCCGGCGCGAAGACCGATGTGAAAACGAAGGCGGGCGACTATCCGGCTGACTACGCCAATGGCCCCTTCCAGAAATCGCTGCCGATTCCGGAGGCGGTGGCGCTGCTGGAGAAGCTCGGCTCGCCGAACTCCCACAACTGTCGTTCCAGCGAATGTGTGCCGCCCGTGGTCGCGGAGCCGGTGGCGGCAGTAGCCAAAGCGGGCGCTCCCGCCAAGAAGGAATAAGACGGACCGGAGTCGCCGGGCCTGCCTATTGCGCGAACAGTTCGTTGCGCCGCACGAAGGAATCCAGGAACGGCCGCATGATTTCCAGCTGCGAGCGGTGTGCCTCCAGCGTGATGCGCTTGCCCTCACGCAACTCCGGCGTCAGTTCGAAGGACTGCCAGGTGCGTGTGGCTGCGGTGGGTGGGGGCGTGAGTTCCAGCTCCGGATGCAGCCCGCGTGGCGCGGGCCAGTCACGACCAGCGTGGATCAGGTAGTAGCGCACCGGGATGTGCAGCCCGCGTGCGGCGAGCACGCGTTCTACCAGCCGCGGCGCCGCCGCATGGTCAGGATGCAGTTCCTCCGGCGCACTGACCAGGATCAGGGTGGGCTGGGCAGCGGCCAGCACCGTCGCGAAATCCCGCTCCAGGCTGGCGCCTGTGTACGGAGCGCCGGGCGCCAGCACGCGCAGATAGGGAATGGCTGAAGTCTCGGTGTAAGGAGAACGCCAGGGGGAGGCCTGGTTGGCGGCGAGCAGGGCGCCAAGACCGCGATCGGGATAGCCGAGCAGGTACATGTTGGCAGCGGGCACCGCCATGCGCTCGCCGGCCGCCCGCGCTTCATCCATGCGCTGCGCACCGAGCCGGCGCATGCCCAGCCCCTTGAGGCGCAGGTGGTGCTCGACCAGCAGGGCGTCCAGCTCGAAACCATCTCCGGCTGTGAGCCAGGCGATGGAAACCTGAGCGCCGGCGCGCACGGCCTGCTGGATGTACCCCGCGCAGCACAGGGTTTCATCATCGGGATGGGGCGAGACGACAAGAATGCGTTCGCCCGCGCGCGGCGCCTCCATCGGCGGCTGCGCTGCGCCCGCCACAGCGGGCAGCAGCGCCAGGACCAACGACAGCATTGC
>JBEVNO010000149.1:0-121591 GCA_040508085.1 Steroidobacteraceae bacterium
AGTTCAGCAACGAGCTGCAGCTGAACTGGCAGAGCCAGTTCGTCGATGTGGTCGGCGGCCTTTACTACTTCCACGAGCGGCAGTGGCCCATCGACAACGTGGGCCTGGCGCGCCGCAACGGCCTGCAGTCGAATATTGCCAAGTACCAGGCACTGGGCCTGCTCGACCTCGCCTACCAGTTGTGCGGCTACGGGCCGGGCGGCGTGGGCGGCGCGGGGATGATCGCACCCAAGCGTGTCTGCACACAGTCGAACCTGGGGACGCAGGCCTATGCTGCCTTCGGCGAGACCAACATCAAGCTCGGCCTGTTCAACGATGCGCTGGCCAACTGGACGCTGAAGCTCGGCGGCCGCTACAGCCGCGAGGAAGTGGATTCGAAGAATACCTCGGTGGTGATTGCCGCCGGTGGCGCGGGGCCGGTGATCAACGCGGCGCCGCAGATCTCGGGCCGGGCCTACACCAACTCGCGCCGTTTCAAGGACTTCACGCCCGAGGCGGGCCTGTCCTGGGAGCCAAATTCGAACACACTGCTGTATTACAGCTATGCCGAAGGCTTCAAGGCCGGTTCCGGCGAAAACGCCGCATTCAGCACCACCATCGTTGATCCCGAGCAGATGGCCAACCATGAGGTCGGCGTGAAGGCATCGCTGTTCCAGCGGCGCCTCACGGCGAACCTTGCGCTGTACACCTATGATCTGAAGGGTGCGCAGCTGAACAAGACCATTGCCGGCGGCCCCACTGGCTACCAGACCATCTTCCAGAACGCGGCCTCGACCACCGCCAAGGGCGTGGAACTGGAACTGGCCGGCCTGATCACGCGGCGTTTCACCTGGAGCGCCGGCCTCTCGTACACCGATGCCAGCTTCGATGACTACCTGACACTGGACCCGCTCAACCCGGCCAACGTGGCCGGCGGCACGCCGTACAACGCGGTCACCAATCCGGATCCCACCGCCCTTGGCGCCCCGGGTGGCGGCAACATCCAGCTGGCGGGCAACCCGGTGCGCAATACACCGACATGGTCATGGAACGGGCATGCCGAATACCTGCTGCCATTCACCGCATTTGCGGGCGGCACCTTCGCGGTGACCGGCGATGTGGCGCACCGCAGCCGCACTTACTTCAGCGAATACCAGCGCGACATCGAGAGCGCTGCGGCCTACACCATGGTGGATGCGGCGCTGAAGTTCACCTCCAGCGATGACAAGCTGGATGTGCAGCTGTGGGGCAAGAATCTCGGCAATGTCGATCGCGCCAGCAGCACCTTCGCGCTGGCCACCGGCCGGCTGCTGGGGGTCACGTGGCTGCCGCCACGCACCTATGGCGTGACGGCCGCTTATCACTTCTGAGAGTGGGCCGGGGAAGCACCGCCAGCCGCGATAGCGGCGGTGCTCAGCCGCCGTAGCGGCGGCGCGGATGCGTCATGCTGTCGGAACCGGCCTGGTAGGCGACGCTGAAGCGCTGCAGCTGCGCGATGGCCGTGGCGGGGTCTTCCTCGTCCAGCAGTTCAAGGGCATTGAAGCCGCAACGGGCCAGGAACCACACCATGTCCACGCGCACCTTGCCCACCGCGCGCAGCTC
This sequence comes from Steroidobacteraceae bacterium, assembly GCA_040508085.1. Taxonomy (GTDB): domain Bacteria; phylum Pseudomonadota; class Gammaproteobacteria; order Steroidobacterales; family Steroidobacteraceae; genus ZC4RG30. Next base: position 1,582 of record JBEVNO010000149.1, read on the forward strand.
GCCCCGGTAGCCGTGGCGCTCGCGCAGCAGTCGCGCCTGCGTGTAGCCGCGTCCCTCGCCGCTGCTGCCGAAATGGATGGCGATCAGCGGCAGTGCGGCCAGATACGGCTGCAGCGGGGCGAGATCCTGATCGGTGGGCAGCAGCTGCACCCCGCGTGATGCGGCGGGCGCGCCGGCCGCCATGGCCTGCAGGTAATCAGCCAGCGGCAGGATCAGCTGCTGCGCGTCGGCGGCTGCGTCCGGACCTGCCAGGACCCAGCCATCCTGGGCTGCCACAGCGCCGTCCTTAATGAGCTGTGTCATAGACCCGCTCACCGAAGGGGTCGACGCCGATGCGCCGCACGGTTTCCAGGAACTCCTCGCCTTCCTCGCGCCGCTCGACATACACATCGAGGATGCGGGCGATGGTCTCGGCCACGGCGAGCTTCGCCACCGACGGACCGATGACCTTGCCGAGCGCACTGTGGGTGGCGGCCGAACCACCGATGGTGATCTGGTACCACTCCTCGCCATGCTTGTCGACGCCGAGGATGCCGATGTGCCCGACATGATGATGGCCACAGGCATTCATGCAGCCGGACATCTTGATCTCGATATGGCCGAGATCGTAGAGATAGTCGAAATCGCTGAAGCGATCCTGGATCTGCTTGGCGATGCTGATGGAGCTTGCATTCGCCAGCGAGCAGAAATCCAGGCCGGGGCAGCAGATCATGTCGGTCAGCGTGCCGATGTTCGGAGTGGCGAGGTTCTGCGCCTGCAGTGCCCGCCAGGTCTCGAGCAGATCCACCTGCCGCACGTCGCCGAGCACCAGGTTCTGGTCATGCGTGGCACGCACCTCGCCGCTTGAGACCCGGTCGGCGAGGTCAGCCACGGCATCCATCTGCACATCCGTCATATCGCCGGGGGGCTCGCCGTGCGCCTTCAGCGACACCATCACCGCGCGGTAGCCGGGGATCTTGTGCGGGCGGGTGTTGTAGCGGTACCAGGCCTTGAACTGCGCGTCCTGCCCTGCGGTCACGTCGATGTCGGCGAGAGTCTCGTAGGGCGGCGGCCTGAAGAAGGCCCGCACGCGCTCGATTTCCGCGGCCTCGAGTCTCAGGGAGGATTCACGGATCAATTCCCATTCAGCGTCGACCTCCTTGCGGAATTCGTCGATGCCCTTGGCCTTCACCAGTATCTTGATGCGTGCCTTGTAGATGTTGTCGCGGCGCCCTTCCTGGTTGTACACGCGCAGGATGGCTTCCAGATACGACAGCAGGTGTTCGCGCGGCAGGAACTCGCGGATGGTCTTGCCGATGATGGGCGTGCGACCCAGCCCACCGCCCACCAGCACTTCGAAACCCACGTTGCCGGCGGCATCCTTGCGCATGTGCAGGCCGATGTCATGCACCTCCGAAGCCGCGCGATCGGCAGGTGAACCGGTCACGGCGATCTTGAACTTGCGGGGCAGGTAGCTGAATTCCGGATGCAGCGTGGACCATTGCCGGATGATCTCGCAGTATGGCCGCGGGTCGTCGATCTCATCCGGCGCTATGCCCGCGAAGTGATCCGCCGTGGTGTTGCGGATGCAGTTGCCGCTGGTCTGGATGGCGTGCATCTCCACTGACGCCAGGTCGGCCAGCATGTCCGGCACGTCCTCGAGCTTCGGCCAGTTGTACTGCAGGTTCTGGCGCGTGGTGAAGTGGCCGTAGTTGCGGTCGTACTTGCGTGCCAGATGGGCCAGCATGCGCAGCTGCCGGCTCGACAGCAGGCCATACGGGATGGCAATGCGCAGCATCGGCGCATGCCGCTGGATATACAGGCCATTGCGCAGCCGCAGCGGGCGGAATTCCTCCTCCGGCAGCTTGCCGTCAAGGAAACGCCGCGTCTGGTCGCGGAACTGGGCGACCCGCTCGGCTACGAGGGTCGCGTCGATGTCGTCATAGCGGTACACGTGCGGATTTTACCTCAACCGGTGGTCTGCAGGCCTTGTGCAATGCCGCTGACGCTGCCGAGCAGCGCGCGGAACAGGTCCTCGTCCGCGCGCCCCGAGGCCCGCCAGCGGCGCAGCAGATCCACCTGCCTCAGGTTCATGGGGTCGACGTAGGGGTTGCGCAGCTGGATGGCACGCTGCTGGGTGTGGTCGCCGTCCAGCAGCTCGGCCTGTTCCTTGATCGCCAGGATGGCCTCGCGGCAGCGGACATATTCCTCGCGCAGGCGTGGCATGTAGGTGCGCAGCGGCAGCGAGGCGAGGTCGCCGTAGCGCTCGGCAATGACGAGGTCGGTGCGGGCCAGCTGTGCTTCGATATCGTCCACCACCAGCTGGAAGAACGGCCACTGCCGGTAGATGTCGCGCAGCGGCTGCAGGCCCGAGCCGCTCACCGCCTCGTGCAGCGCACTGCCCGCGCCATACCAGCCCGGCAGGAAATAGCGCGCCTGCGACCAGGCGAACACCCAGGGCGTGGCGCGGATCGCCAGACACCCGGCGCCGCTCTCCCACAAGGAGCGGCTGCCGATCTGCATGCGTTCGATCACGTCGATGGGCGTGGCGCTGCGGAAGAAGTCGTAGAACGGCACATCCTCGACACACAGCGCCCGCCACACATCGCGGCTGCGCGCGGCGATACGCCCCACCGCTTCATGCTGCCAGGCAGCCTCGCGGATCGCGCTGCCCTGGCGTCGCGCCTGTGCGGCCAGCCCCAGCACGCCGAAGGCCCGCTCCAGCGTGCGCAATGCCGTGGCGCGCAGGCCGTAGTTCTGCCCGATGATCTCGCCCTGCTCGGTGATGCGCAGCGTGCCATCGGCGGTCTCGGCTGGTGCGGCACGCAGGATGGCGTCGAGGCGCGACCCGCCACGCGCCACGCTGCCGCCACGGGCATGCTGGATGCGCACGGGCTCGTTCAGTTCGGCTGCTGCGGCAGCGAGGCTGCGCTGTGCGTTGAACACGCCGTAGCGCATCGACAGGTAGCCGCCCTCGCGACCAGCCTCCGAGTAGCCCACCAGCACTGGCTGCGCGATGGCGCGCGCCCGCAGGTGCTCAAGGTAGGCCGGATGCGCCAGCAGCTCGCGCAGCAATGTGCCGGCGCTGTCCATGCCCTGGTGCGAACCCAGCAGCGGCGCGAAATCCATGCCCACTGCGCCGGACTTGCGATCATCCACACCCGCCCACCGCGCCAGCACCAGCGGCGCGAGGATGTCGTCCACGCCCTCGGTGGCGCCCACGATGTAGCTGCCGATGGCGCGCGCGCCATGGCGGGCCCGGCACTGCATCGCCGCCTCGAACACGGCCAGGGTGCGCTTGCCCAGCGCATCCAGCGGCGCGCACGGACCGGCGTTGCGCTGCAGGATCTCGGTGAGCTTGGCGATCCGCGCCGGCCGGTCGCGTTGCAGCCAGTCCGGATCATCGATGCCCTGCGCGATCACGCGATGGTGCACCTCGGCCCCCTGCTTCAGATCGAGCGTGGCCAGGTGGAACCCGAAGGTATCCACGCGCAGCAGCAGCCGGCGCACCAGCTGGTAGCCGGCATGGATGCCGCGGTTGGCCTTCAGGCTGGTTGCAGCCAGCACCAGGTCGGCCCGCAGCTGCTCGACGCGCTCATAACCGCCGGAGCGGGATTCCCAGGTGTGATGCAGCCGCTCGGCCACCTGCGCGAAGAACACCCGGTAGGGCATCTGGTCATGCCGCGCCGGCGCTGCCGAACGCGCTCCGGGCAGCAGCATGCTGTATTCATCGATGCGACGTTGCAGCTCTGGCGACACCGGCACGCGGCTCGCACTCTGCGACAGCACCTGTGACAGCTGATGACATTCCTCGCGGTATTCGTTGACGATCACCTGCTGCTGGCGCAGCAGTGTCTCGCGGATGGTCTTGGCATGCACATCCGGGCTGCCTTCCATATCGCCGCCCACCCAGCTGCCGAAGCGCAGCACCACCGGCGGAGCGATGTCGGAGACATCGGCGCCCCACAGCTCCTGCAACGCGGCGCCGATCTCCTCGTAGAACTGCGGCACGATGCGGTACATCACCTCCGCGAGGTGGAACATCGCGTACTCGCGCTCATCCGCGACATTGAGGCTCTGCCGTGGATGCTCCTCGGTCTGCCAGCCGGTGGTGATCTCGGTGCGCAGTCGGGCCCAGACATGGCGGCGTTCCTGCGGGTCCAGCTTCGGGTTGAGCCGCTCCAGCAGCGCGGCCGACATGCGCTGCGTGCGGCGCAGCTGTGTACGGCGCGTGGACTCGGTGGGATGCGAGATGAACACCGGCTCGATGCTGAGCGTGCCGAGCAGCTGCAGCACCTCGTCGAGGCCGAGGCCCTGCGCCTTCAACTGCGCCAGTGCATCCTCGATGCCACCGGGCTGCGGCCGGCCGCCGTCGGCCACGAAGTATTCGCGACGGCGGCGGATGCGGTGCACCTTCTCGGCGAGATTGACGGCCTGGAACCAGGTGGAGAAGGCACGCACCAGGTCACGCGCCACCGCTGGCGGGCGGCCGGCGACGCGCTGCGCCAGCTCATCCGCCGAGGCCGCGGCATCGCGACGGCCAATGGCCGCGCAGCGATCCCCTTCCACCAGCGTGTAGAGCTCGTCGCCGCCCTGCTCGCGCAGCATCTCGCCCACCATCACGCCCAGCTGGTGCACGTCCTCGCGCAGCGCCAGGTGCTTGGGCGGAAACTGGATCTGATGGCGGTCCACGGGGCGCGATTCTACCCATCCGCCGCGACGCGGTGGCATTCTGGCGCGTCATGGCTCCTACAGACTCGCGCGCCCCCGCCACCGGCCTGCTGCTTGCCGGATGTGCGGCCCTGCTGTTCGCCAGCAAGGGCTTGTTCGTCAAGCTGCTGTCGGGCGCTGGCGTGGACTACCTGACCACGGCAACGGTGCGCGGGCTGCTGGCCCTGCCGCTGTTCGCCGCTCTGGCGCTGTCACGGGGCCTGCGCCTGCTGCAGGCGCCGCGGGCGGCACTGGGGTGGGCGGCACTGGCCGGCGCACTGGGCTATGGGGTGGGCGCCCTGGTGGACTTCCGGGCGCTGGAGATGATCGATGTGAGCGTCGAGCGGGCGCTGCTGTTCACCTATCCCGCACTCATCGTGGCCTGGCAGGCCGTGGCCCGCCGGCGCCTGCCGCGCCCGGCCATGCTGGCCGCGCTGCTGCTGACCTATGTCGGCATCGTGCTGGTGGTGGGGGCCTTCGATGGTGTGGCATGGCGGCAGAACCTGTTCGGCGCCGTGCTGGTACTGGTGTGCGCCGCCTGCATGGCCTGCTACTTCGTGCTGGGCGAACGGATCATCCCGTCGCTGGGCAGCAGTGGCTTCACGGTGGTCGCCCTGAGCGCCGCCGCCATGTTCGTGTTGGCGTCGTTCCTGGTGTCGCGGCCGCTGGTGCTGCTCACCACTCTTACGGCCCGCGAGTGGCTGCTGCTGGCGGCACTGGCGGTGCTGGGCATGTTCCTGCCCACCCTGTGCCAGGCGGCCGCCATCCGCCGCATTGGTGCGGAACGGGGCGCGCTCGCCAGCACCATCGGTCCTCCCGCTGCGCTGCTGCTGGGGATGTTGCTGCTGGGTGAGCGGCCCGGACCGGGGCAGCTGGCAGGCACGGGGCTGATCGTGGCTGGCATCCTGCTGATCGCGCGCGGCGGCCATGAGCAGCGCTAGCCCGGCCACGCCACTGGCCACGGTGCTGGAGTGGCTGCCGACACCCAGCGAGCATTTCCTGATCAGCACGCTGGCGCTGATCGTCTACCTCGTCAACGCGCGCGCGCGCCGCGAACGGCGCGCACCGGCCGCGGCGATCGCCTGGGTCATGGGCCTGGCGCTGTTGCCGTATCTGATGCTGCCTCTATATCTCATATTCGGGCAGCGCAAGCTGCCGCTGCCGCCGCCGCGGCCTGCGGCCGGCAGGCAGCCGATCGCGACCGACCATTGGGCGCCCGCATTGCTCGAGAGTCTGGGCCTGCCGCCGCCCGCCGCCGCTCCGGTGCGCTTCCACACGGATGGCGCGCAGGCCGCAGCGGCGCTGTGGGAGATGATGGACGGCGCGCGCGACACGCTCGATGTATGCACCTTCCTGATCGGCAGCGACGCCTTTGGACGGGCCGTACTGGCGCGGCTGGCGCAGCGTGCACAGGCCGGCGTGCGGGTGCGATTGATGTATGACGGCCTGAGTGCCTGGCACGCGCCGCGACCGGCGCTGCGTGAGCTCGCGGCCGCCGGCGCACAGATAGCTGTGTTCCGGCCGCTGTTCGCGCTGGGCCGCGCGGCGCCACGCAACCTGCGCAACCACCGCAAGCTCGTGATCGCCGACGGTGAGCGGCTGTGGGCCGGGGGCCGCAATTTCGCCGCGGAGTACTTCCAGGGCACGGCCGATTCGCCCCCCTGGCTCGACCTGTCATTCGATCTGAGCGGGCCGGTGGCGGCAGATGCCGCGTGGCAGTTTGCGCAGGACTGGGCCACTGCCCACGCCGGCAGCGCACCGCCGCGCCTGTGCCGCGTCGTGCCGGTCTGCGAGTCGGGCGGCGCGCCCGCGCAGTTCCTGCCCAGCGGACCTGACCAGCCTGAGGACACGGCCCAGCTGCTGCTGATCGATGCCTGCTTCCGCGCCACGCAGCGGGTGCTGGCCATCACGCCCTATTTCGTGCCCGATGGCGCGTTGCTGGCTGCCCTGCGGCTGGCTGCGCGGCGCGGGGTCCAGGTGACGCTGGTGCTGCCGGCCAGGTCCAACCACCCGCTGGCGGATTTCGTGCGCCAGCGACCACTGCGGGAACTGGCGCATGCGGGCGCCACGATCCGGCTGCTGCCTGTCATGTCGCATGCCAAGGCCGTTGTCGTGGATGACACACTCGCCCTTTCCGGATCGATCAATCTGGATGCGCGCAGCCTGCTGCTCAACTACGAATTCGCGCTGGTGTTCTACGGGCCGCAGGAGATCGAATGGCTGGCGGCGTGGATGACCGCCCGTGCCGCGGAAGCAACGCCGTTCACCCCCGAGCCGCCCGGACTGCTGCGCGATATCGCCGAAGGCGCGCTGCTGGCGGTGGCCTTCCAGGTCTAGCGCAGCAGCGCTGCCAGCGCGGGCTTGGTGTCGATGAGGATCTGCGTGATCGCGGTGCGGTCGGCCGGCGTGATGCGCGCGCTGATGCCGCTGCTGTCGCGGCCCTGCAGCACTTCCACGATGCGCGCGTATACATAATCGAGCGCGTACTGCGGCAGCGCGTCGAAGTGGTCAGTGTAGATCACGTAGCTCAACGGATAGCGCTGCAGCCGCGTGGCCAGATCCAGCTGGTGCAGGCCGCGGCCCTGGCTGTCGAGCGGGCCGACCCGGGCGAAGCGCTCGGCGAAGCCGCTGCCGCCGCGGACGGGCTCCGCGAGCGGGGTCGCTTCCTGGAAGAACAACGCCCGCACCAGCGGCTCGATCATCTGCTGCATGCGCTTCTGGTCGCCGGCGGTGATATCGGCCCAGGTGCGCGGCGCGCCGGTGGCGGGGGCGGCGCTGTCGCGCGACATCACGGTGCGCACCTTGTAGTTCACGCGCGTGATCAGGTTCTGCAGCCAGGTCTGGTGCTCCAGCACCATCAGCGCGGCGACGTCGCTATGGTCGGTAAGATAGGTGGTCGCATCGACATAGGCCTTCACCGAGGCCAGGTTCAGGCGCGTCGCCTGCAACTCGCGCAGACGCTCGCCGCCGCGTTCCTCGCGCAGCGCCAGGTTGCCGAAATGGTTCTGGGCACCGGTATGGCCAGTGACATACCACCCACCCCAGCGCTGTGCGATGGGCGTGCGGTCATCCACTTCCTCGGCAGCGGTGTAGGTGCGTGTGTCCGCCGCATCATCCACTGGTGCGGACATCACCATCACGCGCGGCACGCCGCCGCCCATCATGGAATATGTGTCATGGCAGGACAGGCAGCGCCCGCCCTCCCTCTCCATGCGCACGGGCTGCATCTCGCGCCGGTTGTCGAAGGCGAAGAACACCGGCCCCTTCTCCGCATCGATGGCCGTGATCTCCACCAGCGGCGTGTCGTGCACGTGAGCGACGTAGGTGTCGTCATTGAAATACACCGCGCGCGGCGTGCGTGCCGAGATGTGCTCGATCTGCAGGCTGGTGCGGGAGAACACCAGAGCCTGGGTATCCGGATTGATCTCCAGTGCCTGCAGCAGCGAACGCAGGTAGCCGAAGGTGGGCTCCCAGGTGAGCTTCAGCTCACCGCTGTCGAGGCGCTGCTGCAGGCGCCAGATGCGGTTGTGCGTGGCTGGCGCCGAATAGGCCAGCACCGGATATTCCACATCGTAACGGGTGGGCACGCGCAACCGGTCGGTTTCGGCCTGCGCGCCGGCCGCGCCCAGCAGCAGCACCGCCGCGACGCGTTTCCATAGACATCTCAAAGGCATACTTCACAGACTGCCGGCGGGGCCTTAAGTTCCCGCGGCTCAGCCCATCAGCAGGATGGCTTCAGCGTGCTCGATGGCATCCGGCATGCCGTAGACCACCAGCACATCGCCCCCCTGCAGCAGTGTCGTATCGGCCGGCTCCCGTCCGGTAATGCCGTGGCGCCGCAACGCGGTGAAAGCCACCTCCGCGCCATGGGTGCGCACCTCGGCGAGCGTGCGATCGACTGCCCACGCGCGCGGCGGCAACACGATGGACGCCACCCCTTCCATGGGCCCCTCCAGCGGATCCCCTCCCGGGATATCTGAAAGCACCACATTGCGCAGCGTGGAGTAGCGCGCACGGCGGATGTCATCGACCGTGCGGGTCACATGCAGGGTCGAGACATTCAGCAGCATCAGCACCTGCGAGGCCAGCATCAGGCTGGCCTCGAATGTCTCGGGCACCACCTCGGTGGCACCGACAGCCACCAGTTCATCCACACCGATGTCATCGGCGGTGCGTACCAGCACCGGCACATCCTCGCGCAGCCGGCGCACCGCACGGACGATGCCTATCGACACTGCCGGATTGGCGAAGCTCACCACCACCGCGCTGGCATTGGCAAGGCCGCAGGCATCCAGCACGTCCTCGTCGGCCGAGTCACCGAAGATCACCGGGTGGCCGGCCTGCCGGGCTGGCCGCACGCGCGCCGTATCCAGGTCGATCGCCACGTATTCGAAGCCATGCGATTCGAGCACGCGGGCAATGTTCTGGCCCACGCGGCCGTAGCCACAGAGGATCACATGCTCGCGGCGCGCCACTTCGTGCGTGGCGGCGTCCTCGCGCTCGATGGCGCGTTGCGGCGGCCCGCGCTCGCGCAGCAGGAAGCGCGCGATGGGCTTGTTGTAGCGGATGCCGAATGGCGCACCCAGCATGGTGACCACCAGCGCCAGCAGCAACGGCTGGATCACCGAGTTCGGCGCGATCGAATTGGGCGCCTTGATGAGCAGCGTGAGCAGTGCCACGCCGAACTCGCCCCCCCCACCCAGCAGCAGGCCGGTACGCAGCGCCTTGAAGCTGGTGCTGACGAAGCCGCGCACGGCCAGCGCCGCCGCGCCCACCTTCAGCACCACCAGGCCAACCACCGTGGCCGAGATGAGCAGGAACTGGCTGGCCAGCAGGTGCAGATCCAGCAACATGCCCACCGATATGAAGAACAGGCCGAGCAGCAGCTCCCTGAAGGGCCGGATGACCGCCTCCACCTGATGCCGGTATTCGGTCTCGGCGAGCAGCATGCCGGCAAGGAAGCCGCCGAGCGCCAGTGACAGGCCGGCATGCTCGGTCACCCACGCCGCTCCCAGCACCACGAACAGTACCGCCAGCGTGAACAGCTCCTTCAGGCGGCTGTTGGCGATTTCGAAGAACAGCGGGCGCATCAGCCAGCGGCCGGCCAGCAGCACCACCAGCAGCGCGACGATGCCGGCGCCAACCGCGCGCAGCACGTTGGAGAAATCCAGGTGCGTGGGCGCGCCGGTGGACAGCGCCGTGGCCACTGCCAGCAGCGGCACGAAGGCCAGGTCCTGGAACAGCAGGATGGCGAAGGTGAGACGCCCGTGCGTGCGGTTGATCTCGGCCTGTTCGGTGAGCTGGCGGATCACGATGGCCGTGGAGGACATTGCCACCGCTCCGCCCACTACCACCGACACCAGCCATGGCAGGCCCAGCAGATGGCCTACCACCATGAACACCAGCAGTGTGCCGACCACCTGCAGCATGCCCAGGCCGAACACTTCGCGGCGCATCGCGACCATGCGCGGCCACGAGAACTCCAGCCCCAGCGTGAACAGCAGGAACACCACGCCGATCTCGGCCAGCAGATGGGTCTGTTCGGAATCGGCCAGGATGCCAAAGGTGTAAGGGCCGACGAGCACGCCCACTATCAGGTAGCCCAGCACCGGCGGCAGTCCGATGCGACGCGCCAGCGTGACCACCAGCACGGAGGCCATCAACAGGGCGAGTACCTGGGTCAGCGGGTCCTGGAACATCGGCCCAGAGGATAGCCGATGCGCCGCACGGCTGTGTGGCGCGAGCTGCGCCTGCTCAGGCCGGGAAGAACTCGATCGGTTTGGTGGTCGTGATCGGCGCGACGTCCCGTGCCGGAAAGCGGATCAGGCGCACGCGCGCAACAATGCGCCGTTCCAGCTCTGCATCGTTGAGTTCGCTTGAGACCACGCGACAGGCGGTGACTTCACCGCTGGCCGCGATGGTGAACTCGAGTACCACCTTGCCCCGCAACTCCGGGTGTTCCCGCAGGGCGCGGCTGTACAGCGCATAGATGGCGCCCTTGTTGCGATCGAATTCCTGTTCGATCTCCTCCTGGCTGCGTGCGGGCTTGCCACTGCTGCCGGTGCGCGTGGCCTGGTTGCCGCTGCCAATCGAGGCGACATTCGAACTTACCGCGCCGGTGGTGTTGCCCGACAGGGCACCTGCGCCGGAGCCGAAGCCGCGGCTGCTGTCGGCGGACTGCACGCCGGCACTGCCGGTGCCTGCCTTGGAGGTGATCAGTGAACGCTCGGCCTTCGACTCCGCGCCGACGGCACCGGTAAGGTTCCTGGTCTGCCCCGCCGGCTCGTCGGTGAACGCGCGGCGCAGGTCCGCGAGCTCATCGCGCACGCGGGACAGCGATTGCTCCGCCTTGCGCCGTGCATCGGCGACGCGCTGCTCCGGCTGCGGCCTGGCTTCCGGCCTGGGCTGCTCCAGCGGCTTCGGCGGTGGCGGCGGAGGCGGCGGAGGCTGTGGCCTTTCTTCCACCATCAGGCGCGCCAGGCGTTCCGGCACCTGCGATACATTGCTCACAGGCTCCGGAAACCTGACTACCTGCAGCACGAGCGCGAACAGCAGGAACAGCCCGGTGCCCCACAGCACCAGGCGCCGGAAACGACGGTTCGATTCCGGGTCGTCCTCCCAGGGCAGCTCGAAACGGCGGTAGAAAGGCGCGAGTTGCACGGTCGGATCCGTTACCTGGACGGCAAGGCATCCAGCGCCTTGTCCTTCTCGATGGTGGCAAATGAAATGCGGCCGAAATCCGCGCTGGTAGCGGTCTGCATCACCTTCTTCAGTACCTCGTAGGGCAGTGTCTTGTCCGCCATGACGGTGACTTCCCGCTCCGCCAGCTCCCGCTCGGCCATGCGCTGGCCGATGATGCGTGGCCGCAGCAGCACATCCTTCAGGGGCGCGAAGACCGGATCCTTGCTGGCGCGCAGCTCGGCCATGGTGGCAACAGTATCGCCCTGCACCAGCAGCTCATCCTTGGTGAGCATGATCACCACCGTCTCGCGCGGCCGCGCGGTGACGATGGATTGCGGTATCTCGATGCCCTTGGTGTTCTGCACGATCTCGACTTCGGTCGAATACACCAGCAGGAATGACACCAGCACCGACAGGATGTCGATCATCGGAATGAGGTTCAGCTCGCCATCGGCCTTGTGGCGCAGATGGTGGGTCATCATGCGGCGGGCGCGGCCGGACATCATCACGGGCCGCCTCCAGTGTCCGGCGCATCGCCCAGCGACACATTCGGAAACAGCTCCGCCTGTACCAGCTGGCCGGATTGGCGCTGCTCCAGCAGGCGCATGGTGTCCATCACCTGCACCAGGTCATCGTAGGGAACATCGCTCTCCAGCAGCAGCGTGGCATCGGTCATGTCCGGAAAGCGCGCCTTGACGACCTGCAGGTACTGCGAAAGCCCGGCGAGGTTGTAGGGCTGGCCGGCTTCGGGACGCGGCAGGCTCTCCAGCACCCCGCTCTTGGCGTCCTGCACAACGATGCCGTTCTTGCGCAGCACCACTTCCAGCGCCAGGCCCGGCGGCGGCTCGGTGAAGGCGGTGCTGCTCGACGGCAGCTTCAGCTCCATGATCACGGTGCGCGAGAACACCGCCGTCATCAGCAGGAAGGTGACCAGCACCGTGAAGATGTCGATCATCGGCACGAGCATGAGCTCCGACGGCTTACGGTGCCGCCGTTCCAGCTTGCGCATGGCGTAATTGCGACCCATCGATGCTTCCTGCTACAGGGGGACGACCGGCGCCGGGAGCGGCGTCAGGCCTGCCCTTCGGAACGGCGCTCGACGATCGAGTTCAGGAATTTCACCGACGCCATCTCGAGGCTGTCGATCAGTTCCGTGGTCTTGGTCTGCAGCACGGCATGGATGATCAGCAGCGGCACTGCGGTCATCAGTCCGAAGGCCGTGCAGTTCATGGCCTCGGAAATGCTGGCCGAGAGCAGGTTGGCCTTCTCGGCCGGGTTGACCGTGGCCACCGCGCTGAACGCTCCGATAAGGCCCATCACCGTGCCCAGCAGGCCCAGCAGCGTCGCGAGGTTCGCGAAGGTGGAAAGGTAATGCGTGCGCTTCTCCAGCTTCGGCAGGATGCCCATCAGGCTCTCCTCCATTGCCTTCTCCACATCTTCACGCCGGCGCGCCCCCTGGATGCGTGCGAGGCCGTAGGTGAGGATCTGGCCGATCGCCGACTTGGACTGCGAGGCAGTCTGCGCGGCGCCCTTGAAGTTCGCCTGTGCGAGCTGGGGCTCGATCTCCTGCCACAGCGCGCGGTTGCGGCTGCGCGCGGCGGTGAGATACACCCAGCGCTCTACGGCGATGGCGACACCGACCACCAGGACCAGGGCGATCGGCCACATGAATGCGCCGCCGTGCTGGAAGAACCGGGCTAAGCCTGAGAAGAAATCCATCGGAACCACTCCCTTCGCCTGCTACGCAAGCCACTGCAGCGAACTTTGAACCAATGCAGCGAACTTGCTGCGATCTATTTCTCACCATCCGGCTTCAGCGCCCGGTAATACCGGTTCTGTCGCCGAAATACGTCACGATCGACTGGCGACAGCACCTCGTCCAGCAGGCTGCTGGTCGGCCGGCCGCTGAGGTCGCCCAGGTCGGCGCGCTTCCACGGCACCACGTAGAGCACGCGGGGCAGTTCACGATTGCCGGTGATCTGCGTGGCTTCCAGCTCGATACGGTCCTGGGCAGGGGACACGGTCGCCGGGGCTGCCGGGCTGGAATTGGCTGGCGCAGCCGGTCCCGGAGCCACCGGACGGCTGGTCTGCACCGCCGGCTGTGGATCACTGCGAGGCGGCTCCGCCGCCACCGCCGCACCGGCCGTACACAGCATCGCGATCAATACGGGAACGCTTTTCATCGGACCTCCGCCTGCGCCCCGGGCGTCGTTGTGGATGTGCGCTTGCCGGCGCGTTGCTTCACATCGGCTATCCAGCTCGTGACCGGCCGGTCTTCGCCCGTCAGCACCTGGTAGCGCTCCAGCGGCGCGAGCGCGGCCACCGGATCATCCAGGTAGATATCCCGCAACACTGCGACATTGCGCAGCGCGGCGGCATTGTCGGGCGCCAGTGCCAGTGCGCGGCCGTATGTTTCCGCCGCCGCCGCGAACTGGCCGCGCTGGCGCAGCACGATGCCGAGCTCATTCAGCGGCGCTGCATTTTCCGGCGCGAAACGCGCAGCTTCCTCGAACGATGCCTGCGCCGCCGGCAGTTCGCCGCGGGCGAGCTGCGCGCTGCCCTGCTGGTAAGAGACCGCAGCCGCTGCCGGCAGCATCAACCCCTCGCTCCAGGGTATCGACAGCTCGGTCTTGCCGAAGCGCGCCGGCAGCAGTTTTGCGAGCGCGCTGAAGCTCGCCTGCACGCCCGCGTCATACAGGCCGTCGCGGGAGCGCGCGGCATTGGTCTCGTGCAGCGTGATGGCCTGTTCCTCGAATGGCAGCGCCTGCTCCTCGAGCAGCAGGTCGTATTGTTCGATGGCCTCGGCGTCGAGGTTCCTCGGCCGCTCCGAGGCCATGAGATCCGCGCCCAGCTGGCGATACAGCTCCGCGATCTCGAAGCTGGCCTCGGTGGCCACCTCCGCAATGTTGTAGGCGGCCGCAGCCTTGTAGCCGGCCAGCGCCGTGTCGAGCGCCTTGCGCTTGGGCGCCAGTGAGCGCGTCAGCGGCGCAGTGAGTTTCAGCGCGCGGAAGCTGTCGCGGGCAGGCGCGGCCAGCGCGAGACTGGCCTTCGCGGCCAGATAACGCGTGCGATCGGTGCGCGCGCCGCCGGCGCTCGCATCGGCCTTCACGATCTCGCGCTGCCAGTACGTCACCCGCTGGCCGTCGCCGGCAGTGCGTGCATAGTCCAGCAGTCGCTGGCGGGTCTCGATGCGTTCCGCCGCCGGGGCGGGAAACTCGGTCACCAGGCGCTCCAGCATTGCGACAGCGCGGGACGTGTTGCCGGACTTCGCATACTGGTCGGCGGCAAGCCCCAGCGCCTCGAGGCGCACATCCGGCGCCTGGTCACGCGCGCTGGAGATGCGTTCGAACTCGGCGGCAGAGGCCTCGCCACGCCCCGCTTCCATGTAGGCCACGGCCAGCTTGGCCGTGACATCACTCTGCTGCGGGCTCTGCGGGTAATCGCGGCGGAAGGTCTCCAGCACGCCGATGGCGCGCGGCCAATCCTTCAGTTTGATCAGTTCCGCGGCGGCGTCGTACTGCGCCGTCTCCACCGCCGAGGTGCCGGGCGCAACGCTCGCCACACGCAGGAATTCATCGATGGCACCTGCGGCGTCGCCCGCCGCGCGCCGCGCCTCCGCCTGGCGATAGACCGCTACCGAGAGCTGCTCACCCAGGGTCCTGGCCAGTTGCGGGTCGCCGGCCGCCAGCGGGCGCGCCTGGCTCCATGCCGCTTCGGCGCCTGCGAACTCGCCCTGATCGAAACGCGACTGCCCGATCACGCTGTAGGCGATGCGGCGCTGCGCCGCCGAGGCTGGCGGATCGCGCGCGAGCAAAATCCCGCCCACCTCGATGGCACGCGGCAGGTTCCTGGCTTTGTACAGGTCTTCGGTGGCGCGGGTCAGCACGCCGGCGCTGTCCGCATGCGCCGGGTAGGTCTGCGCAAACTTCACACCGGATTCGGTGGCCTTCATATGCCAGGCCTGGCGCTCGCCTTCGGGCAGCAGTGCTTCCTGCTTCTGGTACGCCGCCAGCGCCGCGTAACCGGCCTTCGCGGTGTCAGCGCCCGGGGCATAGCCGTAGGCGGTGTGCTCGTATTCGGTGGCGGCGGCGGCAAAATCCCCGCCCTCGTACAGCGCGTCGGCCAGCCGGTAGTTGACCTGCGCGGAGGTCTCGTCCTGCGGGAAGGATTCCAGCTGCAGGCGGTACCAGCGCGCGGCCTGCGCGTAATCCTCGCGCCGTCGGCTCTTCTGCGCCTCGGCGTGATGATAGGCGGCAAGGTCGGTGAGATGTGTCTTCAGCTCGGTGACGATCTGCGGATAGTCGGCGCGTTGCCGCCCCTGCCAGAACGCGGTGCCGAGGTTGTAGTTGCCGACGTACTCACGCTTGCCTTCCAGCACCAGCTGCGCGAAGCCGCCCTTGCGATAGGCTTCGATGGCGAGCGTGGACAGCAGTGGCGAGAATTCGTCATTGGGCTCCCGCGCCACCCAGGCGCGATACGCGCCGGCGCCGTCCTGGTAGCGCTGCTTCTCGACGAACAGGTCGCCCAGCCGCGAATACAGCAGCGCCGCATACGGCGGCTTGCCCTGCGCATCGACGAAGCGGTTGAGCGGCTCGATACCGTCCTGGTAGGAGAACGTCAGGCTCATCACCCGCAGGGTGTCTTCCACCAGTTCGCGATCGGCCCGCTGCAGCGTATCGAGTGGCTTCATCCCACGCGGCGAGCCGGGGTCGCGCAACTGGGCATCGAGCAGGCGCCCGAACACCGGCAGGCTCTCCTCGTTCAGGTTCTGCTTGAACAGCGACCAGCCCTGCTTGTACAGCGCCTGCTGGTAGAAGGGGCCGGCGCCACGCTGCGTCACTTCGGCATAGGCTTTCTCGGCATCTGCATAGCGACGCGCGGAGAACAGCAGCTCGCCGCGACGGAAATGCACCTCGCCGATCTCGCGCATGTCCGGGTAGCGCTGCACGACCTCATCCAGCGCCGCCAGCGCCTTCTCCGGCTGGCCCGTGGTTTCGTAGGCGCGCGCCAGCTGGTAGAGCACCTGGTAATTGCGCGGATGGTCCGGATAGGCCTGCAGGCGCTGCGTATAGAGACGGATCGCGTCGGCGCCGCCGATATCGATGCTGGCACCTTCCGCCGCCGCGCGATCCAGCTCGCCGCCCTCCAGCGACAGGTCGCCGAGACGACGCAGCGCCTCCGCGCGCATGGCCGGATCGGTCTGAGTCAGATCGAGGAACTGGCGGTAACTTTCCATGGCCTTGCCGGCGTCGGCATCGGCCGGCGCATCCTTGCGGATCTCCACGCGGCGCTTCTGCAGATCCTTCAGCGTGGGCTCGGCAGGCACACGATCAGCGGCCGACGCAGCCAGCGGCACCGCCACGGCCAGCACCAGCAGCAGCCTGCCCGTCATGGTTTGGCACCCGCCGGCCTGGCGGGCGGGCGCGTGGCCCCGTCGGCGGCCTGGTCGTACAACGTGGCCAGCGCGAAGCGCGCCTGGATCTCGTACTCCTCGATGCGCGCCTTCTGCGCGTCCAGCTCGCCGATGGCGATGCCGGCAAGCAGGCCCGACTGGTCGGCCGCCGCGCCGGCCAGCGCGGCGCGCAGCGCCGTCATGCGCTGCTGCAGCTGCGCGATGCGGGCGGCGAAATCGCCGGTGGTGGTGGGCGCTTCACGGCGTGCCTGCTGCACCCGCAGCCAGCGGGAGCCGGCATCGGCCAGCGCACGGTCCAGGGACTGCAGCTCGCGGCGCTGCTGGTACAGGCGCTCGGGATAATTCTGGCGCAGGTTCCAGTACAGGACGCCCTTGACCAGACGGAGCTTGTCGCGCAGTGCCTCGGTCTCGGCCCCTTCCGGCTCGGATTCGAGCGCGTCCTCCAGCTGCATGACGCGCTCCCACTGCGCGCGCTCCGCCGGTCCGCCCAGCGCCGCGACATCCTCGGCATTGACGATCTGGTTCATGCGCCCTGCCGCGGCCTGCCGCTGTGCCGTCAGCTGCTCCAGCGGATTGGCAGCCAGCAATGCATCCACGCGCGGCGTGCGTTCGGCGTAGGCCTTCTCGCGCGCGTCGATCATGTCCGAATACACCACCATGTTCTCGTCCCAGCGCGCCAGCGTGGAGCCGAGATAGGCGAGGTCACGGTAATTCTTCAGGCCCTCCTGGAACTCGTTGCCTGCCAGGACGGGAAACAGGTAGCGCGTCTCCGGTTCATCAGGCAGTGCCTGCAACTGCCAGAACCAGCCAAGCTGCGTGGAGCCGGCGTCGTCGGCGCCCAGCAGGTTGGACAGCAGGCTGCCCTCGCGTATGCGCGCCTCGGAGGCATCGATGCGCCCGCGCTCGGCGGCGAAGGAAGTCAGTGCCTGCTCGTAGTATTGCGCGGCCTGCCCTGCCGCGCCGAGCTGCGCGAAGGCGTAGGGCACTGCAAGATAGGCCTCCTGCACGGCGGCATCGAGCAGATTGCGGTCGCGCAGTTCCAGCAGCGGCGTCAGCGCCGCCTCATGCTGCCCGAGTGTCGTATGCGCCCAGCCCAGCCCCAGCAGCGCACGGTTGGATTGCGGCCCGTTGAGGCGTACGCGCTCCAGGAAGCCCATCGCGCGCGCCGGCTCATTGGCCTGCAGCCAGGCGAAACCCAGCGCCAGGTTGGCCTTGTCCTTCAGATCCAGCAGCTCGGGGTCGGTGGTTGCGAGCATGCCCACGGTGTCCAGGATGGGCGTGCCGTCGGCGATGCGGTTATTGCGCATCAGCGCCACGCCGATATTGAAGCGCGCGAACTGCAGCCAGCTGCTCGGGCTGGTCCACGTGGACAGCAGCGCAATGGCCTCGTCGTAGCGGCCGAGCCGCATCAGCGCATTGCCTTCCAGGTGCACGCGTTCGGCCTGTTGCGCAGGGGCAAGCTTGCCGTCGATGCGGCGCAGGGAATCCACGGTGCGGTCAAAATAACCGCGCGTGTACCAGACCTTGGCAAGATAAAACCAGGCGCGGCCACGCACGGTGGCCGGAATGTCCCGCACCAGCAGGGATTCGAAACGACGCCCGGCTTCGTTGTGCATCCCCAGCTGCAGGTACAGCCCACCGGCCAGCAGCTCGGCCTCGCCTTCATGGTGCGGTATGAGGTGCCATTGCGAGTAGGCCTCGAGCCGCGTCAGCGCTTCTAAATCCTCGCCCATGTAGGCCTGGAACAGCACGTCGCCGTAATGCAGGTCCTGCACGCTGGTGATCGGCAGATTGTCACCAGGCTTCTGCGCGGCAACCACGGGCTGCACTGCCGCGGTGAATGCGGCAGCAGCAACCATGGCGGCGATGGCGTGGCGCAGCATCACTGTGGAACGCTATTCCCAGTCCTTGATGAGAAATTCCGGCTGGCGCTTGATCTGCCGGTCGGAAACTCTCAGTTCCACGTACTTGGCACCCACCGACTTCTCGAATTTCAGCGTGGCGCCGCGGCTGTAATCCTGGCCGGCCGGGCCCTTGCCCGTGAACAGCGCCACCAGCTCGTGGCTGCCCACGCGCAGGTTGCCAAGGAACAGGCGCTGCACGCCGCCCTTCAGCAGGGCCTCGGCCTCGCGCGCTGTATAGAGATGCTTGGCCACCTGCTTGTCATCCATGCGCAGCTCGACCGTGTCCAGCGCGAAGAACTCACCGACATCCATGGACAGGAACACCGCCACCTGCGTGTTGGCCGGGAACAGCAGCTCCTCCTCGAGCACGAACAGGTCGCGGTTGAGGTCCACCACGTCTTTCTTGATGGCCTGGATCTGCTCGTCCAGCGCGCGCGAGTCCTCAAGCGTCGAGGCCGGAGGCAGCGACACCGGTACGGAGTTGGCGGCGGGCGGGGCTCCGCGCACCGGCGCAGTCACTGCAGCGGGTGCGCCAGGACCCGGCACGGTCGCGCCCTTGCGCGTCGTGGACCAGGCATCCGTGCCGGACATGGGTTGGACGGGCGCCGCGGCGATGACCGCGCCAGGCAGCACCAGCAGCAGGGAAAACACTATGGACGAACGCTTCATGATGCCTCTTGCCTGTCGCAACTATTCGTCGAGGAGAACGCGGATCTGTTCCAGATAGCGCGCCTCGCTGTCCCTGCTGAACTCACGATGCACCTGCCGGACCACGCCGCTGCGATCCACCAGCACCAGCATCGGCAGAGCGTCGATGCGGTATTCACGCGCCACCTCTTTCTGCGGGTCCAGCAGCACCGGAAAACTCACCGGATGCGCGATGGCGAATTCCGCCGCAGCGAGCTGGTCGTCATCGACATTCACCGCGAAGGCCCGCAGCCCGGCGGAGGAATAGGTATCGATGAGGCGGCTGAGCGCGGCCAGCTGCGCAGCGCACTGCGTGCAACGGCTGCCCCAGAACCCCAGCAGCACCACTTCACCACGGTATTCCGACAGCCTGAAGTTCGTGCCGGAGGTCGCCTTCAGGGCGAAATCCGGCGCGCGGGCTCCCAGCAGCCGGTAGGCAGGTGCCGCGGCCTGGGCCGCCGCCGCCAGCATCAGTGCCGCGGTAAGAATTAGGAAGCGCCGTCGGATCTGCACAGCAGCAAGCACCGCAGGGAATTTAACAGTACGTGACAGGATAACGCGGCATTACTGCGTGGCAATGACTCCGTTCACAGACGCGCCCGCTCAAGCAATCTGGCCGAAGGCTGTCAGGGCACCCAACTGGGCGCCCAGGCCATGGCGCGGGAACAGGGTCTGCATCTGCCCTTCCTGTCCGTGCAGCGCGAGGTAGTTGAGGATGACCTCCTCCACCAGCAGGTTCACGGCATTGGCGCCCGGGTGCGAGGAAGTGACCACCGACGCATCGCCGCTGTACCAGCCGATCTGGTTGCGGATGGCGGGCGGGCGGCCGGCCGGGTTGTACACCAGGAAGAATGCCGCGGCGGTGGCCTGGTTGTCGCCCGTCCACACGCCCTTGCCACGGCCGTTGACCGAATTGTCGATCATGCCGTTGGAGGACAAGGAGCCATCGCTGAAGACATAGATCATCAGCGGCCGCATCTTGCGGGCCGCGTATTCGAGGCAGGCGCCGATGCACTCGCCAGCGCGCAGGTCGCGCATCTCGCCGGTGGCGCGGTCGCCGGTGTGGTAATCGAAACCGCCCATCTGGATGGTGCCGGCACCGGCGTTGCCATCGATGACCATCTTCATCACCGCGGCGGTTTTCTGGTACTCGCGGTCGCTGTTGTAGGCGGCCTGGGTGAAGATGCCGGCCGGGCCCACCACCAGCGGGTCGATGCCCGGGTCGAGCGAGGCCGGATCGTTGAAGCGTTCCGCCAGGTAGGCTGACTTCACGTAGCCGCATTTGTTGAAACGCTTCAGGTCGGCATCGGTGGCGAGGCCGGTGGACACCACGCCGTGCTTGCGATGCGTGAGCACCGCCATCGATTCCATCACCGCCACCGCATCGGCCGGATCGGGGAACAGTGATCCGAGCTCGCCCGTATCCACCAGGCCCGTGACGTCACTGGCGCGGTCGACCTTGGTGGGCCGCACCTGTGGATCAACCATGGCGGCCGGCGCCATCGAGTTGCCGCCGGAGTCGGAGCTGACCGAACCGATCAATGTCAGCAATTCGCCCTTGGCGCCGGTGTGGGCGATGCCATACATCGGATTGTGCGGATTGTTGCCGGTATCGTTTTCCGAACGCGCCGCAATGACGGCGCCGTTGGTGCCGGCGCGCGTCGCCGCCTGCGCGCGCAGGTTCATGCCGCGCAGGAAGGCGCTGTCGGAATGGAAGGCCAGTCCATAGGTCTGGTCGACGAACAGTGGATCAGCCGGCGTCATGTTGCCGGGCAGGCCCAGCTTCGAATAGCCGGCGGTCGTCAGCAGGTCGAGCTGCCCACCCTGCCGACCCATCAGCACATTGGAGCCGGCGATGTTCGCGCCGCCGGACAGATCGAAGGCGATGAAAGGGATCTTGCCGGCGCCGCCGGTGATGCCGCAGCCGCTGGATCCGATCGGGGCGAGGTCCGCCAGCACGTCTGCATGCGCACCCCGCGCCGCCAGCAAGCCCAACACCCCGGGTACCATGACCGAGGCACTGCCGGTGACCAGGCCCGCGGACAGGAAGTCGCGACGCGTGACCGGCCGGCGATGATCGCCGAACAGCAGCGGCTCATTCAGGCCACGACCCCTGGGAATCTTGCGGATGTAACGCATGTTGGCTGGATCCTTTAGAGAATCGACAGAACGCCGCTGCCGAGCGCTGCGGCACAGGCCGCCTTCGCCACGTTTGCACTGCTCGCGCCCGGCTTGGCAGCCAGCTTGTCGATCAGCGCCTCAAGCTCGGCGCGCACATCGCTGTCTGCCGGCTGGCTTGCCAGATTGAGGCCGACCGCCTTCTGCAGCAGCGGCGCCACCAGGATGTCCTTGCCGGCGCCTGCAAACTGCGCGGCGGGCGCGGCAGCCAGGCTCAGGCCGGCGCCGAAGAAATCGGTGCGCCACTGGGTGTTGTTCACCATTTCCGAGCAGTACTTGATGGCCAGCTGCGCCACACCGGTCTGGTGTGAGGCCAGGAAGGTCTCGATGGCCGGCACCGGCGGCAGCTGCTGCTGCACCTGCAGGTAGGTGGCACGCACGCCTGCATTGGTGGTGGGTACACCCGTGATGCGCGACATGCTCTGGTTCAGTTGCTCGAAGGTGCGCACGCCGATATCGGACTGCGCCGGCAGGTCGACCGGCGCGCTCTCGACGCCCGTCACGGGCGTGCGCGCGAAAGTGTTGCTGCCGATGCGATCGAAGCTCAGGAAGAACACATCGCCCGCCGGCCCCTTCTGCAGACCCACCACGGTGCCCACCTCGGCCAGCAGCTGGCCCTTGCCTGGCGCGTAGTTGGCAGCGGTGACGCTGATGTCGAGGTTGGCATAGGCCTGGCCCGTCGGGGCTTCGCTGCCGTTGACGCCGATGCGCAGGCCCTGGATCGGCACCGAGCCGGGGCGCGCATTCGGATCCAGGCTGATGAAGGTGGGCTTGCCGAACAGGTAGCTGTAACTGTCGTACTGGCTCACCTCGAACATGATGTAGGCCTGCGGCACGCCGGTGAGCGCCGCCACGTTGAACAGCAGGAAATACCGCTCACCCACACCGGCGGCAAAGTTCTGCTGTACCTGCTCGGCAGTCAGCGCCCGCTCGTGGACGGCCACGAAGCGGATCACGCCTGACCATTTGCGGTTGTTGGAGGTCTCGTTGCCCAGCACCAGCGCAAAGGTGTTGTCCCAGTCGGCGAGCGTGCCGCCGCCGCGCGGGTCGGCATCGCCGGTGAAGTTGCCATTCACGTAAAGGCGCCGGCCGTTGACCGGGTCATAGGTGAGCACCAGATGCTGCAAAGAGGCCTGCGCATCACGGTCGGCATCGCGCGTCAGCTGCGCCGGTGCGCCGTTGGCGCCGGTGGTGCTGGCGCGCGCCAGCACTTCGTACTGGTAGGCACGCTGGCCGATGGTCACGTTGCGTGCCATCACGCCGCCGGAATAGCTCACGATGTACGCGTCTTCCTGCGTCACGTTGGCAGGCGCAACCCAGGCCTCGATCGAATACTCGCCGGTTGCCTTCAGCCGGTTGGCGAGCTTGCTGCTCGCACCGGCCGTGCCGAAGGCCTTGCCGCCGGCCGGTCCGATGTTGATGCCCCAGCCACCCATCCACTGCACATCGCCGTCCATGGAAAGGTTCAGCGCCGGATCGATGCCACTGGTATCGAAGACGGTGCTGCCCTCGCCGGTCTTGAACTCGTATTTGGCGATGGTGTTGGCTTCGTAGCGATTGCCGCCCGCGGCCACCGTGCCGTCATAAAGGCGCAGCGCGCGGCTGACCTTCATCGCCGGATCGATCTGCGTGGGCTGGATGCTGCCGGCGAAGGCCGTGATCGCCGCCTGCATGGCGTTGGCGTCATTGGCGCAGCTGGAGGTCCAGCAGTTGTGGCTCTCCTCGCGCAGGCGCAGCACCAGCCGCGACAGCGACGGATCGTCCAGATTGATCTTAGCCTGCACGGCCGCATACGCCTCGTTCACATCGGCGCTGGCAAAGAATGGCGACTGCGGCTGCCGCGGCGGCGTGGCATTGGGTACATGGCAGCCCAGGCACTGGCCGGCGCCGCGCACCAGCGGCCAGATGGTCGACTGGAACAGTGCCGGGGAATCCGGGAAGGTCTTGCTCGAGCCCACCACCTGATCGGTCGGCGCCTGCAGCGGGATCTGCGTGCCGCCGCCGGCGGCCGAGCCCGCCCAGTTGCGGATCCAGGTGACCAGGATGTCGGCGCAGGCTGCGTTGCTGGTCAGCCAGCAGTTGTGGCCGCCGGCCACCTTGGCTACCAGCCGCGACTGGTCCGGCTGCGTCAGGTTCACCAGCGGCAGCGCTTCGGCATGGGCCAGGTTGACGTCATCGTTGCGCGCGAAGCGCGGCGCCTGGCCGGTGGCATTGTGGCAGCCCCCGCAGCGGTTGCTCGCCTTCACGTTCTGCCAGAAGTTGATGCGGAAGGACTGGACGTCCGCAGTCTGTGGCGCCGGGCCGGTGTAGTCGTTCACCGCAGGCGGCAACGTATTCGGATTGACCGTGGTCTCAGCCCCGCCGCCGCAGGCGGCGAGCAGCACGAGGATGGCAGCGGCGAGACCGAGGCGCAGAGTCTTCATGTTGGTGCGCACCGTTATTGCCCCTTGCAGTAGGCCGCGGTCTCGGCAAACACGTCCTTGACGCGATAGCCGTTGCGGAACACGGAGATGATGTCGTTGACCTTGCCCCGGTCGGTGGCGTTCACGGGGGGGCGCAGGCACACGGTGCGGAACACCTTCTCGACCTGGCAGCGCGCGAACTGCGTGCTGTTGGCCAGTTCCCCACCCATCGACTTGGCGCCATTGCCGCTGCCGCCACTGGCCGACCAGCCAAGCACCGTGTTGGCACCCTGGCGCCAGTAATTGTTCCAGCCGTCATTGGGCGTGACATAGCCGGGCTTGAAGTTGTCCTGGTTGATCAGGTATTTCGGCTGCACCTTGCCGTCGGTGTATTCGATGCGGCCGGTGGTTTCGTTGAAGGTGTAATAGGCGAAGGCCTGCGCCAGCGGATCCATGCCGCTGTGGCAGCCGATGCAGCTGTTCAGGAAGATGCGGCTGTCGCCACCCGGCGAGCGGCTGACATCCTGGCGGATGCGGTCCGGTGGCAGGTGCACATCCTGCACCTGCTCCATGTCCTTGCACATCTGGCTCATCAGCGTGAAGCGGAACATTGCGCGGTTGGTGCCGGCAATGAAGAACGCCTGCGCCGCGGCGCGCGTGGTCATCACGCCCGCCGTGGCGGCGGCCGGAATGCCGGTGTGCGCGGACTGTGTACTGCGCACCAGCACCGCTGCACTGCTCAGGTCGCGGTCCTCGTCCTCGAGCTGCTCGTACAGGCTGTTGTTGGCCGGCGAGTAGGCCGGCAGGCCGCTGCCGCCGATATAGAGGATGTCGCCAGAGAGCACCTCGCGATAATCAACGTCGTCGCGGATCATGCCGATGACTGTGGCGGTGTAGTCGTTGAGCGGTGCGAACACCGTCTGGTCACGGTTGGTCCACGGCGTGATCCAGTTCTTCAGCGTCGTGGTGTAGAAACTCTTGCTCTGCATGGCGATGCGCGCCGCGCCCTGCGCATCGCCGCTGGCCACCAGTGCCGACATCTGGTCGAGCACGGCCGCCGTCGGAGGCACGCCCGCGATGCGGTCGTGGATGCGCTTGGCCTGGTCGCGCGCGCCGGCATGGACGAGACCCGCCGCGCACAGCGACAGCGCCAGTGCTGCCGCAGCTGCGGCCCGGCTTCTGCCCAGGTGTAGTGGTTTCATCGAGACCCGTCCTTTGCGAGCCGCACCTGCTGGCGCGGTCAGTTTCCCCTGGCGCAAATCTACCCATCCTTGGCGGCTGCCGTGCAATGTCTCAAAGCACAGACGTCGCGCTCGACAGACATCACACCGATTAAGTTCGCAAAGCTATGATTTACCCATCAACATGCGCACTGCGTCACAGCGCGCGGCGCATCCACGGACTACTTAGCGTTATTCGGCCCGCGTTACGGGTACAGGAACCAGACAGAACGTGAACACCTTCCGGAACCTTGCGCTGCCGTTTGTCGCGCTGATAACCCTTTGTGCATGCAGCAGCGGCGGCAGCGTCGATATCGGCGGTGGCCAGGCGGCCGATCCCGGCACCGTCGACTTCCCCATTGCGTATGTGAAACGCACCATTCCCGAGGAACAGGACGACCTGCGTGCGCAGCGCGACACGTCGGCGGATGCGGATCTGTTCTTCCGCGACCGCGCTTCGCCCTCTTCGGTGGAGCGCAACATCACCGAGCGGGTGACGGGAACCAGGCTTTACGACATCAAGGATGTTGACGTATCGGCCGACGGCCGCAGGATTGTCTTCGCCATGCGCGGTCCGCTCGACGCGGACCAGGACGAAAAAGACCCGCCCAACTGGCAGGTATGGGAATACGCCATCACCACCGATGACCTGCACCGGGTGATCCGCTCCGACATCGATGCAGCGGCCGGCAATGACATCGCACCGCAGTATCTGCCCGACGGCCGCATCCTGTTCTCATCAACGCGCCAGCGGCAGTCGCAGGCCATCCTGCGCGACGAGGGCAAGCCGGGTTTCGAGGCCCAGACCGATGATCGCAGCGAGAGCGCGTTCGTGCTGCACGTGATGGATGCCGACGGCACCAACATCCACCAGATCACCTTCAACCAGAGCCATGACCTGTGGCCTTCCGTGCTGGCGGATGGCCGCGTGGTATTCACCCGCTGGGATGGCGCCACCGGCCGGGGCATGCATCTGTATACCGCCAACCCGGATGGCACCAACCTGCAGCTGCTGTACGGCTCCCGCAGCCACCAGACCGGCACCGCCGGCGCGAACGGCCCTGCGACCATCCAGTTCAGCCGGCCGCGCGAGATGCAGAATGGCCGCATCCTCACGCTGGTGCGGCCGTACACCGACACGGATTTCGGCGGCGATCTGGTGATGATCGACACCGGGACCTATGTCGAGAACACCCAGCCGCTGACGGCGTCCGCCGGCATGGCTGGCCCGGCACAATCCCGCGCCACGCCGAACGAGGTCTCCACCATCGAAGGACCTTCCCCGGGTGGCCGCTTCCGCTCCGCGTTCCCGCTGTGGGATGGCACGAACCGGCTGCTGGTGAGCTGGTCGCTGTGCCGGCTCATCGATGCAAGCGTGAGCCCCACAGCCATCGTGCCCTGCACGCCGCAGCGCCTGGCTGCGCCGGATGTGCAGACCGCACCACCGCTGTACAGCGCCTTCGTGTTCGATCCCGCCGACAATACCTTCAAGCCGCTGTTCCAGCCGGTGGAAGGCGTGATGATCACGGATCTGGTCGCAGCCCAGCCACGCACCCCGCCCGTGACGCGGCTCGACCACACGCTGGCGGGGGATGATTTCCAGCCGGCACTGGTAGGCGATGGCGTGGGACTGCTGGAGATCCGCAGCGTCTACGACTTCGACGGCACCCTGCGCAATGCCGGCGCCACCAGCCTCGCCATGCTGGCCGACCCGGCGCAGCGTACGGCAGACCTGCGGCCGGCGCGGTTCCTGCGCCTGGAGAAGGCCGTGTCGATCGGCGATGACGACCTCGGCTTCCCGGACATCGACAACTCGGCCTTCGGCGTCTCCAACTTCATGCGCGAGATCCTGGGCTATGTGCCCATCGAGCCGGACGGGTCGGTGTCGGTGCGCGTGCCGGCGGACGTGGCCTTTGTCATCTCGGTGCTGGACAAGAATGGCCGCCGGCTGTTCGGCGCCCATCGGGCCTGGCTGCAGCTGCGTCCGGGTGAGGTGCGGCGCTGCAACGGCTGCCACCAGCAGGTCGGCACCGCCAATCCGGCGCATGGCCGCGATGGCACCAGCAACCCCATTGCCTGGACCGGCGCTGCCACCAGCGGCGCGCCCTTCCCGAACACGCTGCCGGCCACCGCGGCGAACGCACTGGGCGGTGACACCATGGCCCAGGCGCGGGCGCGCACCACCTGCGTCGCCGGCACGCTGTGCTCGCAGATCCCCAGCGTCAATGTGGTGTACGACGACGTGTGGACCAATCCGGCGGTGCGGCCGGCAGATGCCTCCTTTGCCTACACCTACACGGCGGCCACGGGGTTCACCACGGCAGCGCCGGTGCGCACCAGCTGCATTGCCAGCTGGAGCAGCACCTGCCGCATCGTGATCAACTACGCGCAGCACATCCATCCACTGTGGGCGGTGGACCGCGGCGCCGGCACTTGCACCAACTGCCATGGCCCGACCAGCGTAGTGAATGCCGCCGCGCAGGTGCCTGCCGGCCAGCTGGATCTGTCGGATGGCGACTCGCAGCAGGTGCCCCAGCACAAGAATGCCTACGAGGAGCTGCTGCGGGGTGACAATGAGCAGGAGCTGGTGGGCGGCGTGCTGCAGGACCGCCTGGTGGATGGCGGCCTGGACGACCAGGGCAACCCGTTGCTGGTGCCGGTGCGCGTGGCGGCGTCGCTGGCCGCCTCCAACGCGCGTGGCTCGACGCGGTTCTTCAACAGATTTGCCGATGGCAGCGGGACGTTCGATCATAGGAACACGCTGACTCCGGCGGAATTGAGACTGATCTCTGAGTGGGTCGACATTGGTGCGCAGTATTTCAACAATCCATTCGATCCCGCCGTCCCGGTCAACTAGCGTCCTGCTCGCGCTGCTCTGGCTGCTGCTGATGCCGCTGTCCGCAGCGGCCGCGGCAGCTCCCGAGGCCGCGCAGCTGTTGCAGGTGACGGTTGCGGAACCATTTCTCGAGCTGCACGAGGGCCCGGGCCGGGGCTATGCCGTGTTCCACGTGGTGCCGCGCGGCGATCAGGTGGAGGTGCTGTACCGGCGCACCGAGTGGTTCCGCGTCCGCACGCAACGGGGCATCGAAGGCTGGACGCACCAGCGGGAAATGATGAAGACGCTGCTGGCCGATGGCAGCCCGTTCAATTTCGACCTGGGCAACCGCCAGGGCTTCACTGCCCATCGCTGGGAACTGGGCATGGGCGCCGGTGACTACGGCGGCGCCACCCTGATCGGCGGCTACCTGGGCTTCTCGTTCAACCCGCAGCTGCAGCTGGAGCTGACGGGCACGCAGTTCCTGGGCGATGCCAGCAACGGCTATGCGGCGGAGCTGGGGCTCACGCATGTGTTCGCGCCCGAATGGCGCATCTCGCCGCTGGTCACCATAGGCACCGGCATGATCTGGATCGAACCGAAATCCACGCTGGTGGTACCGGCGGACCGCAATGACCAGACGGCCTACGTCGGCGCCGGCCTGCGTTTCTACATGACAAGACGATTCTTCGTACGCGGCGAATACCGGCACCACATGGTGTTCACCAGCCGCAACGAGAATGAGGAGATCAACGAATGGAAAATGTCGCTCGCGTTCTTCTTCTGAGCCTGCTGGCGCTGGCGCTGCCCGGCTGCGCCTCGCTGCGCTGGCCATGGGGCGGCCCCGACAGGACCGCCTCGGAGGAGCCGGTCACCCCCGCAGATGAGGAGCCATCGGCTGAAGATCCGCGGGTGATCGAGCCGGAAGTGGCGCGGCGCCGCATCAAGGTCGCGAAGATCGACGCGGACAACATCGAACTGGGTGCCCAGTACGGCGCCCTGTCGATCGAGGATTTCGGCACCAACCCGGTTTACGGCATCAGCGTCGCCTACCATGTGACAGAAGATATTTTCTTCCAGGGAAACTTCGGCCGCTCGAAGGCTGGCCAGACCAGCTACGAGACCCTGGGCGGCAATGTGCAGCTGCTTACGCCCAGTGAGAGACGCTTCACGTACTACAGCCTCTCGCTGGGGTACAACCTGCTCCCTGGCGAGGTATATATCGGTCGCAGTCTCGCCATGAACAGCGCGCTCTATGTATTGGGCGGCATCGGCAGCACCAAGTTCGCCGGTGACCAGAGATTCACGGTGAACTTCGGCGCGGGCTACCGCCTGTTGCCGACGGACTGGCTGGCGATCCACATCGACGTGCAGGATCGCGTCTTCCGCTCCGACCTGCTCGGCCGGGACAAGCTCACCAACAATCTTGGCGCCACGATCGGAGCGACCGCGTTCTTCTGATCAGAGAGGCGGTTTCCATGAGCAAGCTCATCCATTCCCTGCGTGCCGTGCTGCTGACAGCGCTGGTTGCCGTGCCGGCCATGGCCGTGGCGCCCCCTGCCGGCCCTGCCCCCTTGTTCAACCTGAACAGCATGGCCGGCAAGCCGATCTCACTGGACCAGTACAAGGGCCAGGTGGTGATGATCAATTTCTGGGCCAGCTGGTGCGGACCGTGCCGCACGGAGATGCCCATCCTCGAGAAGCTGCATGCCAAGTACAAGGCCATGGGCTTCACGATGCTCGGCGTGAACGTGGAGCCGGATTCGCAGCTTGCTGTCGACTGGCTGAAGTCGACCCCTGTCACTTTTCCGATACTGTTCGACACCAAGAGCGAAGTGAGTAAGCTTTACCAGGTGTCGGGCATGCCAAGCACGGTGATAATCGACCGCAAAGGCAACATGCGCTGGCTGCATCGCGGCTACAAGGCCGGCGACGAAAACGAGTATCTCGACCAGATCCGCGCCCTGGTGCGCGAATAGGAAGACACAAGGTGACGAAGGGAGCACGGCTGCTGCTGCTGACGGGGATCGCGATGCTCGCGCTCCCGGCCTGCGCCCCCATCGAACCCTGGGTCAAGCCCTACGAGCGCGAGCGGCTGGCCGACCCCATCATGTCCATCGACCGGGACCCGGTGTCGTCCTCATACATGGACCATGTGTTCGAGGTCCGCGAGGGCGCCAAGGGCGCGACCGGCGGCGCGGGCGGCGGCTGCGGCTGCACGTGATGCGCCTGCCACGCCTGCTGGCGGCGGTGCTGCTGTTCACCGCAGCGACCGCACAGGCAGCGGTGCTGCCGGAAGATCGCGCCGACCTGATGTACCACCGCTATTCGGGTGGCGGCATCACCGTCGATGGGCCCTCGGTGCTGGTGCGCAAGGGTTTCGGTGATTCGGTCTCGGCCACCGCCAGCTACTACGTCGACAACATCAGCAGCGCCTCGATCGACGTGGTGGTGTCCGGCGCCAGCCGTTACGCGGAGCGGCGCGAGCAGAAGAGCGTGGGTGTGGATTACCTGCGCGGCAAGTCCACCTACTCCGCCAGCTACCTGACCAGCAAAGAGAACGACTACAAGGCCAACACCTGGACGGTGGGGGTGAGCCAGGACATGTTCGGCGACCTCACCACGGTGAGCCTGGGTTACTCGCAGGGCCGCGACAAGATCGGCAGCTCGGTGGATCCTGACTTCGCCGACGAGATCGAGCGGCGCAACTACCGGGCCGGACTTACGCAGGTGCTGACACGCAGCATGCTGCTGTCACTGAATTTCGAGGCCGTCACCGAGCAGGGGTACCTGCAGAACCCGTACCGCTTCATGCGCTATGTGAACCAGACGGGCAGCTATACCCGTGCGCCAGAGGTGTTCCCGCGCACACGCACCGGCACCGCGGGCTCTGCAAGGTTGAAGTATTTCCTGCCCTGGCGCGCGGCGCTGGAGGGGCAATACCGCTTCTATACGGACACCTGGGGCATCAACGCGCACACCGCTGGCGTCGAATACACGCAGCCCCTGAAAGATCGCTGGATATTCACCGGCTCGTACCGCTACTACCGCCAGAACAGCGCCAACTTCTTCAGCGACCTGTTCCCGTATCCCGATGCGCAGAACTTCATGGCGCGCGACAAGGAAACCTCGGCGCTGCAGAGCCAGACCGTCGGCCTGGGCGTTGCGTACCAGCTGCCGCTGGCCTGGGCGCCGTGGCTCAAGCGCGGCACTGCCAACCTGCGCATCAACCATCTGATGGTCGATTACTCGAAATTCCGCGACCTGCGGCAGTTCCCGCCCGGCACTGCCGAGCCGGGTACCGAACCACTGTACTCACTGGACGCGAACGTACTGCAGTTCTTCCTGTCGCTCTGGTTCTAGAACCCCACAGGTCCGTCTCGCCATGGCACTGCTGCTGGTCGCCTACCTCGGCGGCATCCTCACCATCCTGAGTCCCTGCATCCTGCCGGTGCTGCCCTTCGTGCTGGCCCGTTCGGACCGGCGCTTCATCTCACATGGGCTGCCGCTGCTGCTGGGCATGGCCGGCGCGTTTGTCCTGGTGGGCAGCCTGGCTGCGGTGGTTGGCGACTGGGCCGTCACGGCCAACCGCATCGGCCGCCATGTGGCGCTGGTGGTGATGGCGCTGTTCGGCCTCGCGCTGCTGTGGCCGGCACTGGCCACGCGCCTGTCGCAGCCCTTCGTGGCGCTGGGCAACCGCCTGACACAGACCGCGGCGCCCGCCGGTGACCGCCACGGGGTGCTGGCATCCCTGGCACTGGGCGTTGCCACCGGCCTGCTGTGGGCCCCCTGCGCCGGTCCCATCCTGGGGCTGATCTTCGGCACCGCCGCCCTGCAGGGCACGAGCACGAAGACCTCGCTGCTGCTGCTCGCCTATGCGCTGGGGGCAGCCACGGCGCTGGCACTGGCCTTGCTGGCAGGCGCACGGGTGTTCGCGGCGCTGAAGTCGGGTCTGGGTGCCACAGAAGGACTGCGGCGCGTGCTGGGTGTGCTGGTGCTGGTGTCGGCCATCGCCATCTTCTTCGGTCTGGATACAGGCATGCTCGCCAGGTTGTCCACGGCCTCCACCAACCGTATCGAGCAGGCGCTGCTGGAGCGCGCCGGCGCTGGCAGTGCCGGCAGGGCAACGCCGGGCAGCGGAACTTCACCAGCGCAGCCATTGCCCAATATCCAGCCCTCCTTCGCGGGTGGCGGGCCGTGGCTGAATTCACAGCCGCTGGATATGGCGGCGCTCAAGGGCAAGGTGGTGCTGGTCGATTTCTGGACCTACTCCTGCATCAATTGCCTGCGTGCCCTGCCGTATGTACGCGCCTGGTACGCCAAGTACCGCGCTGCTGGGCTCATGGTCATCGGCGTGCACACGCCGGAGTTTGCCTTCGAGCGCGTGACCGACAATGTGCGGCGCGCCACGCGCGACCTGCAGATCGAATACCCGGTAGTGCTCGACAACGACTACGCCGTGTGGCGCGCCTTCCAGAACCGCTTCTGGCCGGCGCATTTCTTTCTCGACGCCACCGGCAGGCTGCGCCATCTGCATTTCGGTGAGGGTGGCTATGACGAATCCGAGCGCATGATCCAGCGGCTGCTCGCCGAAGCTGGCGCCGAGGCACCGACGGCGCTGGTAGAGGTGCGTGCCACGGGCGCCGCTGCGGCCGCCGATCATGCCAACGTGCTGTCCCCGGAAACTTACCTGGGTTACCAGCGCGCGAAAGGCCTGGTGTCACCAGGTGGCGCGGTGCGCGATGCCATGCATGAATACACCGATGGTATGCCAGCGCTGAATGAATGGAGCCTGGCCGGACAGTGGCAGATCGGCCTGCAACAGGCCGCTGCCCAGAGCCGCGGCGCGCGTATCACCTACGTATTCCATGCCCGCGACCTGCACCTGGTGCTGGGTCCGGGCGCTGCCGGCAAGCCCATCCGCTTCCGCGTCACGCTGGATGGCCAGCCGCCCGGCGCGGACCACGGCATGGATGTGGATGCGCAGGGCTACGGCAGCATCGACAGCCAGCGCCTGTTCCAGCTCATCCGCCAGCAAGGCGCCATCGCTGAGCGGCGCTTCCAGATCGAGTTCCTGGACGCCGGCGCCGAAGCCTACGCTTTCACTTTCGGTTAGGGACCTTCCGGCTGCTGCGCGGCGGCGCGGCCGGCGGCGGTGATATGCACAACCCAGCGGTCCTCGGTCTGCACCACCCGCACCCAGCCCGGGCCCTGCTGGCCGCCAATCACGGCATCGCCCATGAGGGTCAGGTGCCGCAGCAGCACGCTGGCGCTGAGACCGAGCCGCTTGCCTATGCGGGGCAGCGACACACCGCCGACTGCCGGTGCCTCCACCAGCAGCGAGAGAATAGCCGCGCTCAACGGATCGATTTCGTCCACCTGCCCCCCTGCCCTGATCCGGGCCGCGGGCGGGGGCGCACCATCACACCGTGGCGGCGAGCTCCTCCTCACGCGTGCCCGTCTCCGCTTCGTCCTGGCCGTGCTGGTGCGGCACCAGCAGCACCGGAATCGACTTGGAGGTCGGGGTTCCGGCGTTGAGCGCCACCGAGGACAGCGGGACCAGCGGATTGGTCTCGGGATAGTACGCCGCAATGTTGCCGCGCGGAATGTCGTAGGCCACCAGCCGGAAGCGGTCGGCGCGGCGATCCTGGCCATCGTCCCAGACGGTGAGCAGGTCCACCCACTGGCCGTCCTTCATGCCCAGCGCGCGGATGTCCTCGCGGTTGATGAACACCACGCGACGCTGGCCGAACACGCCGCGATAGCGGTCGTCCTGGCCATAGATGGTGGTGTTGTACTGGTCATGCGAGCGGGTGGTCTGCAGCGTGAAGACGATGGCGTCCTTGATGCGGGCGCGGGCACGGTGGATGGGGGTGTCGCGCGGCACGGCGTGCATGACGAAATTTGCGCGGCCATTGGCCGTCTTCCACACGCGCTCGCTGGCGCCGTTGTAGAGACGGAAGCCGCCGGGCTTCTTCAGACGGATGTTGAAGTCATGGAAATCCGGGAACACCTGCTCGATGAGGTCACGGATGCGGCGGTAATCCTGCACCAGCCAGGTCCAGCGGGTGCTGCTGCGCGAGCCGATGGTGGCCGCGGCGAGCCGCGCCACGATGGCAGGCTCGGACAGCAGCTGCGGCGAGGCCGGCGGATTGATGCCCGCCGACATGTGCACCATGCTCATCGAGTCCTCCACCGTCACGCCTTGCGTGCCGCCGGCCTGCACATCCATCTCGGTGCGACCCAGGCAGGGAAGGATCAATGCCTCCCGGCCATGCACCAGGTGGCTGCGATTGAGCTTGGTGGAGACATGCACGGTGAGCGCACAGCGGCGCAGCGCCTTCCAGGTTTCCGGCGTATCGGGCGTCGCGGCCGCGAAGTTGCCACCCATGGCGAAGAACACCTTGGCATGGCCGTCGCGCATGGCCTTGATGGACTCCACGGTGTCGTAGCCGTGCCGGCGCGGCGGCGTGAAATTGAACACCTGGCCCAGGCGATCGAGGAAGGCCTCCGGGGCCTTCTCCCAGATGCCCATGGTACGGTCGCCCTGCACATTGCTGTGGCCACGCACCGGGCAGGCGCCGGCGCCGGGCCGGCCCATGTTGCCGCGCATCAGCAGCAGGTTGATCAGCATCTGGATGGTGGCCACGGAATGCCGGTGCTGCGTGATGCCCATGCCCCAGCAGAAGATCACGCTCTTCGCGCCGCAGTACACATCGGCAGCGGCATGGATCTGCTCGAGCGACAGGCCGGATTCCTCGATGATCTCGTTCCAGTCCTGCGCGCGCAGCTGCGCGGCTACCTGCTCGAAGCCCGCGCAATGCTCGGCGATGAACGCGCGGTCGAGCAGTGCTTCGCCCGCATCCTCGCGCTCCAGCAGGCGCTTCATCATGCCGGTGGCCACGGCCAGATCGCCGCCGCCGCGCAGCTGGAAATAGTGCGTGCTGATGGGGCTCGAACCCAGCGTTGCCATCTCGAGCTTGTCCTGCGGATCGGCAAAACGCTCGAGGCCGCGCTCGCGCATGGGGTTGAAGCTGACGATGCGCGCGCCGCGCTTGTTGGCGGCCCGCAGCTCGCCCAGCATGCGCGGATGGTTGGTGCCGGGGTTCTGGCCGAACACGAAGATGGCATCGGCGTGCTCGAAATCCTCGAGCGTCACGGTGCCCTTGCCGATGCCCACCTGGGCGCGCATGGCGCTGCCGCTGGGCTCGTGACACATGTTCGAGCAGTCGGGGAAATTGTTGGTGCCGTACTCGCGCACGAACAGCTGGTAGAGGAAGGCCGCTTCGTTGCTGGTTCGACCAGAGGTATAGAAGATTGCCTGGTCCGGATCCGGCAGCCCGTTCAGGTGCCCGGCGATCATCGCGAACGCGGCATCCCACTCGATCGGCAGGTATTTGTCGGACGCTGCGTCGTAGACCAGCGGATGCGTGAGACGGCCCTGGTCTTCCAGCCAGAAGTCGCTATGCGCCGCAAGCTCGGTCACCGTGTGCTGCGCGAACAGTTCGGGCGTGGCGCGACGTGCGGTGGCCTCGGCGGCCACGGCCTTCACGCCGTTCTCGCAGAATTCGAAGGTGGAGGCGTGGTTGCGATCCGGCCAGGCGCAGCCAGGACAATCGAAGCCGTCTGGCTGGTTGGCCGACAGCAGCGTCTTTGCACCCTTGATGGGAATGTCCTGCCGCAGCAGCGCGTTCTTGACGCTGTTCAACGCGCCCCAGCCACCCGCCGGACCCTTGTAGCACTCGACCTTGCCGCATTCATCGCTCATGCATGCAGGCTCGCGCCAGGCGCCCTGCGGGTCAAATCACTCGCTCGGATGGATCCATTCAGGCGTTGAATCACGGCGGCAGTTACTTACGCCGCCAGTAGTGCGCGCGCCCGCTACGCCGGCAGCGCACCGCTGTGTTGATCCAGCTGCGCGATCCATTCCGGATCCTGCATCAGCTCCAGCGCGGCCTGAACCGTGCGCGAGGGGCGGTTCTCTGCCAGCGACAGGAACCCGATGGAAGTACGGATATCCGGCTCCACCAGCGGCAGTGCCTCGAGTTCGCCTTCGCTGCGCACGGCGGCAATCATTGCTCCGGGCAGGATGGCTGCGACGTCACCGACCGCGACGGTCAGTGCCAGTGTCAGCACGGAATTGGTTTCGATGGCGGGGGTGGGAGGCACGCCGTCCGGATACAGCGCGCGGTCCACGATGGCGCGGTTGTGCATCTCGCCGGTGAGCTGGCACAGCGGATAGGTGGCCGCCTCCGCCCACGCCATGCTCGGACCCATGCGCAGGCGCTCCGCCGCCGGCCCCGCGGCACGCCGCAGCAGGAAATAACGCTCCAGCGCCTGCGGCCAGGTGAGGAACCGCCCTGTTCTTTCCTGCGCGCGCTCCATGTAGCCCAGCGCCAGATCCAGCGACAGATCCTCCAGATGCCGCTCGATGTCCGGTGAGCTCATGGC
This sequence comes from Steroidobacteraceae bacterium, assembly GCA_040508085.1. GTDB lineage: Bacteria > Pseudomonadota > Gammaproteobacteria > Steroidobacterales > Steroidobacteraceae > ZC4RG30. The sequence goes on from JBEVNO010000149.1 coordinate 38,022, forward strand.
CAGCACCACGGGCGAGATGCCCGGATGCCGGCGGCGCAGCAGCGCCGCGAACAGCGACAGCAGCGGCACGGCGGTGGGCACGGCGGCCAGCCGCAGTTGCCCGGCGGGATGCGCATCCGTGCTGCGCAGGTCCTGCGTCAACTGCTCCACGTCCTGCAGCATGCGGCGCGCCGTGGCCAGTACCGACTCGCCCTCGGGAGTGAGGCCGCCGTAGACGCGCGAACGTTTCACGATCGCCACGCCGAACTCGTCCTCGAGGGCGCGCAGCGCGTTGGACATCGCGGGCTGGGTGACGTGGCAGGCCTGCGCGGCGCGCCCGAAGTGCCGGTGCTTGTCCAGGGCAACGAGGTAGCGCATGGCGGCGAGCAGGTTCATGCCGGAAAGCCTCGCACACTCGAGGGTCCATCGCACCAGGCACTAGAACGCCGTGCGGATCCTCACGCCCACCAGCCGCGGGTCACTGGGCTGGCCCAGGATCAGCCCGGAATTGCCGGTCTGGATGGTGAGCGCCGTGAGGTAATCCTTGTCGAGCAGGTTGCGCGCGAACACATCGATCGCCCAGCCCTTGTTGAACTGGTAGCCGACGCTGGCGTTCACCACGCCGTAGCCGCCGATCCAGGTGTACTGCGACAGCGACATGTCGCTGTTGTAGCGGCTGCGGGCGTTCATGTCAGCGTGCACCTCGAACTGGCCGTCGCCAGCCGGGGTCAGGTAGTCGAAGCCCAGCGAGCCCACCCAGCGGGACAGTCCTCCCAGCCGCTTGCCCGTGAGGTTGCAGGCCACCGTGGCGGCAGTCTGCAATTCCAGCGGGCACGGGCCATTCGCATAGTCTGAATCCACGCCCAGCGCGTAGGCGGCCGAGGCGCGCAGCGTGAAGCCCTTGAACAGCACCGCGGCCAGGTCCATCTCTGCACCCTTGATCTTCACCTCGGGGATGTTCGAGGGATAGGAGCGGATGGCAGCGGTCTCCAGGCTGGAGACGATGTTGGACTGGTAATCCGCGACCACGGTATGGAAGGCCGCCAGGTTCACCGTGGCGCGGCCTTGCGGCAGGCTCGCCTTCAGGCCCAGTTCGAAGGTCTTGTTGCGCTCGTCCTTGATGACGGCTGTGCCCAGCGCCGGCTGGTTCACCGCATCCAGCGGCAGGCCGGACATGTTCAGGCCGCCGGACTTGTAGCCATAGGCATAACTCACATAGCTCATCAGCGCGTCGGAGAACTGGTACGCCAGGTTGGCGCGGCCCGACAGGCTGCCGCCGTTGTCCGCAGCCACGTAGCTCTGTGGGCGGAAGATCGACAGACGCGCGCGGTTCAGCTCGTTGCGGGTGGCCAGCGGCAGCGCGGCCAGGCTCGGGCCGCCCGACACTGTGGTGGCATAGGAGCCGTCCTTGTCCTCATAGGTGTAGCGCAGGCCCAGCGTCGCGGTGAGCTTCGAGGTGGCCGCGTAGTTCAGCTCGCCGAAGGCGGCGTAGCTGTCCATCTCGAACCGCGAATCGCCTGCCTGGCCATAGCCATCCAGCAGGTTGCGCGGTATCGGCACGGTGAAATTGGCCTGGCTCAGCAGCCAGTACGCGCCCTCTGCACCATAGACGCTGGTGGGACGACCGGTGATCTTCTGCGAGAAGAAATACAGGCCGCCCACGTAGCTCAGCGGGCCATCGCCATCGGAAGCCAGGCGCAATTCCTGGCTGTACTGGTCCTGCCGCGACGGGATGCGCTGCGTGGTCTGGATGGGAATGCCGGTGTAGTCGCGATCGTTCGCCACGTCCCAGTCCCAGTAGCGCCAGGCAGTGACCGAGGTCAGCGTGCCCGGCGCAAGTTTCCAGTCCGCGATCAGCGCGACGCCGCCATCCTGGGTGTCGATGCGCAGGTCGGCATCGATATCGGTGAGGCGGTCATACACATCGGTGCTGGGCGGCGTATAGCCCAGGCCCGCGGCCAGCGCCGAGTACTGCCGGTTGGCTGCGCGCAGGCTGCGGCCCACGCGCAGGTAGTTCTGCGTGCAGCAGGCCGAATCCAGATCCGAGACATCGGCGATCAGACGTAACTTGAGGTCGTCGCTGGCCACGAACAGCAGCTGCCCGCGCAGCGCGACATTGTTGAGGGTGTTCAGGTCGCGATCATTGCGCACGTTGTGGATCAGCCCGTCGCGGCGCGTGAGCTGCGCGGACATGCGCCCGGCGAAGCGCTCGCTGAGCGGGCCGGAGACGCTGCTCTTCAGCTGCATGAAATCGTAGTTGCCGAAGGACACCTCACCCGTGCCCTCCGGTTCGAAACCGGGTTCGCGACTGATGATGTGGATGGCGCCGGCGGTGGTGTTCTTGCCGAACAGCGTGCCCTGCGGACCACGCAGCACTTCCACGCGCTCGATGTCGGTGAAGTCGAACGAGGCCGTGGCCGGACGGCCGTGATAGACCTGGTCCACGTAGAACCCCACGCCCGGCTCGATGCCGTCATTGGCGGCGCTGATGGACAATGTGTTCGAGCCCAGGCCGCGGATCGTGTAGGCCGTGTTGCGCGGATTGGCGGAGTTGTAATACAGCGCCGGCACCAGCTGGCTCAGCGACTGCGTGTTGACGGTGCCGGTGCTGTCGAGCAGCTCCCCGCCCACCGCCGATACGGCGGCGGGCACGCGCTGCAGGTCTTCCTCGCGGCGACGCGCGGTAACGGTGACTGGTTCGAGCTGGGCGTTGTCCGGACCGGCGCGGTCCACTGCCGTGACACCGGCGCAGGGCACCGCCCATCCGGCCAGCGAATAGACCATCAAGATCCTCGTGAGGGCAGTGCTGCTGCAGGCTCGCATCGTCCGGTCCCCGGGGTGGTGTGAAGATGTCACTGTATACGATCGGATATAGCGTATTCGACGGGCCATCTGGAGCGAGGCGCAGTGATTCAGCCGTTGCTTGAGCTGGCTTTCGGCCGGACGGGCCGATTCAGCTGCCGATACAGGCGCTGCGCCTCATGGGCTGATTCGCTGGCTACGCCGACGCCAGAGAATGCACGACTGGCAAGTTCGTCCACCGCCGCTTCGAAGCTGCGGTAGTCGGCAATGAGCCGTCGACCGAAGTCTGTAAGGCGGGTGCCCCCTCCATCCTTGCCGCCGACGGACAGCTCCACGACCGGTAGCTGGAAGCCTTCATTGGTGCTGTGAAGCAGCAGCCAGGCCCGGCGGTAGCTCATTCCCAAAGCCCGCGCTGCCGCAGACAGGGACCCGGTGCGTTCGATCCCTTCCAGCAAACCGATCTTGCCTGGCCCAACAGAACAAGTGCCGGAGAAATCCAGACGGATATGGGCCTGCGGTTTGCTCATCTTGAGAGTCCAGGCAAGGAAGTGGGGGATCACCAATCGGTATAGCCCTTCGAATATAACGTAGGATGCGCTGAGCTTTCCAGGACGCCAATGAATAAATCCACACTGCTGCTGGGCCTGCTGTTGCTCTGCTCGCGCGTCGCCACGTCGGCGGAGCCCGGCATCACTGTCTTCGCGGCCGCGTCGCTCACCGAAGTGATGGATGAATTGGGCAGGGCCTACACCGCGCAGACGCATATGCCGGTGCGCTTCTCATACGCGGCGAGTTCGGCGCTGGCGCGACAGATCGAGTCCGGTGCGGCAGCCGCCGTATTCGTATCTGCTGATCAGCAATGGATGGACTATCTGGTGCAACGCCAGCTGATCAAGACGGACAGCCGCATGGACGTCGCCAGCAACACGCTGGTGCTTGTGGCTCCGGCAGCCAGCTCCACCAGGCTTTCGATCGCGCCAGGCTTTGCGATTGCGCAGGCACTGGGGGCACGCGGACGGCTCGCCACCGGCAATCCGGACAGTGTGCCCGTGGGCAAGTATGCAAAAGAGGCGCTCAGGAGACTGGGAGTCTGGGACAGTGTCGCCGGCCGCGTGATCCCCGCTGACAATGTGCGCTCAGCGCTCAACTTTGTCGCGCTGGGCGAAGCGCCACTGGGAATCGTCTACGCCACGGATGCGCGCGGCAACGCCAAGGTCCGTGTGGTCGATGCGTTTCCCGCCGATACGCACGATCCCATCACCTATGCGGCCGCCGCAACCTCCACAAGCCGCGCCAGTGCGGAAGATTTTGTCCGCTTTCTAGGCAGCAGCCGCGCCCGCGCGATATTCAGCGGACACGGCTTCGGCATTCCCTGAGCCAGGCCCAAGTCTGCCTGGCATCAAGTGCGTCTCTCAGGGCTTGCTGTACGAGATGCGGTAAATCAGGTTCGCGCCATCGTCGCTGAGCAGCATCGAACCGTCCTTGGCAACCGTGATCGCCACCGGACGTCCCCAGGAATCACCCGAGTCGGTGATGAAGCCGGTGAGGAAATCCACATATGAGCCGGTGGCCTTGCCGCCCTTCATCGGCATGGTGACGATCTTGTGGCCGGTGCGCAGCGAACGGTTCCACGAACCGTGCAGCACCACGAAGGGCACGCCCTGGTATTCCTTCGGGAAGGCCGAGGTGCCGGTGGTGTTGTCGTAGAACAGGATGTTCATCGCCGCGGAGTGCGCGGTGAAGGGCACATCCGGAACCACTGCCTTGCCGGCCAGATCCGGGCGATCGCCTTTCAGGCGCGGCTCCTCATACTTGCCCATGTAGTACCAGGGCCAGCCGAAGAACTGGCCTTCCTTCACCGAGGTGGCGTAGTCCGGCACCAGGTCGTCGCCCAGCATGTCGCGCTCGTTGGTCGTGCACCAGATGTCGTTGGTGCGCGGCTGCATGGTCATCGCCGTGCAGTTGCGGATGCCCGTGGCCCAGGTGCGGCCCTTGGTATCCCCGCCCAGTTCGAACACACGCACCGAGGCGCGGTTCTCTTCGTTGCCATAGGCGGCGCCCAGGCCGTGCTGCGCATCCCAGGCGCGCGCTTCCGCCGCGGTTTTCTTGGGCATGTCCTCGGCGAAGTTCGACTGTGAACCCACCGATACCCAGAACCGCTTGCCGTCCGGGGCGAACACGATGTCGCGCGTGAAGTGACCGCCGCCCACCGGTGACAGCTGCGGAATGATCACTTCCGGCACGGTGGCAGCAACGGTGGCGCCCGCCTGGTAGGGATAGCGCACGACGCGGTTGCTCTCCGCGATGTATACCCACTGCGGATTGGCACCGGCTGGCTGGAAGGCAATGCCGTATGGCTGCAGCAGGCCCTGCGCGAACACGGTCACCGCCGCGGTCTTGCCGTCCGGTGACGGGCGCAGCACCTTGATGCGTCCGGCGTTGGTCTCGGCCAGGAAGATGTCGCCATTGGGCGCAACCTGCATGGTGCGCGGCCCGGTGAGATCGCCGACGAACACATCGGCCTTGAAGCCGGCCGGCAGTTTCAGCGCGGCGCCGGCGGGCTTGGGTACCACGCGCGGGAAATTGGTGGACGAGGCCGTCGCATAGGGTGCGGGCAGCTTCTTGATATCGATGCGATGGACGCGGCCTGGCGCATCCTTCTTCCAGTCGGCATCACCCTGCGGCGGCGCCGCGGCGGGCGGCGGACCGCCGGCACCCCGCGGAGGACCACCGGGCCCGGCGTTGGCGCGCAGCGTGCCGTCGCGCACCGCCGTGAAGTAGGCGACGAGGTTGTCGCGATCAGACTGCTGCGGCACCGGGATGACCATCATGGACCCTGGCACCACAGTGGTGGGCGCTTCGAGGAAGTGCGACAGCGTCGCATCGTTCCAGGTGAGGCCGGAGGCCTTCAGAGCCGGGCTGTAGCCGAAGCCGGTGCCCTCGGCGGCACGGCGGCCGAGCACACCCTGCAGGTTCGGGCCTTGTGCCCCGCCGTTGTCATTCGGTTCGGCGCTGTGGCAGAGCGCACACTGGGCGCGGAAATACGCGCGGCCGGCATTGGCGTCGGCGCCCCAGGAAGGCGCTGCGACAGCGCCGAGGATCGCCGCGGCGGCAACGAGACTGCGTACTTTCATGAGAACCCCCGAAAACCCGCTTTATATTCCCGGGAATATAACCTACGGGCCAATGGGTAACCAGCGCCAACGGCGCGGCGCGCTCAGTGGGCGATCTGGCTGGGCTGGGCCGCGAGGATCAGCGGACCCTTGCCATGTTGCAGCAGGGCAGCGAACTCGGCCTTCGTGACGCCGCGGCTGTGCAGAAAGCCCTGCGACTGATCGCAGCCCATGCCCTGCAGCAATGCCAGCTCCTCGATCTTCTCGACGCCCTCGGCCACCGTGGTCATGCTGAAAGCCCGTGCCAGGTCGATGATGGTGTTCACCAGGGCGGTGCCCGAGGCACTGTCGAAGGCCTGCCTGACAAAGCTGCGGTCGATCTTCAGCGTGTCGATGGGCAATTGCGCGAGCCGGCTCAACGAGGAATAGCCGGTGCCGAAGTCGTCGATGGCGATACGGGTACCGGCCGCGCGCAGCCGGCCCAGCACCGCGATCTCCGCTGCGGAATCATCCTGCAACACTCCTTCGGTGATCTCGATGTCCAGGCCCCAGTCGGCGTTGGCCCAGGGCATCACGGCGCTCATGAAGCCACTCTCGAAATCCGGATGCCGCAACTGCGCGGGCGCAATGTTCACGGCCACACGCACCGGCGGCAGGCCGGCGCGCTTCCAGTCGCGGCAATCCTGCGCGGCCTGCTGGATGACCCAGTCGCCCACCTGCGCCACCAGACCGATGGATTCCAGCAGCGGCAGGAACATGCCCGGCGACACCAGGCCATCCTCCGGACTGCGCCAGCGCAGCAGCGCCTCGGCGCCTTCGATGCGTCTTGTCGCGACGTTGACCTTGGGCTGGTAATGCAGCTCGAATTCCTGCCGCTCCAGCGCGAAGCGCAGGCGATGTTCCAGCGCCAGGCGCCCCACGTTCTGCGAGCGTGCCACCGCGCTGTACAGCAGCTGCTGCTCGCCGGATATGCGTGCCAGCCGCAGTGCCGCCTCGGCGTTCTGCACCAGCACCGTGGCATCGGTGCCATGCTCCGGACACAGCGCGAACCCGGCCCGCACCGTCACCGGGATGGTGTTGCCTTCGATCCGGAACGGCTCGCCGAAGAGCTTCTGCGACTGCTGCTGCGCCACGGCGCGGATCTCCTCATCGGTGCGCAGGCCCTGCGCGCGCAACGCCGCGAAGGTGCCACCACCGAAGTGGGCGATCTGGTCGGTCTGCGGGAAGTGGCGCTTCATGCGGTCGGCCACATGCTGCAGCAGCAAGTCGCCCGTACGGCGACCGAAGGAATCATTGATGACACTCAGCCGCTCGATGTCGATGACCACCACGGCGTAATGCGGTTTGCGGACCTGGTCGCGGCTGATCATGCGCTGCACCCGCTCGCAGAACAGCGAACGCTTGGCGAGACCGGTCTGGGCATCGAAATGCGACAGGAAGCGCGCGCGCGTGTCGCGTTGCAGATACTGCAGGCCGAACGACAGGTTGCCCGCCACCTCGCGCAGCATCTGCATCTCCTCCTCGCCGACCACGTCGGAATCGCGTGCCGCCAGCAGCAGCACGCCGATGCAGGTGCTGTCGACCACCAGGGGCAGCACCACCACCGACAGCAGCCCGGCACGGATCATCAGCGCATCGAACTGCGCGGTCTCCTCCACATCGCCGGTGTTGTTGCACACAAATTCCTTGCCGGTGCGCACCACCCTGCCCACCACGCCCGACTCGCTCATGGCGGATTCAGCCACATAGGCGCACAGGTCGCGGGTGAGGCGATCGTCTATGCCGCTCCAGGCCACAGGCTGGATGGTGGGCAGCCCCGGCACCTTGGACGCAGCGACGGCCGCGGCGTAGCCCCCTGCGGAAACTGCCAGACGGCACACCTCGCGCAGCAGCTCGGTGCGATCACGGATGCGCAGCACCAGGCCATTGACGCCGCTGAGCATCCGCAGCACACGGTTCAGGCGCGCAATCAGCGCCTCCTGCCGGCGGCGGTCGCCGCTGACCTGCGCATCGCCCAACGCACGCCGCACAGCGGGCGCCAGACGCGCCATGTTCTCCTTCAGCACGTAGTCGACGGCGCCGCCGTGCAGCGCCGCGATGGCGCGTTCCTCACCGATGGTGCCCGACACGAATACAAACGGCACGTCCGGCTGGTGCTCGCGCACCAGCTTCAGGGCGGACATGCCATCGAACTGCGGCAGCGAGAAATCGGACAGGATGATGTCCGGTTCGAATTGATCCAGCGCCTCGAGCAGCGCCTGGCGTGTCTCCACCCGCCGCCATTCACACACCAGCCCGGAACGCTTCAGCTGATACAGGGCGCGCTCCATATCGACCTCGAGGTCCTCGATGAAAAGCACGCGCACGGATGTTTCGGTCACTACGTCTGTCATGGTCTATTGGTCGTGCGGGCGGATCCTTTCACTTCGATATGCGCATCAGCTGCGGGGCCGCAGGCGAACACAGCAGTGGCTGCGCCCTCCTATTACCATGCATTTCTGCTTCGCGGCAGCTTCCACGCTGATGCCATGACAGCACGTGACCGGTCTCACAGTCCCGCAAAATCAAGCTAGATTCGCTGTGTTATCGTTTGCTCGGAGGCCGCATCCATGCTGTCTCGCAACACTGGAAAACAAGCACTTTCGGTTTGTCAGTGAGACGCTCGGCACCCTGTAGGACTACACTGACATGAGCGACGGACGCCTGTTGATCGTTGATGACGAAGCTGCGCAGATGCGCGCGCTGCGCGACATCCTCGGCATGGAGGGGTATGCCACCGCGGGTTTCGATTCACCCCGTGCCGCGCTCAGCGCATTGCGCGCGGGACAGTACGATCTGCTGCTCACAGACCTGATGATGCCGGAGATGGACGGCATCGAACTGATCGCGGCGGTACGCCAGGTCGATCCACACATCGGCGCCATCGTCATGACCGGCCACGGCACCATCGACACAGCGGTACTGGCGATGCGTGGCGGCGCGCTGGATTACATCCTGAAGCCGTTTCGCCTGAACACCGTGCTGCCGGTGCTGACCAAGGCGCTGGACATGCAGCGCCTGCGGCGTGAAAACGCCGAGATGCAGGAGCGTGAGCGCCAGAACGCCCTGGAACTGGCCGCGGCCTACCAGGATCTGGAATCCTTCTCGTACTCGATCTCGCACGACCTGCGCGCACCGTTGCTGTTCGTGCGCGATTTCGCCCAGCGGCTGCATGATGATTTCGGCACGCAGCTGGGGGACGAAGGCCGGCATATCGTCGAGGTGATCACCGATGGGTGCCGCAGCATGGACGACATGGCCACGGGGCTGCTGGCCTTCTCGCATGCGGCGCGCCAGCCGCTGAACCTTGCGCAGCTGGACATGACGCCCATCGTGCGCGCCGCCATCGCGCAGTCGCGCGCCATCTATGCGGATCCGGAAGTGCAGGTGGACGTGGGCGAGCTGCCTCCCGCCGCCGCCGACCCCGGCGTGATCCGGCACGTGTGGTCGAACCTGATCGGCAATGCCTTCAAGTACAGCTCGAAACGGGCCAAGCCGCATATCCGCATCAGCGGCAGGATCGAGGGCGAGGAGACCATCTTCAGCGTCGAGGACAATGGCGCCGGCTTCGACATGCAGTACGCGGACAAGCTGTTCGGTGTATTCAAGCGCATGCACAACTCGCAGGATTTCGCCGGCACGGGCGTGGGGCTGGCCATCGTGCACCGGATCGTCACGCGGCATGGCGGGCGCATCTGGGCCCATGCCGAGCCCGACGTCGGCGCGCGTTTCGAATTCGCATTGCGCACCACTGCGCGCAAGCCAGCCATCAGGGCGGCTGCAGGCCCTTTGAATAGCTGACCTTGCCATCGGCCGCGATGACGATGGCATCGGCATCGGGCAGCTGGTTGATGAAGTCGAGCCCGGCCTTGGGGCCGAGGATGAATACCGTTTTCGTCAGCCCGTCGGTACGCGTGGCATTGGAGGCGATGACGGTGACACTGCGCACCTCATGCGGCGAGCGTCCGGTGCGCGGATCCAGGATGTGGTGGTAGCGCACCCCGCCCTCCTCGAAATAACGCTCGTAGTCGCCGGAGGTGGAGAAGGCCGCATCGGTCAGCGGTACGCGCAGGGCCAGCTCGTCCTTGCGATCCGGGTGCCGTATGCCCACCACCCACGGCTTGCCGAAGCGGTCGCCCACCACCCGGGTGTCGCCCCCGGCGTTGACCATCGCATGGCCGAAGCCACGCGCTTTCAGGATGTCGATGCCGCGGTCCACCGCATAGCCCTTGGCAATGCCACCCAGGTCGATGCGCATCCCGGGCTTGCCGAAGAAAACCGTGCGAGCGGCCTGGTCCAGCCGCAACTGGCGGTAATCAACGCCGGGCAAGGCCGCGCGGATGGACTGCTCGTCCGGATGGACATGGGCACGGTAGTCATACAGGTAGCCGACGCTGGCATAGGTGATGTCGAAGGCGCCGCTGGAGATCTTCGAGTAGTACTGGGCCGTCTCCAGCAGCGCGAACAGCTCCGGCGTGATGGCCACCGGGGCCGAGCCGGCGTCGCGATTCACGCGCGAGACTTCCGACTCGGGCTTGTAGGTACTCATCAGCGTGTCGATTCGCCGCATGTCGGCAAACACGGCATCGATGGCGGCCTCGCCGCGCTGCCTGTCTTCCGCCCACAACTCCACTGCGCAGCGCGTGCCCATGATGGCTTCGTCGCGATACAGCCACGCAGCCTGAACAGCACCTGAATGCGCCAGTGCAGTGAGCAGCAGCAGCATGCAGGTCGGTCGCCATGAGGATGCAGCTGTCGCAACGTTCATGCGCGAAACATACCGCAGGGCGGATGCCTGGAGTAAGCTTCGCCGCGAACACTCCCCCCGAATGGAGGCCGCCGCGCCCATGAGCAAAATGATCCGCAACCTCGTCTGCAGCCTGGCTGCCGTGCTGGTGCTCGGCGCACATGGCACCGTGCTCGCACAGGCCCGCGAAGAAGCCAAGTTGCTCGTCGCCACTGAAGTGCTGGATGAGCTGCGCGCGCAGCGCGACCAGCAGATCCCCGAACGCCTGTTGCAGCGCGCCTATGGCGTGGCCGTCATCCCGGACGTGCTGAAGGGCGCGTTTTTCATCGGTGCCCGCCACGGCACGGGTGTGCTGTCGGTGCGTGACAGCCGCGGCCGCTTCAGCAATCCCGTGTTCGTGCAGATCACCGGCGGCAGCTTCGGCGCCCAGTTCGGCGCCCAGGCCACCGACATCGTGCTGGTGTTCACCACCCGCCGCGGCGTGGACGGCATTGCCGGCGGCAAGCTCAGTCTCGGCGCAGGCGCTTCCGTGGCCGCCGGCCCGCTGGGCCGCCAGGCAGAAGCCGCGGCCGCCATCGATGCCGAGATCTATGCTTACTCGCGCGCCCGCGGCCTGTTCGCCGGCATCGCTCTCGACGGCACGGCGCTGACCATCGACAACAAGGCCAACCGCAACTTCTACAACAAGCGCGATGTGCTGCCCTCGGACATCACCAGCGGCAGCGTGACCTCCAGCTCCGAGAACACACGGCGCTTCCTGGCGGCCCTGGCGCTGAGCACCGGCGAGACCGCCGACGGCACGGGTCCAGCCGCCGCCCCCGCCGCTCAGCCCGCTGCGCCGGTTGATCACTCTGCCCATCAGGGCGCCGGCGAAGTGCAGACCTTTCCGATGGAAGATCCCGCGCCCGGCAAGGAGCCACGCTGACCCGGGCACTCATCCTGCCTCGCTGCTAAGGGTTTTCCTGATTCGGAGGATGTGAGCGCCCGTTCACGGCTGCGCGCCGCGCCGTTCTCCTAGAATCTGTCGCATCCGCCGACACATCAGGGAACCGCCGCGTGAGGGACTACCGCCGTTATCTGTTGCTATCCGTGCTGCTGTGTCTGGCAGGTGTGCCGTTCGCGCACGGCGCGCCGGCTGTGCAATCCGCCCCGGGAGTGCGATCCCAGTCCGTGCTGGTGCTGGATGGCACGGATGGCGCAGTGCTGTATTCCCGCCATGCCACCGACGCAGCGCCCATTGCCTCCATCACCAAGCTGATGACGGCGCTGGTGGTGCTGGATGCCATGCAGCCGCTGGACGAAGAGCTCGAGATCACCGACGCCGACCGCACCAATACGCAGAGCCTGCCGTCGCGGCTGCCGGTGGGCACGCGCCTGACACGGCGCGAGCTGCTGCAGCTGGCGCTGATGTCCTCCGAGAACCGTGCCGCGCAGGCCCTGGGTCGCAGCTACCAGGGCAACGAAGCGAGCTTCGTGCGGGCGATGAACGACAAGGCGCGCACGCTTGGCATGAGCCAGGCGCACTTCGCGGATCCGACCGGCCTGTCCGAGCAGAACGTGGCCAGCCCCAGCGACCTGGCCAAGCTGGTGATGGCCGCTGACCGCAACGCGCTGATCCGCGAGTATTCGACGACGCCGGCGCGCACGGTTACCGTCCGCCGCCAGCAAGTCGAGTTCCGCAACACCAATACGCTGGTGCGCGATCCGGCCTGGGAAATCTCGGTGCAGAAGACCGGTCACATCGCCGCCGCCGGCCAGTGTCTGGTGCTGCAGGCACGCATTGAAGGCCGCCCCATCGTGATGGTGCTGCTGAATTCCAGCGGCAAGTACACGCGCGTGGCCGATGCGCGGCGCATCCGGCAGTGGATGGGTCCCGCGGCCGGGACCGCGGTGGCGGGCCTGGTGCAGGCAGCGGCGCCGCTGCCTCAGGCCAGCAGCCAGAGCCCCAGCGGCACGTAGACCAGGCCGAGCAGCACCGACAGCGAGGCGGCGCTGGCGGCCAGTTCGCGGTGCAGGTGCTCGCGGTCCGCGAACACGACGGCGGTGAAACCGATGGGAGCCGCCGCGCCCAGCAGCAGCACTGCCCGCGCCTGGCCGGTGAGGCCGAAGATCCATACCAGCAGCAGGCCCAGCACCAGGCCGAGACCCAGCCGCAATGCCAGCGTGGCGAGCACGCGGCCGTCGCGCATCAGCCTGGCATCGAACAGCACGCCCAGCGCCACGATCACCAGCAGCAGCACCAGGCGGCCCAGGTTGCCCAGCGACACGGTCAGCCACCCCGGCAGCGCCAGGCCCGCGACATTGATGGCCAGCGCCACCAGCAACGCCCACAGCGGCGGGAAAGTGAGCGCCCGGCGCAGGCTGGCTGCGAACCCGGGCCGGTGACCGCCGTACCAGGCGGCGAGCACCGACACGAAGGTGCTCTGGCCGATGATATGGCCGAAGTCGTACAGCGCGAGCTGGGCAAAGGCGGTGGGACCCCAGGCCGCGATCACGAACGGAAACAGGAAGCCATTGTTGAGCGAGATGGCGCACAGGGTCATGGCCCCCTGCTCGGTGTTGGGCAGCCGCATGGCACGGCCCACCAGCAGCGAAGCCCCGAGCGTCACCAGCATGATCAGCAGCGAGCTTGCGGGCAACGCCAGCAGCTGCGCATCGAGGGGGATGCGGCTGACATCCGCCAGGAACAGGGCCGGCAGGCCAACGGTGATGACCAGCCTCAGCATGCGGCCGGCATGCGCGGGCTGCAGCACGCCGGTACGACGCAGCAGCAGGCCGGCAGCAAACAGCCCGATCAGCAGGGCAATGCGCAGTTCGACGGACATCACGCCATTCTACCCAGTGCGGACTGCTAGAATGGCCGCGCCATGCAGATGATCCAGGCCGCGCACAACCTGCGCAAACCACACAGCGAGGAGCCAGCTCCTTACGGCATCCGCATCAGCCTGCGGACCAACGACCCGTTCCGCAAACTGCTGGGTCCGGACTGGCACCGCCTCCACTGGTACCGCACCGCCGGTGAGCGGGATGCGGCGCTGGCCGAGATGAGCCGCCGCCACGATTATTCGCGCAAGGCGGATTCACCAACGCTGATCTTCTCCAAGGTGGAGAACCTTGCCGCCAGCCGCGGCCTGAGCTAGAAGCCCCGCCCCAGCGACAGGTACAGCGCGTGGCGGCCGGCGGAATCGTAGCCGACCGCAAACCAGGCCGGGCCCAGGAAGGTATCGAGCCCGAAGAACAGGCTCATGTCCTTGCGCGCCGAGCCGAAACTCATGTCCGTGCGCCGTTGCCATACGTCGCCCGCTTCCAGTGATGCGCCCAGATACATCGGCACGTTCAGGAAGCCTTCGCCGCCGCCGCCCACCTTGCGGTAGTAGATGAGGCGCGCGATGGCATAGTTCGGACCAGTCAGCGCGTCGGCGGGCATGCCGGAGAGATTCAGGAAGCCGCCCAGTGGATAGTAGGTGCGCGCATCCACAAACTGCGCATCCAGCAGCGCGCCCGCCGACACCCAGGCCACCGCGGTATTCTTCTGCCAGCTGCGCGCGATGCGGTAATCGATGTGCACGGCATCGGACACCCGCTCCTGCTCGCGGTTCGATACCTGCCCGCGCCATTCCAGGCTGACGGCCTGACCGCGCCGCGGAAACGCCGGTCCGTCCTGAGTATCCAGGCTGTAGCGGGCGAAGATCTCGTTGTGCTGGAAGGACAGCGGCTCCGGCTCCACTGCCTCCCCCAGGCGCAGCCGGGAGCGGCCGATCTCGCGTTCGGCACCCACCCGCAGCTCGCTGGAGTTGCCCATCTCGCGCCCCAGCGCAACGCCATAACGCAGCGTGCGTACGCGCAGCTCGCCAACCCTGTCCTCACCGTCATACTGCGGCACAGTGCGGATCTGCAGCAGCGACGAGGGTTCGGCAAACCAGGTGCGCCGCAGGGAGAATGGCAGGTACAGCTCCGTGCCCAGCCGCGGATTGCCGCCAAGCTGGCCGTCCCAGGACCACTCCGCGCCCAGGCTGTTGACCTCCGTCAGGATCAGCCGCAGCGCTGCATCGAAGGTGGAGCTGCCTTCGAAGTCGTCCTGCAGGCGCAGGCCGAAGCGCACGTAATTCGGTCCCCAGCCATTGCGCCTCAGGTTGATCGCAAGATCCGCCTCGTCCGGCCGCCCGCCGGTGGGCAGCAGCTGGTAGTCCAGCAGTTCCACGCGGCCCTGGCCGTAGTAGTTGTTGATGCGCCGGGCCAGTTCGTCCTCATCCAGCTGCGCGCCCGCCAGGTCGCCGAACAGATACTGCACGATTTCATCGGAGGTGCCGGCCTCAGGTCGGGTGCGCACACTGCGGATGTGGGGGATGCCGCTGTCGCGGCGGCGCGCGGCCACGTAATGCTCGTACTGTTCGGGCGATACCGACAGGGCCGCGAGCTGCTCGCGCATCTGCGCCGCGGCCTGGGTGCCGGCACCGATGATGCGCGCCAGGTTCGAGAAGCCGTATGACGAGGTGTTCGGCAGATCCGGACTGACCAGCAGATCCTGCGGTGACAGCGTGGCACGCTGCTTCTCGCTCTCGCGCCGGACCAGGATGGTCAGCATCTGGTTGGCGACGTTGGCCACGGATGCCAGCCGCTCACGTTGCGCCAGCGGGAAGCCCACATCGACGACGATGACGCGGTCTACGCCCATCTGCCGCGCGATATCGATGGGCAGGTTGTTGGCGAGGCCGCCGTCCACCAGCAGCCGGCCGTCTCTTTCCACTGGCGCAAAGATGCCTGGAGCCGACATGCTGGCGCGCAAGGCCGTGGTGAGATCGCCCTCGCCCATCACCACCGCTGCGCCGGTCTCCAGATCCGTGGCCACCGCACGGAACGGCGTGGGCAGCCGGTCGAAATCCGGGACCCCCGCCACCGGCAGCGTCAGCTGGCGCAGCAGTTGCGTCAGCTTCTGGCCCTGGATCAGGCCGGTGGGCAGGTGGAAACTGCCGTCACGGAAGCCCAGCGGGAAGCGCACCAGGAATTCGCGGTCTTCGCGACGACTGCGGAACGGCACGCCGGCGCGGGTGGGGCGATCGGTGAAGGCGTCTTCCCAGTCTACTGTGGTGAGTTCGCGCTCGATCTGCGCTGGGGACATGCCGCTGGCATACAGGCCACCCACCACCGCGCCCATGCTGGTGCCGGCGATGGCATCGATGGGCACATGCAGCTCCTCCAGTACGCGCAGGACGCCCACATGGGCCACACCGCGGGCTCCGCCGCCGGACAGCACCAGGCCAATGCGCTGGCGCTCAGGCATGGCAGCGGGCGCCTGCTGTGCCAGCGACGGCGCCGCGGCAGAGCAAGCCAGCAACCCCACCAGCAGCATGTGGAACAGCGCGCGCATCACATCCAAGGATAATCGCCATGGCCGCGCCTTGGCCATGCAAGTTAAGCTAGCGGTCTTCCCCTGGACACCCACATGAACGCCAAGATCATCTATACGCTCACCGACGAAGCCCCGATGCTGGCCACCTATTCCTTGCTGCCCATCGTGCAGGCGTTCACGCGCTCTGCCGGCGTGGCGGTGGAAACCCGCGATATCTCGCTGGCGGGGCGCATCCTCGCAGCGTTCCCCGAGCAGCTGCAGCCGGCGCAGCGCCGCAGCGACGACCTGGCGGAGCTGGGCGAACTCGCCAAGACGCCCGATGCCAACATCATCAAGCTGCCCAACATCAGCGCGTCGGTGCCGCAGCTGGTCGAGGCGCTGCGCGAACTGCAGGGCCAGGGATACGCGCTGCCGGACTACCCGGAAGAGCCGGCCGACGACACCGCGAAGCAGTTACGCCAGCGCTACGCGAAGGTGTCGGGCAGCGCGGTGAACCCGGTGCTGCGCGAAGGCAACTCCGATCGCCGGGTCGCCAAGGCAGTGAAGCAGTATGCCCGCGCGCATCCACATTCGATGGGCGCCTGGAGCAAGGATTCGAAAACCCGCGTCGCGCACATGGACGGCGGTGATTTCTTCGGCAACGAGCAGGCGGCCGCCACGCCGGCAGCGACGACATTGCGCATCGAGCATGTGGATGGCTCGGGCAACATCACCGTGCTGAAGGACGGCGTGAAGACGAAGGATGGCGAGCTGATCTCGGCCACCTTCCTCAGCGCCGCCAGGCTGCGTGCGTTCTACGCCGCCACCATGGATGCCGCCAAGGCCGAGGGATTGCTGGTGTCCTTGCACCTGAAGGCGACCATGATGAAGGTCTCCGATCCCATCCTGTTCGGACATGCGGTGAGTGTGTACCTGCAGGATGTGTTCGCGAAACATGGTGCAGCGCTGGCCGCGGCGGGCGTCAACCCGAACAATGGCCTGGAGGCGCTGTATGCCAAGGTGGCGACGCTGCCCGAAAGCGAGCGCAACGCCATCAGCGCCGACATCGCCGCCGCAGTGGCCGCGCGAGCGCCGCTGGCCATGGTCGACTCGGACAAGGGCATCACCAACCTGCACGTGCCCAGCGATGTGATCGTCGACGCGTCGATGCCGGCGGCCATCCGCGCCTCCGGCAGGATGTGGGGACCTGACGGCAAGCTGCACGACATGGTCGCCATGATCCCCGACCGCTGCTATGCGGATGTCTACCAGGCGGTGATCGAGGATTGCCGCACCTTCGGCGCCTACGACGTTCGCACCATGGGCAATGTGAGCAACATCGGCCTGATGGCGCAGGCCGCCGAGGAATACGGCTCGCATGACAAGACCTTCCAGATCGCTGCGGCCGGCATGGTGCGCGTGGTGGGTGCGGATGGCGTGAACCTCACCATCCACCAGGTCGAGCGGGGCGATATCTGGCGCATGTGCCAGACGAAGGATGTGGCGATCCGCGACTGGGTGAAGCTCGCGGTGGGTCGCGCCCGCGTCACCGGCCAGCCGGCGATCTTCTGGCTGGATGCGGCACGCGCCTATGACCGCGCATTGATCGAGCGGGTGCGCGCTGCCCTCACGAACTACGACACCAAGGGCCTCGATATCCGCATCGAGTCGCCGGTGGAGGCGACGCGCTCCACGGTGCAGCGCCTGCGGGCCGGCCAGGACACCATCTCGGTGACCGGCAATGTGCTGCGCGATTACCTCACCGACTTGTTCCCCATCCTCGAGCTCGGCACCAGCGCCAAGATGCTGTCCATCGTGCCGCTGCTGGAAGGCGGGGGCCTGTACGAGACCGGTGCCGGTGGCTCGGCACCCAAGCACGTGCAGCAATTCCTCGAAGAGAACCACCTGCGCTGGGATTCACTGGGCGAGTTCCTGGCCATTCAGGTGTCGATCGAGGATCTGGCGCGCAAGACCGGCAATGCCCGCGCCAAGGTGCTGGCCGAAGCGCTGGATGCAGCCAATGGCCGCTTCCTGGAGAACGACAAATCCCCGTCCCGCAAGGCGGGTGAACTGGATGTGCGCGGCAGCCACTTCTACCTCGCCATGTACTGGGCCGAGGCGCTGGCGGCGCAGCGCGAGAACGCCGCGTTGCAGGCGAGCTTCGCACCGCTGGCTGCCGCACTGGTACAGAACGAAGCGGCGATCGTGGCCGAATTGAATGGCGCGCAGGGCAAGCCGGTGGACATTGCCGGCTACTACCACCCGGACCCGGCGCGCTGTGCCGCACTGATGCGGCCCAGCAAGCTCTTCAACCAGGCGATCGACGCGCTCTAGCCACCGGCACCTGCTGGGTGATGCAATGGATGTTGCCACCGCCCAGCAGGATCTCGCGTCCCGGCACGCCCACCACGCGGCGTTCCGGAAACACACGCTTCAGCTTCGCAACCGCGGCAGCATCGGTGCGCGCATCCAGCAGCGGCACCACGATGCCACCATTGGCGATATAGAAATTCGCGTACGAGCCGGCCAGGCGCGCACCCGCGGCACGTGGCTGCGAACCGGCCCGCACCTGCACGCCGGCGGCCTCCGCGGCTGTCATCTTCAGCGGGCCCGGTGAGGGCAGCTTGTGGATCTTCAGCCGGCGGCCGCGCGCATCACGCGCCGCCTGCAGGCGCTCCAGCGCATCGTTGGACACCCGCCACTGCGGATCGCGGCGATTCGACTCGAAACTGAGGCAGACCTCACCGGGGCGGGCGAAACAGGCAAGGTTGTCCACGTGCCCATCGGTTTCGTCGTTCACCACGCCCTCGCCCAGCCAGATGATGGTGCTGGCACCGGTGTACTCACGCAGCAGCTGCTCCAGCTGCTGCTTGCTGAACTGCGGATTGCGGTTGGGATTGAGCAGGCACTGCTCGGTGACCAGCAGCGTGCCCTGTCCGTCCGTGTGGATGGCACCGCCTTCCATCACCAGTGGCGCGCGGTAACGGTCCACCCCTTCCACCGCGGCGACCTTCTGGGCGATAAGGTCGTCCTGGTCCCAGGGGAAGTACAGGCCGCCGTTCATGCCACCCCAGGCGTTGAAGTGCCAGTCCACCGCGCGGCGCCGGCCAGCCGCATTCACGACGAAGGTCGGGCCCACATCGCGCATCCAGCAATCGTTGTTGCTGATCTCCACCACCCGCACGCCTGCACCCAGCTGCGCGCGGGCAAACTCGTAGTGGGCGGCGGACACGCCCATCGACACCGGCTCGAACTGGGAGATGGCATTGGCTACGGCGGTGAAGGCCTGCTGTGCGGGCCGCGCGCCGTCGCGCCAGTTGTCGAGGCGCTCCGGCCACAGCATCCAGGCGCCATCATGCCGATCGAATTCGGCCGGCATCCAGTAGCCGTCGGCCCTGGGGGTACGCGTCAGAGTGCGGGTCATGCCCGCCAGTCTAGCAGCGGCCGCTAGCAGCAGGTCAGCAGCGCCTGCACCTGCATGGCATCAGCCCGGGCGCACTCGACCATCGACCAGGGCAACCGCAGCGATTCAGCCGCAGCTTCAACCAGGCCTGGCGGGCAGGTGCTGGCATGTACCAGCTCCGTGGCCAGTGCCTGCGCCATCATCAGCAGTGCGACGCTTTCCGGTCGCGTCAGGCTGTCCTGCTGCCCGCGCCAGTGGATGATGGTGAGCCGCATCTGGCCCGGCAGCATCCAGCTGCGCGTGACCCGCGATACCAGGCCCACGTCGCTGGCAGCCATGATCTCGTCCATCACCGCGCCGGCGATGCGCTGTGCGCACTGCTGCTCCGCCAGCGCCAGTGCACGCAGCGCGGCGATTTCTCCGGCACGGTGCAGCAGGCCCGCGCCGGTGAGCAATGCCACGTCGAAGCCGGCGTGCCGCGCGACCAGGCGTGCGAAGCAGGCCGTGGCCACTGCTTCGCGCCACAGCAGTTGCATCTCTGTTTCGCGTCCGGGCGCTGCAAACAACGTGGCACGCAGCGTCTGCAGTGCACGCACCGCCAGCAGCCGCGTGGGCAGCAGCGCCAGCGGTTCCTGCAGGTAGCCTACGCACGCCGACAAGCCAATGGGCTTGGGCGGTGAACGCAGCAGCTGCGCCGCGAAAGCATTCAGGAGCTCCGGCGTATCCAGCGCCGAGGTGCGGGGCGCAGGGCGCGGCTGGAACAGGACTGAAGAAGTTGCTGACATAACGATAATTATGTCGGCTGGGGCCAGTGGCCATGCAGGCCAGGATGCGGAAACCGCCAACCGCGTACCGTGGCCGGCATATTAGGTTAAATAAGCTGCAGTGCCTGCTCGATGTCGGCGATCAGATCCTCCTCATCCTCCAGACCCATCGACAGCCGTACGGTGCCGGGTTCGATACCGGAAACCGCCGCAAGTTCGGGCGGCAGGTCGTACGGGCCCATCAGGCCCGGCGGTATGATCAGCGATTCAGGCGAACCCATGCTGGCCGCGATCGAGAACAGCTGCAGCGCGTCGGCAAAGCGGTCGCCGGCGGCCGCACCCGCGCGCAGGTCGAAGGAAACCACGGTGCCGAAATGCCGCATCTGTCGCGCAGCCAGTTCATGGCGCGGGTGACGCGGCAGACCGGCGTAATGCACGCGCAGGATCTTCTCATGGGTTTCCAGGTGCCGCGCCACAGCCATCGCCGTTGCGCACTGCGCCTCGTAGCGCATCTGGTAGGTCTTCAGGCCGCGCTGGATCAGCCATGCCGCATGCGGATCAAGCACGCCGCCCAGCAGCACGAAATCCGGCCGCACGCGCCGGATGAGTTCCGCCGAGCCGATCACCACGCCGCCCATCACGTCGCCATGCCCGGAGGCGTACTTGGTCAGGCTGTGGATGAACAGGTCGACATCGGTGGCGCCATGCTGGTGCAGCCCCGCCAGTGTGTTGTCCAGCAGAGTCAACGCACCGGTGGCGCGCGCAACGCGGGTGATGTGGGCAATGTCGGCGATGCGATTGACCGGGTTGGTCGGGCTCTCGAAGATCACCAGCCGCGTGGGGGTGGTTTTCAGCACCCGCTCTATGCCGGCATCGTCCTGGATGGACAGCATCGTGTGGCGCACACCAAAGCGCGCCAGCACGCGCCGGATCAGCGTGCGCGTGGGCGCATAAGTCTCGACGAAGCACAGCACATGGTCATCCGCCCTGGTCAGCGCCAGCAGCACCTGGGCGATGGCGCCGACGCCGGATGCACACACCACTGCATCCTCCCGCCCCTGCAGGTCGGCGAGCGTGCGCTCCAGCAGCCGGGTGGTGGGGTTGGCGGAACGTGAATAGAAGAATCCATCCTTCTCGCCACGCAGGCTGCGCAGCGTTTCGGCCACGGTATCGTGTTCGAACTTGACGCTCTGGTAGATGGGCGCGACCAGGGGCAGGTTGTCCGCCGGCACGGCCACCTGCGGTGGATGGACGATGCGGGTCTTCTCCTTCATGGCGCCGAGCCTATCACCGCAGCCGGCGCAGTCGTTCAATCGCCGCCGCAAGCGTGGCGTCCTGCTTGGCGAAGCACAGTCTGAGCAGGCTGTGCTTGACAGGCTCGCGGTAGAAGGGCGCCAGCGGAATGGATGCCACCCCGCCCTGCTCCAGCAGCCGGCTGGCTGCAGCAGTGTCGTCCAGGCCCTGCAGCAGCTCGCAGCCGGCATAGTCCACCAGCGTGAAGTAGGTGCCCTGCGCGGGAACGACCCGGAAAGCGCTGCCGGCGAGGCCTTCTGCCAGCAATGCCCGCTTGCGGGAGAAAAAATGCGCCAGCGCCGCGAACACCTGCGGTTGCGACGCAAGATAGGCGGCAATGGCGTGCTGGAATGCGGTGGCGATGCTGAAGGTGTTGAACTGATGGACCTTGCGCAATTCGGCGCCGAGCGCGGCAGGCGCGATGCAATAGCCCACCCGCAGCCCCGTGGCGTGCAGGGACTTGCCGAAAGAATAGACCGCCAGTGAGCGCTGGCGCAGCAGTGGATGCGCCAGCACGCTGCTGTGCCGCGCACCGTCATACACTAGATGCTCGTACACCTCATCGGAGATGACGGTGAGGTCGTTCCGTTCGGCCAGCGCCGCCAGTTCCGCCATGTCCGCCTCACCCATGACCGTGCAGGCCGGATTGTGCGGGCTGTTGACGATGATGAGCCGTGTGCGGGCCGTGACGGCCGCACGCACTCGGTCCCAGTCGTAGCCGAAGGCCGGTGGCAGCAGCGGCACGTGCACGCAGCATGCGCCAGCCAGCCGCACGGCCGGGTCGTAGGAATCATAGGCGGGATCGAACACCAGCACTTCATCGCCGGGACCGGCCAGCGCCGCAATGGCGGAGAACAGCGCCTCGGTCGCACCGACAGTGACGGTGACCTCGGTTTCCGTATCGATCTTGACCCCATGGCGGCTCATGACCTGTTGTGCGATCTGCTCGCGCAGCGCCGGCACACCGGTCATGGGTGCGTACTGGTTGTGACCGGCCTGCATGGCGGCGGTCACCTGCGCGGTCAGCCGCGGATCAACCGGATAGTCCGGAAATCCCTGGCCCAGGTTGACGGCATCCAGCTCCGCCGCGCGCCGCGACATCACCGTGAAGATGGTGGTGCCCACGTCCGGCAGCTTGCTGGGCCGCTGGCTCACCTGACCGGGCCGGATGCGGCAAATGCCGCGCCCACTACTCCGGCTGCCGGACCGAAGTGCGCCACCCGCAGCTCGGCGCGCGAGCGCAGCAGCGGGCCGAACTGCCCATAGTTCTCACTGACCCCGCCGCCGATCACGACCAGCTCCGGCCAGAACAGCCGGTCGATGGCATCCAGATAGGCATTCACGCGCACCGCCCAGGCGGGCCAGTCGAGCTGCTCCTCGCGCCGCACGCGCGCCGAGGCGCGCAGCTCTGCCTCTACACCGCCCACCTCCATGTGGCCGAGTTCGGTATTCGGCACCAGCTGCCCGTCGATGAACAGCGCCGAGCCGATGCCGGTGCCGAAGGTCAGCAGCATCACGGTACCCGCCACGCCACGTGCGGCCCCGGCGCGTACTTCCGCAACCCCGGCGGCATCGGCATCGTTGAGCAGCGCCACCGGCCGCGCCAGCCGCTGCGTCAGTACCTGGCCGGCGTCCATGCCGATGAGCGTATCGCGCGAAGCGAGGTTGGCAGCTGTGTGGATGACGCCGCGCCGCACGACAGATGGCAGCGCCACACCCAGCGGCGTGCCGGCAGGCTGGGTCTCGGCCAGCTCTGCCAGGGTTGCGATGAGGCCGGCGGCGGTCGCGGGAGTGGGAACGCTGCCCAGTTCTGTCTGCAGCTCACCCGAGCGCAGGTCCACCGCGGCGAACTTGATGGATGAACCTCCGACATCGGCGCCGAAGGCGACATTGGCCATGGGCGTGCTCACGGCTGCCCCGATTCGGCGAGGCGCATCTCGCGCTCACGGCGTCTTTCGGCGCGCTTCATCACCACCGCCGACACCACCACCCCGGTGGCCACCACCAGCACCATCAGGGTGGCGAGCGCGTTGACGCTGGGATTCACCCCCAGGCGCACCTTGGAGTAGATCAGCATTGGCAGCGTGTTGGAGCCGGGGCCGGCAACGAACTGCGCCACCACCACATCATCCCAGGAAAGCGTGAACGCAAGCAGCCAGCCCGACAGCACCGCCGGGGTGATCAGGGGCAGCGTGATGCGGAAGAACACCTTGGCGGGCCTTGCGCCCAGGTCCAGCGCCGCTTCTTCCAGGGAATCATCGAAGGTCGCCAGGCGCGACTGCACCACCACCGTCACATAGGCCATCGTGAAGGTGATGTGGGCCAGCGTGATGGTGGTGACGCCGCGGTCGAACTGCCAGCCGAACAATGCCTGGAACAGCTGCTCCAGTGACACGAACAACAGCAGCATGGACAGCCCGGTGATCACCTCCGGCATCACCAGTGGCGCCGTGGTGAGGCTCTGCAGCAGCGCGCGGCCACGGAATGGCCCGAAGCGCGCGAGCACCAGGCCCGCAAGCGTCCCCAGCACGACGGCTCCGGTGGCAGACATGGCCGCGATGCGGATGGACAACCACGCCGCCTGCAGCACGGCGCGATCCTTGAACAGCGCGCTGTACCAGCGCAGCGTCGGCGAGTTGGCCGCGTCCCACACCGTGACCAGGCGCGAATTGTTGAAGGAATAGACCACCATCGAGATGATGGGCGCGTACAGGAACAGCAGGCCGAGCGCGAGTGCCACGTTCGGAAAGGTCAGATACTTCTGCCACTGCAGCTTCATCGCCGGCTCGACCGCAGCTCGCGGTTCTGCACGTACTGGAAGATCATGATGGGCACCAGCAGCAGCAGCAGCATGGTGATCGCGACGGAACTGGCGCGCGGCCAGTCGCGGTTGCGGAAGAACTCATCGGACAGCAGGCTTGCGATCATCAGCTGGTCGGTGCGGCCCAGCAGTGTCGGGATCACGTATTCGCCCACTGCCGGGATGAACACCAGCAGGGAGCCGGCCAGCACTCCGGGCAATGACAGCGGCAGGGTGATGCGGAAGAACGAGCGGATGGGACCGGCGCCCAGATCCTGGGCGGCCTCCAGCAGGGTCTGGTCATGCTTTTCCAGATTGGAATACAGCGGCAGGATCATGAAAGGCAGGTAGGAATAGACGATGCCGATGTAGACCGCGAAGCTGGTGTTCATCATCGCCAGCGGCTCATTGATGATGCCGAGCCCCAGCAGCACGTTGTTGATCACGCCGTCGGTCTTCAGCAGGCCAATCCAGGCATACACGCGCAGCAGGAAGGAAGTCCAGAACGGCAGGATGATCAGCATCAGCAGCACATTGCGCGAGGACGGGCTCGCGCGGGCAATGGCATAGGCCATCGGATAGGCCACCAGCAGGCACAGCAGCGTCGAGATCGCGGCCACCTTGACCGAATACACCCAGGCGCTCACATACAGCGGCTCATGCAGCAGGTAGCTGTAGCTGCCGAACAGCAGCTTGATCTGCAGGCCGCCATCCTCGAGCCAGCGCACCACCGGCTCATACGGCGGCCGCCCCAGCGGCGCGAACTCCGCGAAGGAGATCTTCAGCACGATCAGGAAAGGCACCAGGAAGAACAGCACCAGCCACAGGTAAGGCACACCGGCCACCAGCCGCTGGCCGGCCCAGTTGCGGCGCACGTACTGCGACCAGCGCGGCGGACCGAAGCGGAAGAACAGCTCCCACAGCGGCCCCGCCCTGCCGCTGCGCAGTGCCGAACGCGAGGCGGAGCCGATGCCTGCCATTACTGGGTCACGACCACCGGGCTGCCCGGGTGCCAGGTGAGGTACACGGTTTCATCCCAGACGATGCGTTCATCGTCGGACATGCGCTCGATGTTCTGCAGCGTGACGCGCACCATCTTGCCGCTGTCGATCTTCACCAGATACACCGACACATCACCCATGTAGGCGATTTCCTTGACGACGCCGCGCACGCAGTTCTCGCTGGTATCGGCGGGCGCAGCGCGCAGGATCTCCATCTTCTCCGGACGGATGGCGGTCCAGACGGTGGCGCCCGGCGCCGCACTGATGCCGTGGTCGACATAGATGACGCCGCCGAGCTCATCGGACTGGATGCGGACGCGGTCGGGCAGGTCCTCGATCAGCCGGCCCTCGAACATGTTCACCGAGCCGATGAAGTCCGCGACGAAGCGCGAGCCGGGGAATTCGTAGATCTCGGTGGGTGTGCCAATCTGCACGATCTCGCCGCGGTTCATCACGCCGATGCGCGAAGCCAGTGTCATGGCCTCTTCCTGATCGTGCGTGACCACCACGAAGGTGACGCCCAGCTGCTCCTGGATGTTGATCAGCTCGAACTGGGTGTGCTCGCGCAGCTTCTTGTCCAGCGCACCCAGTGGTTCGTCCAGCAGCAGCACCTTGGGGCGCTTGACCAGCGCCCGTGCCAGCGCCACGCGCTGCCGCTGCCCGCCCGAGAGCTGATGTGGCTTGCGCCTGGCAAACTCCCCGAGCTTCACGATGTTGAGGATTTCCTCTACCCGCCTGGCAATCTCGCTCTTGCCGAGCTTTTCCTGCTCCAGGCCGAAGGCGATGTTCTTCTCCACCGACATGTGGGGGAACAGCGCATAGGACTGGAACATCATGTTGGCAGGCCGCTCGTAGGGCGGGATACCGGCCATGTCCTGGCCATCGATCTGGATGCTGCCCGAGGTGGGGGATTCGAAGCCCGCCAGCATGCGCAGCAACGTGGACTTGCCACAGCCTGAACCACCCAGCAGGCAGAAGATCTCGCCCTGGTAGATCTTCAGCGAGACATTGTTGACGGCGACGAAATCGCCAAAGCGCTTGGTGATGTTCTCGATCTGGATGTACGGCCGCGCCTGCGGATCGCGCCAGGGTTCGACCTTGTTCTTCTCGTTGCGACGTTCCGCCATGAAACCCCCCGCGCGGCCGGTGCGCCGCCGCGGCGCACCTGCCCCGTCCAGATCGATGAGATTACTTGCCGGTGCGGAAACGCGTCCAGGTGCGCGTCAGCTCCTTGGTGAAATCGGCACTTTCCGGCATGTCCGGCACGAGCTTGGCCATCAGCGCCGGCGGCGGGAAGATGTTCGGATTGCTCTTCACCTCATCGCTGACCGTGGGCCAGGAGGCGGCGTTGCTGTTGGCGTAGCTCAGGAAGTTGCTGTTCTTGGCGGCTACATCCGCGCGCAGCATGTAATCGATGAACAGGTGCGCGTTCTTCACATGCGAGGCATCCGCCGGGATGGCCATGTTGTCGAAGAACATCACGGCACCCTCCTTGGGGATGTTGTACTTGATCGCCAGGCCCTTGCCGGCCTCCTCCGAGCGGTCACGCGCCAGCAGCACGTCGCCGGACCAGCCCATGGCCAGGCAGATCTCGCCGTTGGCCAGATCCTCGATGTACTTGGAGGAGTTGATCAGGCGCACATAGGGGCGGATGGACATCAGGACCTTCTCGGCGGCCTTCAGGTCCTCGACGTTCTCGCTGTTGGCGTCCTTGCCGAGGTAGATCAGCACCGCACCGACCACTTCGCTGGGCGCATCCAGGATGGAGATGCCGCATTTGGCGAAGTTCTTCGCGACCTTCGGATCGAAGAACATGGCGAAGCTGTCGACCGGGGCATTGGGCATGG
This sequence comes from Steroidobacteraceae bacterium, assembly GCA_040508085.1. Classification (GTDB taxonomy): domain Bacteria; phylum Pseudomonadota; class Gammaproteobacteria; order Steroidobacterales; family Steroidobacteraceae; genus ZC4RG30. Next base: position 65,139 of record JBEVNO010000149.1, read on the forward strand.
CCTCGTTGATCTTGGCCTCGTTGTAACCGACGCCCGAGGTGCCCCACATGTAGTTCACGGCGTACTGGTTGCCCGGGTCGAAGGCTTCCAGGCGCTTGGTGATGTCGGCATCCAGGTTCTTGTAGTTGGTGAGCTTGGTCCTGTCGAGCTTCTGGTAGATGCCGGCAGTGATCTGCCGGGCCAGGAACGATGCCGATGGCACCACCACGTCGTAACCGGTGCGGCCGGCGAGCAGTTTGGTTTCCAGCAGTTCGTTGGAATCCATCACCTCGTAATTGACCGTGAGGCCGGTCTCCTTCTCGAAGGCCTCGATCACAGTGGGTTCGATGTAATCCGACCAGTTGTAGACATTGACGACCTTTTCTTCATCCGTGTCGACAACGGGAGCGGCGCCGGCAGCCGGCGTGGCGGCGGTGTCAGCAGGCTTGCCGCCGCAGGCGGCGAGCAGGATGCCCAGCGCGGCGAGCGCGGAAATGTGTCGCAGGTAAGAAGACATGGCGGACTCCCTCAATCGATTTCAGTTGGGCGCCACAACCTACAGGTGTGGCGCTGGCGGCAACCAGCCGTCCAACTATAGCCAGCCATCCTGCTGCAAACCAGCCAATGTCTGATCGAGCGTCCGCCAGGCCTTTTCGACCAGCTCGTCGATCTGCGCCTTGGTGATCACCAGTGGTGGCGCGATGATCATGGTGTCGCGGGTGGCGCGCATCACCAGGCCATTCAGGATGGCATTGTCGCGGCAGCGTTCGCCCACCTTGCCGCGCGGCTCGAACCAGGTGAGCGGCGATTTTGATTTCACCAGCTCCAGCGCGCCCAGCAGGCCCACGCCGCGCACTTCCCCCACCAGCGGGTGCGCGCCGAGCTCGGCCCAGCGCTGCTGCAGGTACGGGCCGGCGGTATCGCGGGCGTTCTCCACCAGGCGCTCGCGCTGGATGATCTCGAGATTGGCCAGCGCCACCGCGCAGCACACCGGGTGCGCCGAATAGGTGAAGCCGTGGTAGAACTCGCCGCCAGTGTCGATGAGCTTCCTGGCGACGCGCTCGCCGACCATGACCCCGCCGATGGGGAGATAGCCGGAGGACAGCGCCTTGGCCACTGACATCAGGTCCGGCCGCGTGCCGTAATACTCGCAGCCGAACCACTGGCCGGTGCGGCCGAAACCGCAGATGACCTCGTCCGAGATCAGCAGGATGCCGTAGCGGTCGCAGATGCGCTGGATCTCCGGCCAGTATGTTTCCGGGGGAATGATCACGCCGCCCGAACCCTGGATGGGCTCACCAATGAAACCGGCAACGCGATCCGGGCCCAGTTCGAGGATCTTCTGTTCGAGCTCGCGCGCCGCCGCGAGCCCGAACTCCTGCGGTGACAACCCACCGCCACGCTCGAACCAGTAGGGCTGGTTGATGTGGGCGAACCCGGGCAGCGGCACCGTGCCCTGCTCCTGCATCCATTTCATGCCGCCCAGGCTCACGCCGGCGATGGTGCTGCCGTGGTAGCCGTTCCAGCGGCCGATCAGGATGTTGCGCTCGGGCTGCCCTTCCAGCTGCCAGTAACGCCGCGCCAGCCGGATGATGGTGTCGATGGATTCGCTGCCGGAGCCGGTGAAGAACACATGCTGGAACTGTGGCGGCGTGACTTCGGCGAGCTTGGCGGCCAGCTCGATCGCCGGCGGCGTCGAGCACTGGAAGAAACTGTTGTAGTAGGACAGCTGCTGGATCTGCCGCGAGGCGACGTCGGCAAGTTCCTTGCGGCCATAGCCCACCGCCACGCACCACAGGCCGGACATGCCATCCAGCAGCTGGCGGCCTTCGGCGTCGTACAGATACACGCCTTCGGCACGGGTGATGACGCGCGTGCCACGCGCGCCAAGGCTCCTGGTATCGGTGAAGGGGTGCAGGAAATGCGCGGCATCCTGTTGCTGCCACTGGTTCAGCTGATCGCTCATTGCGGCATCCCGTCAGACGTTGAGCAGCAGGTGCTCACGCTCCCAGGAGCTGATCACCTGCAGGAAGACTTCGTGCTCGGCTTCCTTCACCAGCGTGAAGGCGTTGACGAAGGGCTCGCCGAGGATCTGGATGAGCTCATCGCTCTCACGCAGGCGGCGCAGCGCAGCGTCGAGCGAGCGCGGCAGGCCGAAAGGCAGCTCGTGCGCACTGCCGGTCACCGGTTCAGTGGGCTGCAGGTTGCCCACCATGCCCAGATAGCCGCAGGCCAGCGAAGCTGCGATGGCCAGATACGGATTCGCATCGGCGCCGGCGACGCGGTTTTCGACGCGCCGCGACTCCGGCGGCGACACCGGCACGCGCAGCCCCGCCGTGCGGTTGTCATAGCCCCACTGCACGTTGATCGGCGCCACCTGGGTGCGGGTGATGCGGCGGTATGAATTCACGTTCGGCGCGAACAGCGCCATCGCCGCCGGCAGGTATTTCTGCAGCCCGCCGATGTGGGCGAAGAACAGCTGCGAGGGCGTGCCGTCGGGATTGCTGAATACGTTCTTGCGCGTCTTCATGTCGATGACGCTCTGGTGCACGTGCATGGCGCTGCCCGGTTCGCGCGCATGCGGCTTGGCCATGAATGTGGTGTACATCTTGTGGCGCAGCGCGGCCTCGCGGGCCGTGCGCTTGAACAGGAAGGCCTGGTCGGCGAGGTCCAGCGGATCCCCGTGCAGCAGGTTGATCTCCATCTGCGCCGGGCCGTCCTCGTGGATCAGCGTGTCGATCTCGATGTCCTGGCGTTCGCAGAAGGCGTAGATGTCGTCGAACAGCGGATCGAACTCGTTCACCGCCGCGATGCTGTAGCTCTGCCGCCCCGGCTCGGCCCGACCCGAACGGCCCACCGGCGGCTTCAGCGGATAATCCGCATCGACGTTGGGCTCGATCAGGTAGAACTCGAGCTCGGGGGCGACAACGGCCTCCCAGCCGCGCTTGGCATACAGCTCCAGCACGCCGCGCAGCACGTGGCGCGGCGCCATGGTCACGCGGCGACCGTCGGAGTAGAAGCAGTCGTGGATCACCTGCGCGGTGGGTTCGGCCGCCCACGGCACCTCGCGCACGGTGGCCGTATCCGGCTTCAGCACGATGTCGATCTCGGCCGGGCTCATCACGTCGCCGGTGTCGGCCGGGTAGTCGCCAGTCACCGTCTGCAGGAAGATGCTCTCCGGCAGCTTCATGCCTTCATCGGCGGTGAATTTCTGCGCCGGCATGATCTTGCCGCGCGCGATGCCCGCCATGTCCGGAATGATGGCTTCCACTTCGGTAATGCCGCGCTCGCGGAAGAATTGATGGATGTCGTTGGTCATGAAATCACCTGTCAGTATCCTGGACGGCGCGCTCGCGCGCGGCGTCGCCAAATGTCTGGAACAGCGCGGTGGAGAACGGGTTCTCCTGCGGCTTCCATTCCGGGTGCCATTGCACGGCCAGCGCAAAGCGGCGCGCGCCGGCAACCCGGAACGCCTCGACCACGCCATCGTCCGCGCGCGCCTCTTCGACCAGGCCCGCACCCAGCGTGCGCACGCCCTGGTGGTGCAGGGAGTTCACCGCGATGCGGCCGCGGCCGGCGATGCGTGCCAGCAGGCCGCCCGGGGTGAGGTTCACGTCATGCGCGGCCGCGTACTGCTGGTCGACCGGCTGGGTCGTGTCCTCATGATGCACATGGTGGCCGGGCACCTCGTGCACGTGCTGCCACAGCGTGCCGCCGAAGGCCACGTTGATCTCCTGGAATCCGCGGCAGATCCCCAGCACCGGCACGCCTGCGGCGATGGCACGCGGGATCAGCTTCAGCGTGGTGGCATCGCGCTCCGGGTCGTGCAAGGTGCCCGGCCGGCTGGCCTCGCCGCCGTAATGGTGGGGCTCGACATTGGAGGGGCTGCCGGTGAACAGCAGTCCATCCAGTTCGCTCACCAGATCGAGCAGACCCAGTTCATCACCGAGCGAGGGAATGATCAGCGGCATCGTGCCGGCCACGCGCAGCAGCGCGGTGAGGTATTTCTCGCCGACCAGATGCGTGGGATGCGGCCCTATGATGCGCCGGTCGGCTGGGATTCCGATGACGGGACGGCGGGCAGACATGGCGGCAGGGGGCTGTTTAGAATCTTCTTGCGGCCCGCGAAAACCCGGGCCTTGGGATTGGACCAATTAGACCACAGGGCACCCCCTGCCCGCCCGGGAATCGCGCCGGAAAGCGCGTAACCGATGGATATTCCTGCAATTAAGTGGCCGCCATGACTGACCAGCTCGACCAGTTTCTCGCCGCCCGCCCCGGGCTGCGCTTCATCGACCTGCTGCTGCATGACATCCACGGGGTGGACCGCGGCAAGCGGGTGGACGTGGGCAGCGCCCGCGGCGCATTCGCCAACGGCCTGCTGCTGCCCGGCTCGCTGTTCGCGCTGGACGTGCCCGGGCACACCGTCGAAGCCACCGGCCTCGGCTTCGACGAAGGGGACGCTGACCGCCCCTGCCTGCCCATCGCCGGCACGCTGGTGGATGTGCCGTGGCTCGACCACGGCGTGGCACAGGCACAGCTGACCATGCACGAACGCAGCGGCGAGCCCTTCGTCTGCGACCCCAGGCACCTGCTGCGGCGGGTGCTGCGGCGTTTCGACGCGCTGGGCCTGACCCCGGTAGTGGCGGTGGAGCTGGAGTTCTACCTCATCGACGCGGAACTTACGGCACAGGGCATGCCGCAGGCGCCCCGCTCGCCACTGACGGGCCGGCGCGAACACCGTACGCAGATCAATTCCATGATCGATCTCGACGCTTATTCCAAGGTGCTGGCCGATATCGATTCGGCCTGCCGCGTGCAGCAGGTGCCCTCCACCACCGCGCTGGCCGAATACGGGCCCGGGCAGTTCGAGGTGAACCTGAGTCATGGCGATGACGCGCTGCGTGCCTGCGATGAGGCCGTGCGCTTCAAGCGCATCGTCAAATGCGTCGCCAGGCACCACGGCATGGACGCGACCTTCCTGCCCAAGCCCTACGAGGACATGGCGGGCAGCGGGCTGCATGTGCACGTGAGCCTGAACGACCATGGGGGCCGCAATGTATTCGCGGATGCCGAGCCCACCGGCAGCATCCGCATGCGCCATGCCGCTGCCGGTTTGCTCGCGACCATGGCCGAGGGCATGGCCGTGTTCGCGCCATTGGCGAATTCATGGCGGCGCTTCCGCTCGGCCGCCTATGTGCCGCTGACCGCGGACTGGTCGGGGAACAACCGTGGCGCCGCCCTGCGGGTGCCGGTCAGCGACGCCGCCAACCGCCGGCTCGAGCACCGTGTGGCTGGCGCCGACGCCAACCTGTACCTGGTCATGGCCTGGGTTCTCGGCGGCATTGCCAGAGGCCTCACGGAGCAGCGTGAACCGCGCGCCCCGCTGGAAGGCAATGTGTACACCGGCAAGCTGCCGCTGGGCGAGCCACTGCCGCGTCACTGGGCCACGGCGGTGGATGCCTTCGAGGCGAGCCACTTCGGCCGCGAACTGCTGGGGCCGGAGCTGCACCGGCTGTATGCCACGGTAAAACGGCAGGAACTGGAAGACTTCAACCGGCTTGTCACTGCGCAGGAGTTCGCGCTCTACCTGCCGGCGCTGTGATGCAGGCGCTTTCGCAACAGCCCTGGTATTGGGCCTCGCTGCCCGAACTGCCGCAGCGCGCGGCACTGCAGGGCAGCGCCAGTTGCGACGTGGGCGTGGTCGGCGGCGGCATCGCGGGGCTGTCCGCTGCGCTGCACCTGGCGGCGCGCGGCTACCAGGTACGGCTGCTCGAGTCGGAGCGCGTGGGCTGGGGAGCCTCGGGACGAAGCGGCGCACAGGCGCTGTTCGGCGTCGCTGCCGGGCAGGACAAGCTTGATGCGCTGGTGGGCGCGGCCACGGCCCGGCGCATCTGGGACATGTCCCTCGAAGCCCTGCAGCTGCAACGCGAGCTGATCGCGCAGCACGCCATCGACTGCGACTACATTGCTGGACAGCTGCATGTGGCCATCAAGCCACGGCAGGCCGATGAATTGCGGCAATGGCACGACGACCTGCAGCGGCGCTACGAATACACCAGCGTGTCGCTGCTGGATCGCGCCGCCACCCGCGAACACGTCGCCAGTGAGCGCTACCTTGCGGGCCTGCACGACAGTAACAGCGGCCACCTGCAGCCGCTGAAGTTCGTGCGCGGTCTGGCGGCGGCGGCCGAGCGCGCCGGTGTGGTGATCCACGAAGCCAGCCGGGTGCTGCGCCACGAGCGCCGCGGCGGCGCGCTGCGGCTGGTCACCGGCGGTGGCGTGCTCAGCTGCAGGCAGATCGTGTTCGCGGGCAATGCTTGGCTGGGGGATACGGTGCCGGCGCTGCAGCGGCGCATCATGCCGGTGGGCACTTACATCGTGGCCACAGAGCCGCTGGGGCACGCGACAGCGCGCGCGCTGCTGCCGCACAACGCCGCAGTGACCGACATCAACTGGGTGCTGGATTACTTCCGCCGCAGCGCCGACCATCGGCTGCTGTTCGGCGGGCGGGTGAGCTACTCCGGCCTCGACCCTTTCAACACAGCCGAGGCCACCCGCCAGCGCATGCTGAGGGTCTTTCCGCAGCTGCAATCCGCACGCATCGAGTACTCATGGGGTGGTTACGTGGATATCACGCTTAACCGTGCCCCGGACTTCGGCCGCCTGGAACCCGATGTCTACTACCTGCAGGGATTTTCCGGCCACGGCATCGCACTCACCGGCCTGGCCGGCAAGCTGGTGGCAGAGGCCATTGCCGGTGAGGCGGAACGCTTCGATGTGTTCAGCGGCATTCCGCATCGGGAATTCCCCGGCGGCACACTGCTGCGCCGCCCGGCGCTGGTGCTGGCGATGCTGTACTACCGCCTCAAGGACCTGCTGTAGGCGCCTTGAGGTACAAGGTGCCGGTCGGGCCTTGAAGCGATCCGCCTTACGCGCCACCCCTGGGATCTTCTGGCCATCACGGGCTAGCCGCGCCCCAGCACCTCGTTCAGCACCGCGGCGAGCCGCGCGGCAGCCAGCACGATGCGCTGTTCCGCCAATGCCCGTTGCGCCCCCAGATACACGCCATCCATCGTGTGGCCGGGCGGGTAGAGACCCTGGGTGTCGATCAATGCGCAGGATTCTTCCGACCAGGACAGCGGCGTGCCCACCCTGCGTGCGCGGAGCCTGGGCACCTGCGGCGCCAGCTGCGCCGCGTACTGCTCGCGGGTGAGGCCGGGCGTCGCCAGGATGTAGAAATCCCATACCGAATGCAGGTTCGTGCCCATCACGCCATCGGCGTAGTTCTTGCGCGAATACTCGGTGGGTTCGATGGCCGTGCGCAGACTCACCTGATACTTGTTGCCGCCCTCGTCGGCATGGTTGCTGTTGTGCAGCGGCTGGTGCACATCGCCGATGAAATGCACCAGGAACTTCAGCGCTTCCCGCCGCGTGGCCAGCGGTTGCCTGCGGTCGGCCAGGATGGCGCGCTGCTTCTCGATGGCGCCGACCACACAATTGCCGTCCGGGCAGTCGCGCGCCAACACCATGCGGCAGGTTCCCACCTTGGAATCCAGGTAATGCCAGGACGAGGTGGCACGCGCGCGTTCAGGGTCGCCCTTGTCGCGCAGCTCATCGGCCCAGCTGGCCACGCCCGCAAGCGTCGGATCGCCCTCGCCGGCCAGCAGCTGCGCCACCTGCGCGCGGGCTTCACGGTTCAGGTGCCGTGAGGCGAGATCCCCCACCAGCCAGTGGCCCATGCGCGACCAGGCCAGCGCGGGCGCCGGCACCGCGAGGGACAGCATCAATCCGGCAAACACCAGGCAGCGCAGTTTATTCATGGCTCGACTGTACCCGCCGCGCATGACGGACGGAATTCGCCGCCAGCAAAAAGGCCCGCGGAGTTTCCCCCCGCGGGCCCAGGCTGTTGCCAACATGCACAGGTTCGCGATCAGGCGATCGTGAAGCCCTCGCGCGTGATCGGCAGCGTGCGGATGCGGTGCTTGGTCGCCGCATAGATGGCGTTGCACACGGCGGGGGCCAGCGGCGGGTACGCCGGTTCGCCCACACCACTGGGTGGATAGTTGGTGTCGAGGAAATGCACGTCGACCGCCGGCGTCACCGGCATGCGTGCCAGCTTGTAGGTGTCGAAGTTCTTCTCCTTGATGCGGCCATTCTCGATGGTCACTTCCTGGGCCAGCTGCGCGAAGGCATCGACCACGCAACCCTGGCACTGGTTCTCGGCTCCCGACAGATTGACGATGGGGCCGATGTCGCCCACCACCGTTACCTTGTGCAGCGTGACCTTCTTGTTCTTGTCGACGCTGATCTCGGCCACTTCGGCGAAGTGCCCCTGGTGCGAGAAATGGAAGGCCAGGCCCTGGAAGCGGCCCTTGGCCAGCGGTTTGCCATAGCCCGAGCGCTCCACCGCCGCCTTGATCACGGCCACCGCGCGTTCGGGATTGAGCCCGCCGCCGCCACCGCCCGGAGCACCAGCCGCTGCCGGCGTTGCCGGCGGCTGCTTCTGGCCGAACACCTCGATGAGGAACTCGGCATGGTCGCGCTTGGCCGCGGTCGACAGTTCATGCATGAACGACTGCACGACGAAGGCCGCGGTGTTCGAACCGGGCGCGCGGAACGGGCCACAGGGAATCTTCAGCGGCAGCGTGGTCTGCGTCAGCCGGTAATTCGGTGTGTAATCGGCCGGGAACTCGCCCGGCGAGGGCCAGCCGAAGGAGCCCATGCCACCGGCCCGGCGGCCGTTCGGGCCAGGCGCCGTCCAGTCATCATAGAAAGAGATGACATGGCCGCTCCAGGCGACCAGCTTGCCGCTCTTGTCGAGCGCGCCATGGAACTGGTGGAAGCCACCGGCACGGTAGAAATCGTGCGCGAGGTCATCCTCGCGCGTCCACATCAGCTTCACCGGAATGCCGCCGGCCTGCTTGGAGATCTGCGCTGCCTCGCAGGCATATTCGTGCAGCAGGCGCCGGCCGAAGCCGCCGCCAATGCGGTTCTGGTGCAGCGTGGAGCGGTTGCCCGGCACGCCGACCACACGCGCTGCCGAGGTGCGGGCACCGTCCGGAATCTGCACCGAACCCCAGATCTCGAGTTTGTCGCCGGCCGGATCCTTCTGGTACCAGGCCGTGGTGTTCTGCGGCTCGAGCGGCTGATGCGAGATGAAGCCGAAGGTGTAGAAGGCTTCCACCTTCTTCGCTGCGCCATTGAAGGTGGCGTCGAAGTCGCCGGCCTTGCGCAGTTCATCCTTGCCGGGACCAGCCGCGGCGGCCTGCTTCGCCTGGGCGCTGATCGCGGTCCAGCTGTCCTTGGCGGCGTTGCTTTCGTCCCAGGTGATGTTCAGCTTCTTCTTGGCGGAGAACGCGGCCCAGGTGTTTTCGGCCACGATGGCGACGCCGGGCATCACTTCCTGGATGTTGCCCGTGCCCTCGACGATGAAGGCATCGACCACACCAGGCAGCTTGCGGATCTCGTCCACATTGGCGCTGGCCACCTTGCCGCCAGTTGCCGGGCATTTCTCGAACACCGCCACCTTCATGTTTGGCAGCTGGATATCAACGCCGAACAAGGGCTGCCCGGTGACGATCTTGATGTTGTCGACGCCGGTGGTGCGCTTGCCGAGCAGCTTCCAGTCCTTGCGGTCCTTCAGCTTCAGGGCCTGCACATTGGGCGCGGGCAGAGCTGACGCCGCGGTGGCAAGTTCACCGTAGCCGATCTTGCGGTTGCTGCCGGCATGGATGACCGTGCTCTCGGCAGTGGTGATCTCGCTCTCCGGCACGCCCCATTGCTGCGCCGCTGCCGTCACCAGCAGTGCACGCGCACCGGCGCCCGCCTGGCGCAGCGTGGTGAAGGCCATCGGGATCGACAGCGAGCCACCGGCAAACTGGTTGCCGTACACGGCCGAGTTGATCGGCGCCTGTTCGACGGTTACATGATTCCAGTCCGCATCCAGCTCCTCGGCGAGGATCAGGCCGAAGGCGGTCTTGATGCCCTGGCCGATCTCCGGATTCTTGGAGAACAGCGTGATCTTGCCGTCCGGCGCGACGATGACATAGGCGCCAGGGTTGAAGGCGGGACCGGGCGGCGGACCGGCCGGACGTGCCGGGGCGGCACCACCGGCCTGCTGCGCCGAGGCATCCTCGCTGCCCAGGCCGAAGCCAAGCATCAGGCCACCACCAACCGCTGCGGATACCTGCATGAAGCCGCGGCGCGACACGGGCGCGGCCAGTGGCGAGGCGGAGGCGGCAGGTTGCTGCTCCAGCTGGCGCAGCTGTTCCAGGATCGCTTCCGGATAATATTCGTTGTGAAGCTGCACGCTCATGAGGCACTCCCGCTCAGCGACTTGGCCGCGGATTTGATGGCGGCGCGGATACGCAGATAGGTGCCGCAGCGGCAGATGTTGCCCGCCATATAGGTATCGATGTCGGCGTCCGACGGTGTCGGGTTCTGGCGCAGCAGCGCCGAAGCACTCATGATCTGGCCGGCCTGGCAGTAGCCGCATTGCGGCACGTCATGGTCGATCCATGCCTTCTGCACGGCAGTGAGTGTGCCGTTCTGCGCGAGGCCTTCGATGGTGGTGATCTTCTGACCGGCCACCGCGACCGCAGGCACCGAGCAGGAACGCACGGGTGAACCATTGAGCTGCACGGTGCAGGCGCCGCACTGCGCGATGCCGCAGCCGAACTTGGTGCCGACGAGCTTCAGCTCATCGCGCAGCACCCATAGCAGTGGTTGATCATCGGGCACATCGACCGTGTGGTCGCTGCCGTTTACGTTCAGAGTAACTTTGGCCATGTTGCCCGTCCGAGTTGATGCTTGTTCTAAGGACCCCACCAAGCGGGCCTGAGCATAACTGCCGCCTATGGGCGGTTCAATGCGCGCGCAGCTCGAAGCAGCGATGAATGCGCGGATTTCCCTTGAAGTCGAAGGGCAGCGTGGCCGCAGACACATCCGCTACGCGAAATCGCGACAGCGCTGTATCCATCTGGAAATACCGGAAATTCGTGGAGAACAGCAGCACGCCCGCCGGCGCCAGCATGCGCATGCAATGTTCGATCAGCGTTGCGTGGTCGCGCTGGATGTCGAGCACATCCTGCATGCGCGCCGAGTTCGAGAACGTGGGCGGGTCGAGGAAGATGAGATCGAAGCGTGGCGCCGTCGGCTGCTCGGCCAGCCAGCGGATGGCATCGGCCTGCAGCAGTTCATGTGCCGGGGTGTTCAGGCCATTGAGCGCCAGGTTGTCCGCGGCCCAGTCGAGGTAGGTGCGTGACATGTCCACCGACAGCGAACTCACGGCGCCACCCGCAGCGGCATGCAGCGTTGCAACGCCCGTGTAGCAGAACAGGTTGAGGAAGCGCTTGCCGCGCGCCTCGCGGCCGATGCGCAGCCGCGTGGCGCGGTGATCCAGGAACAGGCCGGTGTCCAGATAATCCTCGAGGTTGACGCGCAGCTGGATGCCGCCCTCCTCCACCACGTGGAATTCCTCGCGGCGGTTCACCTTGGCATATTGCCCGCCATCCTTCTGCTGGCGCCGCATGCGCAGGCGGATGTCCGCATACGGCACGCCGGTGACTTCCGGCAGCACGGCCAGCGCTTCCTCGCGCCGCCGCCGCGCCGCTTCCGGATCCACGGTGGCGGGCGGGGCATATTCCTGCACATACAGCCAGCGCCTGCCCGCGTCGGGGCCCGCGCCGGTGTACAGGTCGATGGCCAGCGCGTACTCGGGCATGTCCGCGTCATACAGCCGCCAGCAGCCGACGTTTTCACGCCGCGCCGCCTTGCCCAGATGCGCCATGTTCTTGCGCAGGCGGTTGGCGAACATCTGCGCGCCACTGCTCTGGGCCGTGGCGGCATCGTCGATGACGATGCCGCGCACCGCCTCGCGGCGCGTCTTGCGCGCGCCGGGCAGGAAGCGCAGCAGCCGGCACTCGATCGCGCCATTCCACACGGTGTGTACCCGCGCTGCCTCATTGCCGATCAGCTGGCCGAGCCTGGGTTCGCCGGTAAGCACCGCGGCATGCCAGCCGGAGAAGGGCCCGCGCAGCGCCTCGCCGATGGCGCGGTGCGCGTCAGCAGCCTCGTCGCCGCCCGGGATGCGCTGCCCATAGGGCGGATTCACCACCAGCAGGCCCGGCACCGCGGACAGGACATCCGCTGGCCGCGCGGCGCTGATGTCCTGCTGCTCGAACACCAGATCGCGACCCACCCCCGCGCGGCGGGCATTGGCCTGCGCTGTCGCGATGGCGCCGCGGTTGATGTCGGAGCCACGGATCACCACCGGCAGCTGCTGCAACGCGCGCGCCTTCGCTTCCGCGACCAGCTCCTTCCACACTGCTGCATCATGGCCGCGCCACGCCTGGAAGCCCCAGAAGTCGCGCATCAGACCCGGCGCAGTGTCGGTGGCCATCCACGCCGCCTCGATGGCGAAGGTGCCCGAGCCGCACATGGGATCAAGCAGCTCGCCGCCTTCCTTGAGGATGCGTGGCCAGCCGGCGCGCATCAGGATGCCGGCCGCCAGGTTCTCGCGCAGCGGCGCCTCGCCGCCGGCCAGGCGATAGCCGCGCCGGCTGAGCGAGTCACCTGCGAGGTCGATCAGCAGTGCGACGCCGGCGCGCGTGGCATGCGCATGCACGCGCAGGTCCGGCCGCTGCGTCTCGATCACGGGGCGCATCCTGGTGGTATCGCGCAGCTGGTCGACGATGGCGTCCTTGAGTTTCAGCGTACCGTAATGCGTGTTGTTGATGCCGGGATGCTTGCCGGTGAATTCGCAGGCCAGCGTGCCGCGCGCATCCATGTGCTCGCGCCAGTCGACATTGCGTGCCAGCGCGTAGAGGTCATCGACAGTACCCACCGGCGCCTGTGCGATCTGCAGCAGCACGCGGCTGGCGAGCCGCGAATGCAGCAGCGCGCGGTAGCCGACGGCCAGCGTGCCGTCGAAGCTGACGCCGCCGCTGGTCTCGCGGATGCCGGCACCACCGAACGCGGCGATCTCGCCCACCAGCAGGTCTGAAAAGCCGCGCGGCACGGTGGCAACGAAGCGCAATGCGCCCGCGGCTGCCGGCGCGGCGGCAGACGTCTCTTCCGGAAGATCGTGGCTCACGTCAGATCTATCCAGGTGGTCTTCAGTTCGGTGAATTTGTCGAAGGCATGCAGCGATTTGTCCCGCCCCATGCCGGATTGCTTGAAGCCGCCGAACGGCACGGTGATGTCATCGGCGTCATAGCAGTTGATGTAGACCATGCCGGCCCGGATGGCACGCGCCATGCGATGCGCGGTGCCTATATCCTGCGTCCACACGGCCGCGGCCAGGCCGTAGCTGGTGTCATTGGCAATGGCAATCGCCTCGGCCTCATCGCGGAAGGTGAGTGTGGCCAGCACCGGCCCGAAGATCTCCTCGCGCGCGATGCGCATGGCGGGCGTGACGCCATCGAACACCGTCGGCTCCACATAGCTGCCACCACTGCCCTGCCTCACCTGCGAGCCGCCGAGCGCCAGCCGGGCGCCTTCCTGCCGACCCACATCGATGTAGCCCAGCACCCGCTGCATCTGCTGCGCGTCGACAATCGCGCCCAGCCGGGTATCCGCATCCAGCGGATCGCCGGGCGTGAGTTCGCGGGCCACCTTGCCCACCTCCTCCAGCACCGCATCCTTCACGCTTTCGTGCACCACCAGGCGCGACCCTGCGGAGCACATCTCACCCTGGTTGAAGAAGATGGCGAATGCCGCCGCGCGCGCGGCGCGCGCTACATCCTTGTAGTCGGCCATCACGATATTGGGCGACTTGCCGCCGCACTCCAGCGACACGCGCTTGAGGTTCGACTGCGCCGCGTAGCCCATGATGAGCTTGCCGGTGGTGGTGGAGCCGGTGAAGCCGATGCCGTCCACATCCCCGTGCAGCGCCAGCGCCTTGCCGGCAGTGTTGCCGAAACCCGGCACCACATTGAATACGCCGCGCGGCAGGCCGGCTTCCACGGCCAGCTCCGCCATGCGCAGCGCCGTCAGCGGCGACTTCTCGGATGGCTTCAGCACCACGCTGTTGCCCGCGGCGAGTATGGGGCCGAGCTTCCACGCGGCCATGATCATCGGGAAGTTCCAGGGCACGATGGCGCCGACCACGCCCAGCGGCTCGCGCGTGATCAGCGCCAGCGCTGCCGGACCGGTGGGTGCCACCTCATCGTAGAGCTTGTCGATCGCCTCGCCGAACCACTGCATGCAATGCGCGGCGGCAGGCACATCGACGGCGCGGCTGTCGCTGATGGGCTTGCCCATGTCCAGGGTCTCGGTGAGCGCCAGCTCATCGCTGTGGGCGCGCAGCAGCTCCGCGAATTTCAGCAGCACCTGCTTGCGCGCGCGCGGCGCAGCGCGCGACCAGTCGCCGCGCGCAAAGGCGGCGCGGCCGCTGGCCACGGCCGCATCGATGTCCGGCGCGTCCCCAGCCGCCACCCGTGCCACCACGCGCCCATCTATCGGGCTCACACAGTCAAACGTCTCCTCCGAGCGGGCGGGACGGAAGGCGCCGTCGATGAAAACGCCACTGCGCGGCCGCAGCGCGGCAGCACGGGCATGCCAGTCGATGGCTGCGGCAAGCGGGGGGGATGCGGTCATCAGACAAGTATCGCCGCCACCGCCCGGTTTTCCTATTATGTGGCCATCCTCCAGGAGCCGCCCATGAACGCCCGCCCCGCAGATTTCACCGCCCGCGCCCTGTCCCGCGAGGAGCTGGAGGCTTACTGGATGCCCTTCACCGCCAACCGCCAGTTCAAGGCGGCGCCGCGCCTGCTATCACACGCGAAGGGCATGCATTACTGGACCACCGACGGGCGCCAGATCCTGGATGGCGTGTCCGGGCTGTGGTGCGTGAACGCCGGCCACGGTCGCAAGGAGATCGCCCAGGCGGTGGCGCAGTCGCTGGAACAGGTGGATTTCGCGCCGCCCTTCAACATGGGGCACCCGGCCGCCTTCGATCTGGCCAACCGGCTGGTGAAGATTGCGCCCGCCGGCATGGATCACGTCTTCTTCACCAACTCCGGCTCCGAGGCCGTGGATACGGCGCTGAAGATCGCCTTCCAGTATCAGCGGCAGAAAGGCGAAGCCACCCGCACACGGCTGATCGGGCGCGAACGCGGTTACCACGGCGTGAACCTGGGCGGCACTTCGCTGGGGGGCATGGTGGGCAACCGCAAGGCCTGGGGTCCGGCGATGGTGCCCGGCACCGATCATCTCCCCCATACCCACGATCTCGCCAGGAACGCCTATTCCCGCGGCCAGCCCGCGCACGGGGCTGAAATCGCCAATGCGCTGGAGCAGCTGGTGGCACTGCATGATGCATCGAGCATTGCCGCGGTGATCGTGGAGCCGATCGCCGGCTCCACCGGCGTACTGGTGCCGCCGCGCGGCTATCTGCAGCGGCTGCGCGAACTATGCACCAGGCACGGCATCCTGCTGATCTTCGATGAGGTCATCACCGGCTTCGGCCGCACCGGCTCGGCTTTCGCCGCCCAGGAGTTCGGCGTGACGCCCGACATCATGACCTGTGCCAAGGGGCTCACCAACGGCGCGGTGCCAATGGGTGCGGTGCTGGTGAGCAAGCAGATTTTCGACGCCTTCATGTCGGGGCCGGAAGGCGCCATCGAGTTCTTCCATGGGTATACCTACTCCGGCCACCCCACCTCTTGTGCGGCGGGCATTGCCACGCTCGATATCTATGAGCGCGAAGGCCTGTTCCAGCGCGCCCGGGAACTTGCCCCGTACTGGCAGGATGCGGTGCACAGCTTGAAGGGGCTGCCCGCCGTGATCGACATCCGCAACTACGGGCTGGTGGCGGCGATCGAATTCGATCCCCTTCCCGGCGCGCCGGGCGCGCGTGGCTTCAGCAACTTCCTGAAGGGATTCGAAGCCGGCATCCTGGTGCGCAATACCGCGGACGTGAATGCGCTGGCCCCGCCCCTCATCATCGAGAAGGCGCAGATCGACCAGTTGATCGGGACCTTGGCCAGCGTGCTCAAGGCCGCGTAGCGAGCCGCGACCTCTCCGCACCAACAAAAAGGCCCGATGCTTGCGCACCGGGCCTTTTCGCGCCGCCAGCGCCGTTGCCGGCGCCGGCTGCGAGCCGCAGCTGCTTATTCAGCAGCCCACGGCAGCGTCGTCGACACCGAGAAGATGATGGCATTGCGGCCAGCACCCGGCAGGTCGTTGCTGTTCACATACTTCGCGGCCAGCGCGAAGTTGTTGATGGTGTAACCCACACCAGCCGAGTAGTCGACGTATTCATTCGGCTTCCAGGCGTCACCGAAGCTGTAACCCACATGGCCCAGCAGCGAGAAGCCACTGGCCAGCGGATAGGTCACGTTGCCTTCAGCGTAGAAGCCTTCGTTGTCCGAGCTCGCCAGGTCATCCGAGAACCACAGCTTTACGCCGAAGATGCTCTTGGTGATGCCGGCATAAACCTCGAGGCTGTTGGCCGCGCCCGCACCCGGGTAGCTGTAGTAGATGGCGCCGATGTCGTAGCCAAAGCTCTCGGTGGCGTCACCGCCGGCGAAACCAGCGTAGTAGTCGATTTCGACGTTCGGGTCGCCAGGTCCGAAATCAACATTCGAAGCCCAGGCGCCAACGTAGAAGCCGCTGTCGAGGGTGTAGGTGCCGCCCAACTGGAAGGCCGGATCTTCGTCGGTCTGGGTCAGACCGCGGAAGTCGTAGTCCGACGCGATAGTCGGGGTCACCGAGAAGCTGCCAGCACTGGCAGCGCCGGCCACGGCGAGCAGCGCACCGGCAACAGCAATTCGAGACTTGATCATTAGAGTTTCACTCCTTGGTTTGTGAACTTATTCGGCGCTGTGTTGCAAGCGCCATACGCCTAAAACGTGGGGCAAGCCTAACAGCAACAAATTTCCAAGTAAAAGTGATTCACGACCGAAAGGGCAGTAAACGCCACAGTTGTATATACAAACGAATGGAGATTACACGGTTAAGTCATTGTTTCTGCTGAGGCGAATTTTAGATTGCCCAAGCAACTTTTATTTATCGGGAATACTGCCAGCTCAGCCGATCAGGGCCCGTTTTGGCCCGCTCCGGGCCTCGACATGGGGTGTTTGTTGCGCGGTAGCAACGCTAGCGGAGGGTGCTGACGGCCGCCCAGTCACCCGCCGCCAGGGCTAGTCCCGAGCGCGCGCGCCAGTAGTCGCGCAGCAGTGCCACGCGGTCCTCGTCGGTACCCAGCATGGCCAGCCGCAGGCGCAGACGCTGCGGGTCGGTGGGGTCGCCCGCCCCCATCAGCGCCAGCATCTGGCGCTGGTTGGGCAGGATCTGCTCGTCCAGCTGCGTGAGCAGCTGGCGCGAGGCGCGCAGTTCCGCGGCGCGCGTGCGGATCTCGCTGCGCGCGGCCAGCTGCGCGGCCTCTAGCCGGCGCAGCGCCGTGCGTAGCTGCGCATCGGCATTCAGCAGCTTGGCCTGGCGCTGGTCGAACAGTGCCAGCTCCACGACTGCATTGGGACCGGTGAAGGCAGTGCCCCCAATCGCCTTGTCGCGGAAGAAGCCAACGTCCAGCTGGTTCAGCCACCGGAAGCGGCGCTGCATGGCGAGGATGCGCAGCCTTGCATCGATGGTGCTGGCGGCGGCGCGCAGGTCCAGCCGCCGCGCGATGGCGGCGGTTTCCAGCATGGCTGCGTCCGGGTCCGCGGCGGGCAGGGGCGGCAGCATTGCGGTGATCTGCCAGTCGTCGCGCCAGCCCGCGATGCCCAGTTGCTCACCCAGCTTGGCGCGCGCGGTCTCCACTGCCAGCGTGGCGCGTACGGCGCTGGCGTCGGCAGTCAGCAACGCGCCCCGCTGCGCGGCCACATCCAGCTCGGTGGCGGCATTGGCGCTGGCACGCTGCTGGGCATTGTCGAAGCCCTGCCGCACCAGCGCGGCATTGCCCAGGCGCAGTTCGCGCAAGCGCAACGCGGCGCTGTAGTCGATCCAGCCCTGCGCCACCTGCGCGGCCAGCACGGTGGCGCGGCGCGCCGCCTCCAGCCGCGCCCGCTGCAGGTCATGCCTGGCGATGGCGCGCCGGTCCGGCATGTCGAGCAGGCTGATGAGGTTCTGCAGCACGCCGATGCTGATGCTGCGATCCGGGTAGAAAGCCGCCAGATCCCCGCCCGGCTCGCGCGTGCCGATGACGGCGACCGGGTTGGGCGGCGTCACTGCGGCGACGAAGTCCGAACGGGAAATTTCCAGCTGCTCAAGTGCCAGCTGCAGATCGGGGCTGGCCAGGAAGGCGACCGCAATGGCTTCAGGCAGCGTCAAGCCATCGGCCAGCAACAGCTCGGCGCGCTGGCGGGCGGCGGAATCTGCCTGGGGATCGCGCCGCCATTCCAGCGGTGCCGGCACCTGTGCATCCAGCAGCTGCGCGGTGAGCTCCACGTTCTCGCGCGAGGACGGGATGGCGCATCCTGCGAGCCACAGCAGACAACCCAGGAGCAGCAGTGGACGGGCCGCGCAGCGGTATCTAAGCATGGGCGGCCACTATATAGTGCGGCGCGTGAATCCTCGACCCCGCATCCTGATTACAAGGCGCTGGCCTGAGGCCGTTGAGCGCCACCTCGCCGAACGCTATGACGTCACGCTCAACGAGCCTGATGTGCCGATGACGCCTGCGCAACTGCGCGCAGCAATCGGCGAGTACGACGCGCTCTGCCCCACTGTCACCGATCGCATCGATGCCGAGGTGCTGTCCGTACCGGCGCCGCGGGTGCGTCTGATCGGCAACTTCGGCGTCGGCTACAACCATATTGATGTGGCAGCGGCCAGGCGGCTGGGCATCCGTGTCTCGAACACACCGGATGTGCTGACTGACACCACCGCCGAGCTCGCCATCCTGCTGCTGCTGATGGCCACGCGGCGCGCCGGTGAAGGCGAACGCGAGCTGCGCGCCGGCCAGTGGAGCGGCTGGCGACCCACGCACCTGATGGGCTCGAGCCTGGCCGGCAAGCGGCTGGGCCTGGTGGCCTTCGGCCGCATCGCGCAGGCCACCGCGCGCAAGGCGCATCTGGCCTTCGGCATGCAGATTGCGTACTACGGCCGGCGCCGCGCCAGCGCCGCGGTGGAAGCCGAGACCGGCGCCACCTTCGTCGCCTCGCTCGACGAGCTGGTCGCCAGCAGCGATGTATTGTCACTGCATGTGCCGGGCGGCCCCGACACCTTCCACCTGATCAACGCGGCGCGGCTGGCATTGATGAAGCCCACCGCAGTGCTCATCAACACTGCCCGCGGGCCGGTAGTGGATGAGGCCGCGCTGGTCGCAGCGCTCGCTGCCGGCCGCATCGCGGCGGCGGGCCTGGATGTCTACGAGGCGGAGCCGCGCGTTCATCCCGGGCTGCTGCAACTGCAGAATGCCGTGCTGCTGCCGCATCTGGGCAGCGCCACGCTCGAGACGCGTACGGCCATGGGCATGCGCGTAGCACAGAACCTCGACGCCTTCTTCGGCGGGCAGCCCCTGCGCGACCCAGTGGAGTAGCAGCGATGGCGGACTGGATCGCCGCGTTCCTGGCTCGCGAACGCCTGCCGGAGCAATACCGCGACACGCTCAACGACGTGCTCGTGCCGCTGGCTGCGGCCATCTCGCAGCGGGCCCGGTTGTCCGATCATCTGGTGGTGGTGGGGCTGTGCGGCGCCCAGGGCAGCGGCAAATCCACGGCTGCCGCGGCGCTGGTGGAACTGCTGGCACGCGCGGACCTGCCAGGGGTCGCGCTATCCATTGACGACTTCTACCTGCCGCGCGCTGAACGCCTGCAACTGGCGCAGCGCGTGCACCCGCTGCTCGCAACGCGCGGCGTGCCGGGCACGCACGACGTGGAACTGGCGCAGGCCACCATCGAATCGCTGGCCAGTGACGAACCGACCCTGCTGCCCGCCTTCGACAAGGCCAGCGATGACCGCCGGCCACGCCGCGCCTGGCGCGAGGTGCATGGCCCCATGCGTGTAGTCATTCTGGAAGGCTGGTGCGTGGGCGCGCGGCCGCAGTCGCAGGCGCAGCTGGCGCCGCCGGTCAATGCGCTGGAACGGGATGAGGATCCGCAGGGACTATGGCGCCAGTATGTGAACGAGGCGCTGGCCACGCGCTATCGCGCGCTGTTCGACCGCCTCTCGCCACTGGTGCTGCTGGCCGCGCCCTCCTTCGAGGTGGTGCATGGCTGGCGCGGCGAGCAGGAGCGCAAGCTGCGCGAACAACTGGCACGGGACGGCGGCGACGCCAGCCGCACCATGGATGACGCCGGCATCGCGCGCTTCATCAGCCACTACGAGCGCGTGACGCGGCACATCCTCGCGGAGATGCCGCAGCGCGCCGATCACCTCATTTCTTTGGATTCGCGTCGTTGCGCGCGATGGCTTCGGTGATCAGCCGGCGCGCTTCCGCGGCATTGCCCCAGCCACTGACCTTGACCCACTTGTTGGATTCCAGATCCTTGTAGTGCTCGAAGAAGTGCTGGATCTGCTGGCGCGTGATCTCCGGCAGGTCGGTGTACTCATGCACGTTCTCGTAACGGCGGGTGAGCTTCGGCGCCGGCACGGCGATGATCTTCTCATCCCCGCCCGCCTCGTCCTCCATCATCAGCACGCCCACCGGGCGCACCGCGATCACCGAGCCGGGCATCAGGCCGCGCTGGTTGCAGATGATGACATCGCAGGGGTCGCCATCCTCCGAGAGCGTGTGCGGGATGAAACCGTAGTTGCCCGGATAACGCATGGAGGTATAGAGGAAGCGGTCCACCATGATGGCGCCGGATTCCTTGTGCATCTCGTACTTGATCGGCTCGCCCCCAACCGGCACTTCGACGACCACATTCACTTCGTGCGGGGGGTTCTTGCCGATCGGCAGGGCTTCAAGACGCATTAATGGACTCCGGGGGAATAAAGAAGGTCGAAGCAAAGGTGGGCGGGTGAAAAGTGCGATTATCGCAAAACATGAACCCCCCGGTCCAAGCAACCACGGACCCCATATTCCGCCTCGAGGGCGTGCAGAAGCGCTACGGCGACGGGGAGACCGCCGTCATGGCACTGCGCGGCGTCGATCTGGCCATCCATCCGGGCGAACTGATCGTGCTGCTGGGGCCGTCGGGCTCGGGCAAATCCACGCTGTTGAACATATTGGGTGGCCTGGACCGCCCGACCGCAGGCCATGCCTGGTTCGGCGGCCTGGACCTGGCGACGGCCAGTGACGCGGACATCACGCACTTCCGCCGCCACCATGTGGGTTTCGTCTTCCAGTTCTACAACCTGATCGCGAGCCTGACTGCGGAGGAGAACGTCGAGCTGGTCACCGAAGTGGCGGATGATCCGATGACCGCTGCCGAGGCGCTGGAACTGGTGGGCCTGTCCTCAAGGCGCACGCATTTTCCGGCGCAGCTCTCCGGTGGCGAGCAGCAGCGCGTAGCCATCGCCCGCGCCATTGCCAAGCGCCCCAATGTGCTGTTGTGCGATGAGCCCACCGGCGCGCTGGACGTGGCCACCGGCATCCGGGTGCTCGAGACCGTGGTGCGTGCCAACGAGCAGCTGCACACCACCACACTGCTCATCACGCACAACGCCGACATGGCGCGCATCGGCGACCGCGTGGTGCGCTTCGCCGACGGCGCGATCCGCAGCGTCGAAGTGAACGCTGCCCGCCTGCCGCCCGCGCAGCTGAACTGGTGAGGGTGGCGTTCTCCAAGCTCGACCGCAAACTGTGGCGGGATCTGGGCCGGCTGAAGATGCAGATGGCCGCCGTCAGTGCGGTGCTCGCCTGCGGCGTGGTGCTGGCCGTGATGGCCAATGGCATGTACGACTCGCTGCAGCGGGCCCGCGACCAGTACTACGGCAGCCATCGCATGGCGGATCTTGCCGCCGGCGTGGTGCGCGCGCCGCTGTCCGTCGTGCCGCAACTTGAAGCCATACCAGGCCTGCGCGCGCTGGAAGCGCGCGTCGCGGGCGTGGGCCTGCTCGACATGCCCGGACGCAGTGATCCGGTGTCGGCGCGCCTGGTGTCGCTGCCGCCGGACCGGAACCCGCGCGTCAACGACCTGGTGCTGCGCGCGGGCCGCATGCCCAATCCGGCGCGCGACGGCGAGGTGCTGGTCAACGAGGCATTCGCCGAGACCAACCGGCTGCGCACCGGTGACACCCTCGGAGCGCTGATCTACGGGCGCCGCCGCGAAGTCACCATCGTCGGCATTGCGAGCAGTCCCGAGTTCGTGTTTGCGGTGGCCCCCGGTGCATTGCTGCCGGAGCCCGAGCGCTTCGGCGTGCTGTGGATGGGGCGCGAGCCACTGGCGCGCGCCTTCGATCTGGATGGCGCTTTCAATGATCTGGTGCTGCGGCTGGAGCCGGGCGCCAACGCCACGCTGGTGGCGCGCGACATCGACGCCATCCTGGCCCGGCACGGTGGCCGCGGCGCCTACGGGCGCGATCGCATGCTGTCGGCACAATTCATGGCGGATGAGCTCAATTCGCTGCAGACCATGGCGCGCGTGCTGCCGCCCTGCTTCCTGCTGGTGGCCGCCTTCCTGCTGAATGTGTCGCTGTCGCGCCTGGTCACCACCGAGCGTCCCAACATCGGCCTGCTGAAGGCCTTCGGCTACAGCAATGGCAGCATCGCGCTGCACTATGCCAAGTTCGCGCTGGTGTTCGGTGTGCTGGGCGGCCTGCTCGGCGCCGTCGGCGGACGCTGGGTCGGCGAGATGGTGGCTGGCATCTACGCCGGCGTGTACCGCATCCCCGGCCTGGGTTTCGATGCCGGCGCCGGCGTATACCTGCAGGCCATGGCCATCACCTTGCTGGCGGCACTGGCAGGTTCGGTGCAGGCGGTGCTGCAGGCCGTGCGTCTACCGCCGGCGGCCGCGCTGGCACCACCGGCGCCAGCCAGCTTCGGCAGCGCCGGCGCCGCGGGCGAACGCCTGGCGCGCCAGCTCGACGGCAAGTCGCGCATGGTGGCGCGGCGCATCCTGCGGTTCCCGCGGCGCGCCGCCACCACGGTGGCGGGCCTGGCACTGGCGCTGGGCCTCATGATCACCACGCAGCACTTCCCGCTGGCGCTCGAACGCATCGTGGCCGTGACCTTCGGCGTCGCCCAGCGCATGGATGTGATGCTCACCTTCAACGAACCGGCGGACGATGCCATCCTGCGCGATGTGGCGCGCCTGCCCGGGGTGCTGCAGGTGGAGCCGCTGCGCAGCAGCGAGGTGATCTTTGAAGCCGGCAGCCGCAGCCGCCGCAACTCGGTTTCGGGCGTGCCGGCCAATGCACAGCTGAACCGCCTGCTCGATGCCAATCTGAAGGTGGTGCGGGCACGGGATGATGGCCTGACCTTGTCGCAGAACCTGGCGGCCAAACTGGATGTGGGACTTGGCGACCAGGTGCGGCTGCAGGCCACCGACGGGCACCGCGTGGCCATCGAGCTGCCGGTGGTAGCCATCGTGAAACCCTATCTCGCGGCATCCGCGTATGTGGAACTGCAGACGCTGAACCGGCTGCTGCGCGAACCCGGGCGCGTCACCTCGGCCTACCTGCTGGTGGACCGCCGGCAGCGCGCCGCATTCAGCGCCCGCGCCAAGCAGCTGCCGCGCATCGTGTCGGTGAGCTACCTGGACAATGCCAAGGCCTCGATGCACAAGCTGCTCACCGAGGGCAGCGGCTTCTTCAACTGGCTGTTCATCGTGTTCGCCTCGATGATGGCCGCAGGCGTCGCGTTCTCGGCCGCGCGCGTGACGCTCGCCGAACAGGAGCGCGATCTCGCCACGCTGCGCGTGCTGGGTTTCGGGCGACGCGAGGCCTCCTATGTGCTGCTGGCCGAGATCGGCGCCCTGCTGGTCATCGCACTGCCCATCGGCATGTTGATCGGACGCCTGCTGTCGCGCTGGCTGATGTCGCAGTTCGCAACGGACCTGTTCACCTTTCCATATGTGACCGCGCCGGTGGCTTACGCCAAGCCGGCATTGTTCATCGTGGTCGCCGTAGCGGTGGCGACGCTGCTGGTGCGTCGCGGCGTCGATCGACTGGACCTGGTGGGCGTGTTGAAATCGAGAGACTGATGGCCAACGACACACTCAAGGCACGCCAGCGGCGCATTGCCAGGTTCTGGATCGCCACCGCGCTGGTGGTGGTGGCGGTGATCGCGTGGGGCCTGTGGCCGCGCGCCATCGAGGCCGATTTCGCCATCATCGATGTCGCCGACGTGCGGCTGCAGCTGGTCGACGAGGGCCGCACCCGCATGCACGAGGTGTACACCGTTTCGGCACCCGTCGCCGGCCGCGTGCTGCGCGTGGATGTGGAGCCGGGTGATGTGGTCACGCAGGGAGCGATCATCGCGCGCATGACGCAGGCGCCTGCCGGCTTCCTGGACACACGCAGCGATATGGCAGCGCGGGCCGGCATTGCGGCGAGCGCCGCCGGACTGCGCGCGGCCGAAACGGATCTGACGCTGGCACGCCAGGAACAGGTGCGCACCGCCGCCCTCGCCGGGCAGAAGCTGGTCGCTCTGGCCGCCGTGGATGCCAGCCAGGCGCGCCTGGACGCCGCCCAGGCGGCGCGCGATGCGGCCGCGGCGGATCTGGCGCGGGCACGCAGTGCGCTGCAGCCGGCCGATCGCGCCGGCAGCGCCGGGGTGACCATCCGTGCCCCCGCCGCCGGCCGCGTGCTCACCGTGCCCCAGAAGAGCGAGGGTGTGGTGCAGGTTGGCAGCCCGCTGATCGAGATCGGCGATCCCTCGCATATCGAGGTGGTGGCGGAATTCCTGTCGCAGGATGCCGTGCGCATGCATGCCGGCGCGATGGCACAGATCGAGAACTGGGGCGGCGCGCCGCTGCCGGCCCGCGTGGACCGCATCGAACCGGTGGCGCGCCTGAAGATCTCGGCGCTGGGCGTGGAGGAACAGCGCGCCAACGTCATCCTGCAGTTCACGGACAGTGCCGCGGCAGCCGCGCTGGGTCATGACTACCGCGTGGATGCGCGGGTGACGGTGGATGAAGCCCTGCAGGCGGTGCGCGCGCCGTTGGGGGCGCTGTTCCGGCATGGCGAGGGCTGGGCGGTATACCGCGTGATCGACGGGCGCGCCCGCCTTGCGCCAGTCTCGGCGGGCATTGCCGACAGCAGCTATCGGGCGATCAGCGAGGGCCTTGCAGCAGGTGATGTTGTCGTGCTGTTCCCCGGCGACAGCATCCGCGAGGGACTGCGGGTGCGGGCCCGCCCCCGGTAACTCAGACGGCCTGGGTAGCTCAGACGGCCTGGGGCGCCAGCATGTGATGGATCCGGTGTGCCAGCTCGTCCAGCTCGAAAGGCTTGGTCATCACCGCCACTTCGCCGCGCAGCGACTGCGCCGAGGTGATGAGCTCGTGCTGCGAATAGCCGGTGATGAAGATCACCTTCAGGTCAGGCCGCAGTGAACGGGCGTGATCCGCCAGCTGCCTGCCGTTCATGCCACCTGGCAGGCCCACATCGGTGACCAGCAGGTCGATGTGCAGGTCCGATTTCAGCACGCAGAGACCGGCATTGCCGTCGGCCGCCTCGATGGTGGAATAGCCCACCTCCGAGAGCAGCTCGTTCACCATGGTGCGCACGGGTGCCTCGTCGTCGACGATCAGGATGGTTTCACCGTGCCTGGCCTGCGGCAGCGCCGCCGTGTCGTCGGGGTGGATGGCGTTCTGCTCCGCCTCGCCGATATAGCGTGGCAGATAGAGGCATACCGTCGTGCCCGCTCCGGGAGCGGACTCGATATGCACCTGCCCGCCGGACTGCTGGGCAAAGCCGTAGATCATGGACAGGCCGAGGCCAGTACCTGCGCCAGCGGGCTTGGTGGTGAAGAAAGGATCAAACGCGCGCGCCAGCACTTCCGGCGCCATGCCGGTGCCGGTATCGCGGATGCACAGGGACAGGTACTCGCCTTCCGGCACCTCGAGATTGCGCGCTATGACAGCGCTGAGCTTGCGGTTGCGCGCCGTGATGGTGATACGGCCACCATGCGGCATGGCGTCGCGCGCATTCAGGCACAGATTCAGCACCGCGTTCTCCAGCTGCGAGACATCCACCCGCGCCAGCCACAGTCCAGGAGCGGCATCGACCTCGATGCGGATCTCAGGCCCCGCCGTCCGCTGCACCAGGTCGAGCAGGCCGTCGACCAGGCCAGCGATATCGGTGGCCTGCGGCAGCAGCGTCTGCTTGCGCGAAAAGGCCAGCAAGCGGTGCGTCAGTGCTGCAGCCCGCCGGGTCGCGCCGCGTGCCACGGAGAGGTAGTTCTCCAGATCATCCAGGCGCCCCTGCGACAGACGCAGGCTCATCAGCTGCAGCGATCCGGACAGCCCAGCCAGCAGGTTGTTGAAGTCATGCGCCAGCCCACCGGTGAGCTGCCCCACTGCTTCCATTTTCTGCGAATGCCGCAGCGCCTCTTCGGCGGCGCGCAGCTGCGTGATGTCACGCCCGACGATGTGGAACAGGCTGGAACCTGAGTGTGGCGTGGCCGTCCACATGATGGTTCGGGCGCTGCCATCCCGGCACAGCACATGGTTGATGAAGCCGGTCAGCGCCTCCCCCGCCGCAAGGCGCCGCATGGAATCCACCGTCGCGGCGTGATCCGCAACGTCAATGATCTCGAGCAGCGGCCTGCTCAGCAGCTCCGCCTCGCTCCACCCCAGTGACGTTGACCAGGCGGGATTGATCGCCTTGAGATAGCCGTCAGCCGCGGCCGTACCCATCAGGTCGTTGGTGGATTCCCATAAGCGGTCACGCTCCAGCGTGCGATCGCGCAGCTGCAGCTCGCTCTCCTTCTGGTCGGTGATGTCGCGGGCGGAGCAGTAGATCCGGCCTTCGTCGGGCACTGCCACCCATGACAACCAGCGCCATCCGCCGTGCTTGTGGCGATAGCGGTTTTCGAAGCGCAGCGCCGGCACTCCATGTTCATGGGCGTCCTGCCAGGCCTGGCGCGTGCGCTGCAGGTCATCGGGGTGGATGAAGTCGAAGAACACCGTGGCGGCCAGCTCCGCTTCGCTCCAGCCCAGGGCAGCCAGCCAGGCTGGGTTGGAGGCCTCGAAGTAGCCGGCTGAATTGATGACACCCAGGATGTCGGGACTGAGCTGCCAGGTGCGGCCGCGCGCCAGCGAATGCGCGATGACCTTCTGCTCCAGCTCTGCATTCAGGGCCCGCAGGTTGGTCAACGCACGGTCGCGTTCGCCCTCGATCAGGCGCCGCTGCTCTGCATTGATCAGCACGCCGGGGAAGTTGACGGCCGTGCCATCCGCCGCCAGCTCCACCATGCCATTGGCCTCGATCCAGTAGTACCTGCCATCGGCGCGGCGCACCCGGTACTGGTGGGCGTATGGGCCGCCGGTGGCCAGCACCCGCGATATCGCTTCGACGAGGGCAGTTTTGTCCTGCGGGTGCACGGTGGAAGTCACCTGCTCCAGGCTCAGGCCGACCCGGCCCAGCTCCGGATCCAGCCCGAAGCTCAGCGCGAATGCCTCATCCACGGTGAAGCTGTTGGAAGGCACGTGCCAGACCCAGGTGCCGATGATGGCGCCGGCAGCCAGCGCGAGGCGTACCCGCTCGGCGTCCATCTTCGAACGGGCCTGCGCCTTGACCGTAGCCGTGGTCTCCTGCCCCACGCGCAGCACGCCCACGATCCGGCCTGCCTCGCGCAGCGGGCTGTAGGTGAAGGTCCACCAGGTATCCTCGGCATAACCCTTGCGTGTCATCTTCAGGTGCATGTTCTCGAAGTGCACCGACTCGCCCGCCATCGCCCGCTCCACCAGCGGTTCGATGTCGGTCCACACTTCATGCCAGACCTCATCAAAGGGTCGCCCCAGTGCCGCGGGATGGCGGTTGCCCAGGAAGGGGATGTAGGCGTGGTTGTAGATCAGCGTCTTCGCGGCGCCCCATGCCGCACACATGGCCATGCTGCTGTCCATGATGATGTCGTAGGTGGTGACGAGCGCTGCCGACCAGGTGTGCCGTGGCCCGAGAGGCGTGTGGCTCCAGTCGAATTCATTCAAGGACGGCATACGGAAGGCGGTGGCCCTGTCAGGCGAGGACTGACAGTTTAGGGCGTCACCGCCCGCAGGTACGGCGTGGCTTGTGGGACCGGCAGCCCTTGTGTTGTCAGAGATTGCGCCTCATGCGGCACGATGCCGCATACACCCTACCGCAGCACTGGCGGCTGGATGGCCACCACCACGCGCTCGCGCAGCGTGACGCTGCCGCCCAGGAACCCCGTGGCGCCGATCTCCGTCGCATAGAGCAGCAGGCGCCGGTCATCCTCGTTGCGCAGCGAGGTCGGCACGCCGAGCAACGCGATGACCTGCAACTCGCTCATGCCGGGGCGCAGTTGTTGCCAGCGGGAAGCATCGAGCCACTGGATAGTGCCGGGAGTGATGGCATTGCCAGCAGGCGCGCGCGGTGCGGAGGCCGCGGCAGCCGGGACGGATTGTGCCAGCCGGCTGCGCAGTTCCTCCAGCTGGCGCGACTGCTCCTGCACCTGCCGCTGCAGCGTGCGCACCGCCTGTTCCAGCTGGGATATCTTGTAATCATCCGCGGCGGCGCCGGCCGGCAACGGACACAGCAGCAGCAGACAGATGAGCCGCTTCATCAGCGGAGCATAGAACGGAACGTGGGAAAGGGTCACGCCGCGGCAGCGTGACCCTGGTCTGGCGCGGGCCAGGCCGGCAGTCGGCCGGCAGTAGTTCTCAGCCCGCGAGCTTCTTGTTGCGCTTCTGCTCGGATTGCAGCTCGTTCTTGCGCAGGAACATGTCATGGCCCAGGGCTTTGAGGTCCATGTCGGACTTGCGGGCCTCGGCGAACATTCCGCCCGGCTGCTCCTCCTCCTTCACATGGTGCTTGATCATCTCGGACAGCACCTTCACCTTGGCGTCGTAATAATCATCCGCCGGCGTGGAAGCCTCGATCTGCGCGATGAGCTTCTTGGCGCCGTCATGCTCGACCACCGCCTCGTGGTGCATGTCTTCATCACCAGTGGCTTCGATGAAGGCAGGATAGAAAATCTCCTCCTCGATCTGCGCATGCACCGTGAGCGCGCCGCAGATCTGCGTCGCGAGCTTCAGCTTCTTCGCCGCGCTCTCGGTGTTCTCGAATTCCTCGAACCAGCCCGCCACCTCCCGGTGGTCCGCCTTCAACAATGCGATGGCATCCTTCGGTGCATCCTTTGCCGACTTGGCCTTGGCCCCCGCGGGCTGCGTTGCTTTGCTCATGAAAATCACTCCTGACAATTGCTTGAAGACCCCGCTGCATAATCTGATGGTCGGCAGCAGCGCGCGTAATAGCGCGCGACATGCTTCGAGCGTCAGTCAGCTCCTACGACAGAAGATGTGGCTTTTCACTTAGCCAGGAATGCGTTGTGGAGCACGGTGCAAACCTATGCTGCAATCCATCACTTCACTGTTCCGTGACGCGCCCCGTACCAGATGGCCCAGCCGGCTGCTGTTGGTGCGCCATGGCCAGAGTGCCGGCAATGTGGCGCTGGACGCGGCACATGCTGCGGGTCTGGCACGCATCGACATCGCCGACCGCGACGCAGATGTGCCGCTCAGCGAGCTTGGCGTCACGCAGTCGCGCGCGCTGGGCCGCTGGCTCGCGCAGCGCCCGCTGCATGAACGGCCGGAGATCGTGCTGAGCTCGCCCTACCAGCGCGCCGTGCAGACCGCCGCGCTGATCCGCGAAGCCGGGGGCCTGGTGCCCGACGCACCGCCTTTCGTGGTGGATGAACGGCTGCGGGAGCGCGAGTTCGGCATCCTCGACCGCCTCACCCGCGCAGGCATCACCGAACACTTTCCCGAGCAGGCCGAATTCCGCAGCCGCCTCGGCAAGTTCTACCATCGCCCTCCAGGTGGTGAGAGCTGGTGCGATGTGATCCTGCGGCTGCGCAGTGCCGTGGACACGCTGAGCCTGCATTACCCGGGGCGCCGCATACTCGTGGTCAGCCATGAAGTGGTGGTGCTGTGCCTGCGTTACCTTCTTGAGGAGCTGGACGAGGCCCGTATCCTCGCCATCGACAATCAGGGGGACGTGGCCAATTGCGCCGTGACTGAATATGGCTACCAGCCTGGTGGCCCGGCCAAGGATGGTTCACTGGTGCTGATGCGCTACAACGAGACTGCGCCACTGCAGCAGGATGGCGCCGCCGTCACCACCGCGCCGGATGCCAACGTGGCCGCCCGATGAGTGCCCAGCCGGTTACACGCAACCTGTTGCGCAGCCTGCCGCTGCCCGCAGTGGACTCCGGCTGTGACAAGAACGGCCGCGGCAAAGTGCTGGTGGTGGGCGGCTCGCATATCTCGGCGGGGGGTGCGCTGCTGGGCGGAATGAGCGCGCTGCGGGCCGGAGCCGGCAAGGTGTTGCTGGCCGTTCCGGAATCGCTGGCGCACCAGGTGGGTGTGAGCTTTCCGGAGGCCGGCGTAACGGGCTTCGCCACCACTGCCGCGGGGCACCCGGTACCGCAGGCGGCCGCCGAGCAGCTGGCCGCGCATTTCGCTGAAGCCGATGCGGCATTGATAGGACCTGGGCTGATGGAGGCGGCCTCGGCACAGCAGCTGGTTGCGCTGCTGCTGCCTACCACCACCGGGCCGGCCTTCGTGATCGACGGCATGGCCATCACCGGCCTGTGGAACAGCGTGCCCGCTCTGGTGCCTCACCAGGGCAGGCTCGTCATCACCCCGCACGCCGGTGAAATGGCGCATCTCACCGGCGCATCACGGGAGCAGATCGAGCGCGACACGGAGGGCTTTGCGCTGCGTGCCGCCGCGCATCTGGGTTGCGTGGTGATACTCAAAGGGCCTTCCACGGTCATTGCACAGCCAGATGGCCAGCTCCATGTGTATGCGGGCGATTTGCCCGGTCTGGGCACCTCCGGATCCGGGGACGTTCTGGCCGGCGTGCTTACCGGCCTTCTGGCAAGAGGCGCAGATGTGCTGACGGCTGCAGTGTGGGCTGTGCATCTGCATGCGCAGGCGGGCGAGCGGCTGTCGCAGAGTGTGGGGCCAGTAGGTTTCCTGGCGCGCGAGCTGCCTGCCCAGATTCCCGCCCTGATGCACTCGCTGGCGCTGTAGCGGTGCCCGCACCAGCTTCGCGATTCAGCAGTGGCATGTCCTGCATCAGGCAGGAACGGATCAGCCGCAGCTCCTGGCCCAGTGCATCAGCGGCCGGTATCCAGGCCCGGATGGCCATCACGGGCATCCGGCACTCCTCTGCATACAGCGCACTGATCCAGGCGTAGAGGGGCCGCAGCGCAGGCTCGCGGATCCACCAGGGGACCTCGCTCTGCAGCCACGGCCGGGCGGCGGTGATGTGCTGTGCGTAGCGCCTGGCGGGCGAGCGGCTCTGGCCGACGTAGCGCACCTGCTGGAAATCGCGCGGATCGCTGAGCGTGTAGAGGGCGACCTCGCCGCCCGACGGATCGGCGAATTCAAGTATCTGGCTCGCACGGCAGCGGCGCATGCGCCGCGTGACGGCCAGGCGGCGCTCGTAAACAGGAGTGTCTTCACTCACGCGGCTATGCTGCCCGAGGCCTGTACGCATGTACAGTATCCAGGCGCGGGAGCGGCCGATCAGATAGCCTAGCCGGCTCGTGCCGTCTTCACAGTCAGGGTCTCATGGCGCTCATCAAGAAAACCAAGCTCACCGCCGGTGTCACCAAATCGCCCACTGCGGCTGCACCTCGCAAACCCGCCAGCCAGCCGCCTGCTGCCGTGGCTGCACCGGCAACACACCAGCAGACCGTCACCGAGCGCATCGCGGCCGCCACCGAGGAGCTGGCCAGCGGCCTCGCGCAGTCGGCGGCGGCGACCAAGCAGCTCGGCCGCTCCATGGAGCAGATCGCCAGTGGCGCCGAAGAGGCCGCCGGCGCCTCGCAGGAACAGGCCGCGGCCATCAAGCGCATCGTCGGCGCCCTGGCGGCCGCCCGCAGCGGTGCCGACGCCTCCAATCGCCGCACCGAAACGGTCACGACCTCGCTGGCCGACACATCGGCCCGCATCGCGACCTCGCTGCGCGCCATCGAGCGCGGCGCGAGACGGCAGACAGACTCGGTGGCGCTGATCGCCGAACTGGATCGGCGCGCCAAGGACATCGGCGAGATCACGGGAACCGTCAGCCGCATCTCCGACCAGACCAATCTGCTGGCGCTGAATGCGGCCATCGAGGCCGCCCGCGCCGGTGACAACGGGCGCGGGTTCGCCGTCGTGGCCGATGAGGTGCGCACCCTTGCGGAAACTTCGGAGCGCAGCGCGCGGGAGGTGCAGCAATTCACCGCCGCGCTCCAGAACGATATCGTGGCGGTCGGTGAGGCATTGCGGGCCTCGGCCGCGACGGCGCTGCAGGAAGTGGAGGTTGCGGGCAGCGTTTCAGCGGCGCTCGAAGCGCGTCGCGACGACATGACCCGCATCGCCGAAGGCAGCCGCGACATCCTCACTGCAGCCCTCGAAGCCGAGCGGGCAGCAGTCGAGGCGCAGAAGGGTGCCGAACAGATCGCGAGCGCAGCCGAACAACAATCCGCCGGCGCGACCGAGGCGCAGACCGCCGTCAACCAGCAGGCGAAGGCGCTGGACCAGGGCCAGTCGGCAGCCCAGGGCCTGGCGGCGCTCGCCGATGAACTGCGTGCCGGTGGTGGCCGCAGTTCCGCCGCACTGCAGATTGGCGCGAGCGCGGAGGAGCTGTCCGCATCGATCCAGCAGCTGTCCGGCGCCGCCGCCGAGGTCATGGCCGCGATCGAACAGATCAATCGCGCGGCACAGCTGCAGTCCGCCGCCACCCAGCAGACATCCGCCGCACTGACCCAGATCGAGAAGAGCGCCAGGGTCGCGCAGCAGAGCAGCCAGAGCGCCAGCGAACGGGTCCTCGGCCTCGCCGACTCGCTGCAGCAGGGCCGGGCCGCCATCGATGGCCTGGTCTCGGGGGTGTCCATTTCGTTGCAGGACACACGCTCGAGCATCGTCACCATCAAGGGCCTGGAGAGCGTGGGCCGCAAGATCGAGAAGATCATCGACGCGATCGCGCTGATTGCCGTGCAGACCGGCATGCTGGCCGTCAGTGGCGCGGTGGAAGCCGCCCGCGCCGGTGAATCCGGCCGTGGTTTCGCGGTGGTGTCCAATGACATCCGCAGCCTGTCACGCGAAGCCTCCGAGAATGTCGAACGGGCCAAGGACACCGTGCGCGGCATCCTCGACCAGATCGCGCTGCTGCGCGGTGACCTGGAACAGGTCATCGGCCTGTCTGAAATCGAAGTGCAGAACAGCCGCACCATACTGGCCGGCCTGCAGAACATCGAGAAGGAAGTCACCGCGCTGGGCATCGCCAGCAGGTCCATCCTCGAGGGTGCGGACAGCATCCTCGGCGCCACCTCGGAGATGACCAGTGCGGCCCGGCAGATTGCCGCAGCGGCCGAGGAAGCCAGTTCCGCCAGCCGGGAAGCTGCCACCGCCGGTACCGAACAGTCCCGCGGCGTGGAAGACCTGGCCGCCGGCATCGAAGAAATCGCGACACTGGCGGATGAACTGAAGCAGCGCCCGTCCTGAGAGGCACCGTGGCAGTGGCGCAGAATATCGTGTCTAACCGGTTCCTGACCTTCACCGTGGGCGCGCAGTTGTATGCGCTGCGGGCCGAACAGGTGGTCGAGGTCATTCGCGTACCCGCGCTCGCGCGCGTGCCGCAGGGGCCGCCCGCATTGCTCGGCATCGCCAATCTGCGCGGCGCCGTGCTGCCCGTCGCCGGCCTGCGCGAGCTGCTCGGGCTCGAGCCGCAGCGCGGCAGCGATGCCCGCGCCATCGTGCTGGATATCGGGGCGCCGGTGGCGCTGGTCGTTGATGCAGTGGCAAGCCTTGCGTCAGCCACCGAGGAAGAGGTGCAGAGCCGGCACAAGGAGGTCAGTGCCGAAGGGGCCGAGGTGCTGCTCGGCGCATTTGCGGCCGGCGGCCACCAGGTGGCGAAGATCCTCGACATCAATTCGCTGCTGGCAGCCGCATTCACCCAGCGCGCGCGGCCGCCAGCCACTGGGCCGCGAAGCACGGCGGCACGGCGGGCACAGGCTGCGCAGCCAGGCGGCGGCGCGCAGATGCTGGTGACCTTCGAGGTGGCCGGTCAGGAATTTGCGCTGCCTCTGGAGGCCGTCGCCGAGATTCTGCAGGCGCCCGCGCAGGTAACCCGGCTGGCACGCGCCGACGCAGTGGTGCTCGGCATGACTTCGCTGCGCGGCACGCTGCTGCCATTGCTGTCGTTGCGCCGGCTGCTGGGTTTCGGCGCCAGCGACGGCAACGCCGTGCGCGAGAAGGTGGTGGTGGTGCACATCGGCGGCGCCCAGGTGGGGCTGGTGGCGGACCGCGCCAGGTCGATCGTTGCTGCCAGCGCCGAACTGGTCGATCCGGTGCCGCCCGTGCTGGCGGCCCGCACCGGGGGTGAGTCGCGGGTGCGCTCGGTGTATCGCGGCGACGGTGGCCAACGCCTGGTCTCCATCCTGGCGCCAGAACAATTGTTCAAGGACGAGGTCATGCAACGACTGACTGGCGGCACCGCACAGACCCAGGTCCAGGACACCGAAATGAGCGCTACGCCGGCAGCAGAACAGATCTTCCTGGTGTTCCGGCTGGGTGACGACGAATTCGGCCTGCCGATCGACACCGTGGTGGAGGTGGCGCAGGTGCCGGCGCAGATCACCCGCGTGCCGCGCACGCCGAAGTTCCTCGAGGGCGTGGTGAACCTGCGCGGCGAGTTGCTGCCGGTGATCGATCAGCGCCGGCGATTCGAAATGCCGGCGCTGCCGGACGGCGCGGCGCGCCGCATGGTGGTCATCCGCACCGCGCACCATCGCGCGGGTGTCATCGTGGACAGTGTCACGGATGTGCTGCGCTCAAGCGCCAGCGAGATCGAGCCCCCACCCGAACTGACGGACGCCACTTCGCGGCTGATACGCGGCGTCATCAACCTGGCGCGGTCGGGCCGCATGGTGCTCGTGCTTGATCCGGCGGAACTGCTGACGCGTGCCGAGCAGGGCCTGCTCGACACCTTCCAGGTCCGCCAGCGCAAGGATGGGGCGTGATTCGGATACTGGTCGTCGACGACTCCGCTCTGGTCCGCAAGCTGTTTGGTCAGGTGCTCTCGCAGGAAGCCGATTTCGAAGTCGCGTTCGCGCGCAATGGGCAGGAAGCACTCGACCAGCTCGGCACCTTCAAGCCCCATGTCATCACCCTCGATGTCGAGATGCCGCAGATGGATGGCCTGGCGTGCCTGGACCGCATCATGGTGCTGCGGCCCTGCCCGGTAGTAATGGTTTCGAGCGTCACGGAGGCTGGCGCCGACACCACGCTCGCGGCGTTGCGGCTGGGCGCGGTGGACTTCGTGGCCAAGCCTGCAGGAGCCGTATCGCTGCGCATGCACGAATTCGCGCCGGTGCTGAAACAGAGCATCCGCGCCGCTTCCACTGCGCGCCTGCCCGCCAGCCGGCGGCTGCGTGAGCGCGTGCAGCTGAACAGTGCCGGGGCCGTCGCGCGTCCGGCCAGGACCTTCACCGACGCCGGGGAGGAGGACGTCACGGCGGCCGAGGGGGAAGGAGTGGTCCTGGTCGGAACTTCCACCGGGGGACCGCCGGCACTGGAAGCGCTGCTGGTGCCATTGGCGGCAACTTTCCCCTGGCCCATCCTCGTCGCGCAGCACATGCCGGCCGGCTTCACTGGCCCACTGGCGCGGCGCCTGGACGGCATCTGCGCGCTGCGGGTGGTGGAGGCCGCAGGTTCCCAGCCCCTGCAACGCGGCTGCATCTATATCGGCCGCGGTGATGCGGATATTGTCATCACGCGGCGCGCGGCCGGCCTGGTGGTCATGGCCGCGCCCGGCAGGCCGGATTACCTGTGGCATCCCAGCGCGGACCGCCTGGTGCGGTCGGCAATGGAACACCTGCCCGCGAAACAACTGGTCGGAGTGCTGATGACAGGCATGGGTAACGACGGCGCCGCAGCCATGACGGAGCTGCACCACAGGGGCGGCAAGACGATCGCGGAGGCGGAGGAGACTGCCATTGTGTGGGGCATGCCCGGCGAGCTGGTCCGCGCCGGCGGCGCCAGCTGGGTGTTGCCACTTCCGCGCATAGCACAGCAGCTGCAGCGTATCGTGCCCGTCCATGCCACTCGTCCGTAAGCCAGACCAGCGCCCGGCTGCCGCGGCGCCAGACCACGCCGGCGTTGCCGAGGCGCTGCACAGCAGCGATCCGGAGCGGCGCTGGCAGGCCGCACGGACCGCAGCCGGCATGCCAGGCAGCGCGGCCATGCTGGCCGCCGCGATCGGGAAGGAGACAGACCCCCGGATCCGCGCGACGCTGTTCACCGGCCTGGCGCGCATGGAGCTGGCAGAGGCAGCCCCCCACCTGCTGCAGCTGCTGCGCTCGGACGATGCCGGGCTGCGCACCGGCGCGCTGGACGCCCTGCGCAG
Organism: Steroidobacteraceae bacterium; assembly: GCA_040508085.1. Taxonomy (GTDB): domain Bacteria; phylum Pseudomonadota; class Gammaproteobacteria; order Steroidobacterales; family Steroidobacteraceae; genus ZC4RG30. Next base: position 101,532 of record JBEVNO010000149.1, read on the forward strand.
CGTCGGCCCGGCGCTGGCCGGCTACCTGCCCGGCTTCCTGCATGACGCGGACGCGGACGTGCGCATCCTCAGTTGCGAACTGGTGCGTACGGTGCCGGGCGAGCAGGCCTCCCAGCTGCTGTGCGAATTGCTGGCTGCCGAGCCGGAGGTCAACGTCTGCGCCGCGGCGGTGGATGTGCTCGGTGAAGTGGGCAGCGCGTCGGCAGTGCCGACGCTTGCAGAGTGCGCGCGCCGCTTCGCCGCTGCGCCGTTCCTGGTTTTCTCCATCCATACTGTCATCGACCGCATCCACTCGCAGCCAGCGCGCCCTCGTGGCTGAGATCCGCACGCTCGACGAGGAAGAGTTCCGGCGCCTGTGCGAATTCCTGTACCGGCGCACGGGCATGGTGTTCACCGAAGCCAAGCGCTATTACGTGGAGCGACGCGTGGTGGAACGCATGAAGGCGACGGCGGCCGCCACCTTCGCCAGCTACTTCGCCCGCCTGCGCACGAACCTCGACGGCGAGATCGAGCAGTTCGTCAATGCTTTCACAGTCAACGAGACCTACTTCTACCGCGAAGAACACCAGCTGGCCTGCCTGACGAAGGATCTGCTGGCGGAGCGCATCAGCATGAAGCCCCGCGGCGGGTCGATACGCATCTGGTCGGCGCCCTGCTCCACTGGTGAAGAACCTTATTCGGTGGCCATGTGGCTGCTGGAGAACTGGCCGCTGGTGGATGAGTACGAGATCGAGATCGTCGGTTCGGACATCGATACGGCGGTGGTGGCGGCGGCGCGGCAGGGTGTGTTCGGCAAGCGCGCGCTGATGCGCCTGAGCCCGGCGCTGGTCGGCAGGTATTTCGCGAGCCTCGGCGAGGACCGCTGGCAGATCCTCGACGACCTGCGCGACTCTGTGCGATTTTCTCCCGTCAACATCGTGGACATGCAGGAGACGCGGGCCTTCGGCCAGTTCGACGTGATCTTCTGCCGCAACGTGCTGATCTACTTCGATGACGCCTCGCGCCGCATGGCAGCGGAGAATCTGTATGAAAACCTGCTGCCCGGCGGTTTCATCTGCCTGGGCCACACTGAATCGATGAGCCGGATCTCGCCGCTGTTCGAAGTCCGGCGCTTCGACGATGCCATTGTGTACCAACGTCCGGCGCGCGGAAGCAAGTGATGGACCCACAGAAGACCGTACTGATCATCGACGACGCCCATCTCGTGCGCATGTACTACCGCAGCGCGCTGGAGGCCGCGGGGTTCCGCGTCGAGGAAGCCTTGAACGGGATCGAGGCGCTGGAAAAGCTGCTGGCGCAGCCCGTGGACCTGCTGATCGTGGATATCAACATGCCGCAGATGGACGGCTTCACCTTCCTGCATGCCCTGCGCCAGCAGCCCTCGGTCGCGGCATCCATCCCGGCTGTGGTCACCAGCACCGAATCGGCCGAGGCGGATTTCACCGCGGCGCGCCAGGCCGGGGCCAATTATTATCTGGTCAAGCCGGCCGATCCCGCCGTGCTCACGCAGATCGCCGCCATGCTGTGCGGAGTCGCGCCATGAATGAACTGCTCGAACAGTTCCTGATCGAATCGAAGGAGCTGGTCGAACAGGCCACCGAAGGGTTGCTGGTGCTGGAGGGCGCGCCCGACGATGTGCAGCGCCTGGATGCGGTCTTCCGCGCTTTCCACACGCTCAAGGGCAGCGCCGGGATCGTTGATTTCGCCGCGATGGAACGCGCCGTGCACGGCGCGGAGGACCTGCTTGCCGAGGCGCGCGCGGGCCGGCGGCGGCTCACCCCCGCAGTGGTCGGCGTGTGCCTCAATTGCCTGGATCTGCTGGTGCAATGGCTCGATGCCATGGCGGCAACTGGCGAGGTTCCCGCCGGCGCCGAGGCGCAGGCACAGCAGCTGCTTGCACGGGCGCATGCCAGCATCGGCGCAGGGCCGGACCCGGCGCCGCCGGCCGGCGCCGTATCCAGCTGGCTGGACGCATTGCTGGTGAGGCACGCGGCCAGCCGCGCGCAGGCGCGTACCGCCATCCACTTCGTGCCGGAAGCGGACAGCTTCTTCCGCGGCGAAGACCCGGTCGCCCGCATGCTGTCGCTGCCGCATCTGCTGGCCTTCGACGCCGCGCCACTGGCACCGTGGCCGCCGCCGGACCAGTTTGATCCGTACCAATCGAACCTGGTGCTGACAGCCCTCAGCGCCGCGACTGCCGCGGAGGTCGCGGCCCACTTCGCCGGACACTCAGGCAGCTGCGCCATTGAGAGCATCGGCACGCCGGGACCAGCGCCAGAGGAGGCGCCCCTGCCCTCCCTGGCGTTAGATCTGCTGCGGGCGCAGCGGGCGATGCTCGGCGAATCGGTACCGGCAGAATTTGCGGGCCGCGTCGCCGCAGCGGGCCGCGCGGCGCAGTGCGTACTGCGCTCCGCCGGCATGGCCGCGCAGGCGGAGCTGATCTCCCAGGCCACGGCGCGCAGCCTGCGCGAGCGCGATCACGAAGTGCTGGTGCAGGCCATCACGCTGGCACTGGCCGGCACGGCGCCGCCCACGCCGCCAGCCGCTACGGCGCTGCCGGCGGCCGAACCGGCCCGCCGCACCCTGCGTGTGGACGCCGAGCGCATCGATGCGCTCGTGCGCCTGACCGGGGAGCTCACCACGGCGATGAACGCCGCCGGCCATGTCCTGAAGGTCGCACAGGAGACAGGCAGCACCCTCGCCGCGCCACTGAAACTCAACCAGGCCGCGCTTGCGCACCTGGTGCAGGAGCTGCAGCGCGCAGTGCTTGGCATGCGGGTGCTGCCACTGCGATCGGTGCTGCAGCGCTTTCCGCGGGTGCTGCGCGACCTGTCGGCGAGTCTCGGCAAACCGGTGATGCTGCACATCGAGGGGGAAGAGACCGAAGCCGACAAGGCCATCGTGGAGATGCTGTTCGAGCCCCTGCTGCACGTGCTGCGCAATGCGCTCGACCACGGCATCGAAAGCCCGGCGCTGCGCCAGGCCCGTGGCAAGCCCGCCACGGCACACATCCTGATCCGCGCCGCGCGACGCAATGACCAGGTCTGGATCGAGATCAGCGATGACGGGGGCGGCATAGATGTCGAGCGGGTGCGCGCGGTGGCGGCACAGCGCGGCGTTGCCAGCGAGGCCGCGCTGCTGGTGATGCCTGACGCCGACCTCATCGATCTCATCTTCGCACCGGGCTTTTCCACCGCAGGGGAGATCACCGGGCTGTCGGGCCGCGGCGTCGGCATGGACGCGGTGCGCTCTGCCGTGTCCAGCATCGGCGGTCGGGTAAACGTGGAGAGCGTGGCCGGCCAGGGCACGACAGTCCGGTTCCTGCTGCCTTTCAGCATCATGATGACAGCGGTGATGGTGGTCGAGGCCGGCGGGCAGATGTTCGGCATCCCGCTGGATGCCGTAGTGGAAACCGTGCGGGTCGCGCCGCAAAGCATCGCGCGCATCGGCCAGGCCAGCGCCATCGTGCTGCGGGAACAGACCATACCGGTGCTGCAGCTGGGGGCACTGCTGGGCATCGGTTCCGGCACCGCACCGGGCGAGGATGCCACCCTGGTGATCGCCACATTTGCCGGCCAGCTCAGTGCCATCCAGGTGGACCGTATTGGTGAACGCATGCAGGTGATTCTGAAACCGCTCGATGGACTGCTGGCTGGCATGCCCGGACTCAGCGGCACCACGCTGGCCGGGGATGGGCGGGTGCTGCTGGTGCTGGATATCGGCGGGCTGGTCCTGTGACGGTCAGGCTGTCGGCAGAGGGAACCCTGCTGCTGGCGGGGGAATGCCCCAGCGAAGACGCGGAGCCATTGCTGCTCCACCTGCTGGACGCACCGCAGACCCCGGTCGACTGGCGCCAGTGCACGGCCGCCCACACCGCCGTGCTGCAGGTGCTGCTGCTCACCCGCCCGAAGCTGCTGGGGCCGCCGGCCAGCCCGCAACTGGCCCAATGGTTGCAGCCGCTGCTCTCAGCACGCCCCTGATCGGGTGTTTTGCCTCTGCTACCATTGCTGGCGCCGCACCGCGCCGCGCCCTTCCTGACCCTTGAGACCCGGATTCCCGTGACGCACAAAATATTGATAGTCGATGACAGCAAGCTGGCCCGCATGGCGGTGGTGAAGGCCCTGCTCTCGCTGCACCCGGAGTGGCAACGCCTGGAGGCCGCCAATGCGGACGAAGCACTGGAGCTGGTACGCCAGCAGGCGCCGGACATAGCCCTGCTCGATTTCAACATGCCGGGCAAGGACGGCCTGGCGCTGGCCGCCGAACTGCGGCGGCTGGAACCGGGCATCCGCGTGGCGGTGATTTCCGCCAACCACCAGCTGGAGGTGATCCAGCGCGCCCAGGCTACGGGTGCCACCTTCCTGCCGAAACCGCTGACACAGCAAGCGCTGGGAGAATTCCTGCAACGCATCGCGCCGCAGGCGTCCACGCCCGGACAGGATGCCTGATGAGCGACTCCTGCCCGGTGATCATGACGGAGCTGGAACTGGACGCCCTCACCGAGCTGGTGAATCTGGGTGTCAGCAATGCCGCGACCAGCCTGCGCGAGATGGTGCGCGAGGAGGTGCTGCTGTCGGTGCCGAAAGTGGCCATCGTGACCCGTGCCGAGGCCATCAGCAATCTTGGCGACCGTCAGGCCAGACATTTCGTGGCCGTGCACCAGGACTTCGAAGGCGACATCAGGGGCCGCGCGCTGCTGATCTTCCCGGAGGCCAAGAGCATGGAGCTGGTGCGCGCCGTGGTGGGCGGCGACCTGCCCGTGGAGGAACTGGTGGAGCTGGAGCAGGAGGCACTGGCCGAGACAGGCAATGTCATCCTCAACAGTTGCCTTGGCACCATCGCCAACAACCTGGAACGCAGCCTGCACATCACCCTGCCGGAGGTGGTGCACGGTGATGGCGCCCAGTTCTTCAGCCTGTCCCCCCGGCCGGAAGCAGGCGACAGCGTGTTGTTCATCTACATCAATTTCTCGATCCGCAGGGGTGACATCCGCGGCTACCTGGCGCTGGTGCTCGACCTGCCCTCCCTCGCAGTACTCAAGAGCCTGCTCGGCTCGTTCATCGACCGGAACGGCGGCACCACCACAACCGCGTTGCATGCCATCTGAGCGCGACAGCGAAGTGGCCGAGCTGCTGGATGCAGTCAGCGGCGGCATCATCGTGCTGGACGAGCGCGAGCGCGTCGTGCGCTGGAATGCGTGGATGGAATCGGCCGCAGCCATTCCGGCACAGCAGGCCATGGGCAGGGAGCTGGGCGAATTGTTTCCGGGCCTGGACCTGAAGCGACTGCCAGCAGCCGTACGGGCCGCGCTGGAGTCCAGCGCCTCGACGTTGATCACGCATGCCCTGAACCCGTCGCTGCTGCCGCTGCACACGCGCTCCAGCCGCCCGCTCGCCCACGACATCACGGTGGCGCCGGTGCACCGCGCGGCGGGCAGGCAATGCCTGGTATTCATCACGGATGTGACGCTGACAACCCAGCGCGAGCGCTACCTGCGCAACCAGCAGAATGCACGCTACGACGCGGTGGTGGGCAGCGCCACGGACGTCATCATCACCATCGACGACCAGGGGCGCATCAGCTCGGCCAATCCCGCAGCCATCGCCCAGCTCGGCTTCCAGAGCGGCGAACTGGCTGGCGTGGATGCGGCCACGCTGTTCCACACCAAGGACGAGTGGGCCGCCACCTGGCGGGAAGCCAGCGATGTGGCACACGCGGCCGCGGCGCGCGAACTGGTGGCCTATCGCAAGGATGGGTCGCTGACCTACCTCGAGGCTTCCGCCTCCCGCTGGAAGACCGGTGCGCGCTACTTCGTCACGGTCATCCTGCGCGACATCAACGGGCGCCGCGCCAGCGACGCGGCCCTGCGCGCCAGCGAGGCCGCCGCACGCACCTCCGCCGCGGCGCTGCGGGAGCTGAACCAGACGCTGGAAGAACGGGTGGTGTCGCGCACCGCGCAGCTCATGGCGGCGGAAGAGGCGCTGCGCCAGAGCCAGAAGATGGAGGCCATCGGCAACCTGACCGGCGGCATGGCGCACGATTTCAACAACCTGCTGCACGTGATCGGCGCCAACCTGCAGTTGCTGAAGCGCGAAGTGGCAGGCAATGAGGTCGCGGAAAAGCGCCTGAAGAATGCCATGGACGGCGTCCTGCGCAGCAGCAAGCTGTCCTCGCAGCTGCTGTCGTTCGCGCGCCGCCAGCCGCTCGAGCCCAAGGTGCTGAACATCGGGCGTTTCATCCAGGACATGGACGACCTGATCCGCAAGTCCGTGGGCGAAGGCATCACCGTCGAGACCCGCGTCGACGCCGGACTGTGGAACACGCTGATCGATCCGGGCAATGTCGAGAATGCCCTGCTGAACCTCGCCATCAATGCCCGCGATGCCATGGATGGCCACGGCAAGCTGACCATCGAGGCTGGCAACGTGGTGCTGGACGCGGCCTACGCGCGCGCCCATGAAGAAGTCATGCGGGGCGATTACGTGCAGGTGCAGATCACCGACACGGGCACCGGCATCGCTCCGGAGATTGTCGCCAAGGTCTTCGAACCCTTCTTCACCACCAAGTCGGACGGCAAAGGCACCGGCCTGGGTCTGTCGATGGTGTACGGGTTCGTGCGCCAGTCCGGCGGCCACATCGAGATCCACAGCGTGGTCGGCCAGGGCACCACCATCAAGCTGTTCCTGCCCCGCTCGCTGCACGCGGAGGAGCGCCTGGTGGATATGGACGCCATGCCGGTGGTGGGCGGCAACGAGATGGTGCTGATAGCCGAAGACACCGAGAGCGTGCGTGAGGCCGTGGTCGCCATGTTCAACGATCTGGGCTATCGCGTGCTGAAGGCCAAGGATGCCCACGGCGCGATGACCATCATCGAGAGCGGCATGCCTATCGACGTGCTGTTCACGGATGTCGTCATGCCGGGCCCGCTCAACGTGATGGAGCTGGCGCGCAAGGCACGCGAACGCATTCCGGATCTCGCCATCATCTTCACCTCCGGATATTCACAGGACGCCATCGTCCACGGTGGCCGGCTGGATGAGGACGTGGACCTGCTGACCAAGCCCTACACGCGCGAGGCGCTGGCCCGCAAGCTGCGGCATGCGCTGTCGAAGACCGGGCGCGGCAGGATACCGGCGCACCGGGCCGTGGACCTCGACGCCTGACGGGCCCGCAGCGGGCGGCCCCCTGTAGTCCAAATCCGCCACGGCTGTGGGGCCGGCACCGCTGCGAGGGCATACGCGGTTCTGACTCAATGCGCTGTGCCCGAAGGTCCCTCACTCATACTGGCCCGCGAACAGATGCTGCGCTTCGAGGGGCGCAAGATCCTGCACGCCTCCGGCAACGCCAAGATCGACATGGCGCGCGTGGCCGGCCGAAAGCTCGCCGCCGTGCGTACGTGGGGCAAACACCTGCTGCTCGAACTGCCCGACACCGCAGTGCGGGTGCATTTCCTGATGTTCGGCAGCTACACCGTGGATACCCGCAAGGACCGCGAGCCGCGGCTGCAGCTGCGCTTCCAGCGTGGCGAGCTGAATTTCTACAGCTGCGCCATACGTCTGGTCGAGGGGGATCTCAGCGACACCTACGACTGGACCGCGGACGTGATGTCCGGCACCTGGGATCCGGCCATTGCACGTCGCAAGCTGCGCAAGATGCCGGAAACGCTGATCTGCGATGCATTGCTGGACCAGACCGTGTTCGCCGGAGTGGGCAACATCATCAAGAACGAGGTGCTGTTCCGGGTGCGGGTGCATCCCCTTTCCACCGTCGGCGCCCTGCCCCCGGCCAGGCTGCGTGCCGTGGTCGAACAGGCGCGGCAGTACAGTTTCGAGTTCCTGGCCTGGCGCCGCGACAATGTGCTGCGCAAGCACTGGCAGGTGCACAACAAAGGCACCTGCCCGCAGTGCGGTGCCAAGCTCACGCGAGCGTGGCTGGGCACCACGGACCGGCGCAGCTTCTTCTGCGAACACTGCCAGCAGCGCTACGGCAGCGTGCGCGAGCCGGCCGGCGCCCGCCGCCCCAGCAAATCGGCGCGCAAGAAGAAGTCCACGTGATCACCATCGCCACGGCCGGATGGTCCATCCCGCGCGCCCATGCCGGCAGCTTCCCGGCGGAGGGCACGCACCTGCAGCGCTATGCGCGGGTATTGCGCGGCGCCGAGATCAACAGCTCCTTCTATCGGGACCATGCGCGCGAAACCTACCAGCGCTGGGCACGGCAGACCCCGCGTGCCTTCCGCTTCGCCGTGAAGCTGCCGCGCACCATCACCCATGACGGCAGGCTGCGCGGCGCGCGCGCGCCCCTGGCCGCATTCCTGGAGGGCGTCGCCGGGCTGGGCGTCCGACTGGGCCCGATCGTGATCCAGTTGCCGCCGTCACTGGCCTTCGAAACCCGCGTGGCGCGCAATTTCCTCGCGCTGCTGCGCGACCAGCACGACGGTTTGCTGGTATGCGAACCGCGGCATGCCAGCTGGTTCGAGGCGCGCGCCGACCAGCTGCTGCAACGCTATCGCGTAGGTCGCGTGGCGGCCGATCCTGCGGTGCTGCCCGCGGCCGCAGTTCCCGGCGGCTGGGAAGGCATCGCCTATTACCGGCTGCATGGATCGCCGCGAAAATACTGGTCGGACTATGACCAGACGCGGCTGGCGCAATGGGCCGCGCAGCTGCAAGCCGTGAGGCGCGGCGTACCTGCCTGGTGCGTGTTCGACAACACTGCCTCCGGGGCGGCCACTGGCAATGCACTGCAGATGCTGGAGATGACATGACTTCGCTGGCTACGCTGGTGGAAACCTCCGCGCAGGTAGCCGCAAACGCGTCGCGGCTGGCCAAGGTGCGCTCGATAGCCGCTTTCCTGGTGACGGTAGCGCCGGCCGAAGTGGCTGTGGCGGTGCTGTACCTGGCAGGCGCACTGCCTCAGGGCAGGATCGGCATCACTTACAAATCGCTGCGTACCGCGGGTGACGTGACGCCGGCAACGGCCGCCAGCCTGCAGATTGCCGACGTGGACCTGCGCCTGCGGCTGCTGGAAGCCATGACGGGCAGCGGCTCGGCTGCGCGGCGCCAGGCCGCGCTGCATGATCTGTTTGCGGCGGCAACCGCGGCGGAACAGGATTTTCTGTTGCGCCTGCTGGCCGGCGAACTGCGCCAGGGCGCGCTGGACGGCGTGATGATCGACGCGGTCGCCACTGCGGCGCAGCTGCCGCCCGCGCTCGTACGGCGCGCGGCCATGTATGCACCGGATCTGGGCCGCATAGCCGAAGTGGCAATGGGTGCCGGAGTAGCGGGCCTGGCGCAGTTCAACCTGCAGCTGTTCCATCCGGTGGTGCCCATGCTGGCACAGACAGCCGAGGACGCCGGCGCTGCCTTGCGCGCGTTGCCGGCGCCAGTGCAATTCGACTGGAAGATGGATGGCGCGCGCATCCAGGTGCACAAGCGTGGTGACGAGGTGCGCATCTACACGCGTGCCCTGAATGATGTGAGCCTTGCCATCCCGGAGATCGTCGCGCAGGTGCAGGCCCTGCAGTCCAGCGCATTGATCCTGGATGGCGAAGTGCTGGCCTACGCGCCCAGCGGGCGCCCACATCCCTTCCAGATCACCATGCGGCGCTTTGGTCGCCGCCTGGGAGTCGAAGCCATGCAGGCGCAACTGCCAGTCAGTGCCTTCTTCTTCGATTGCCTGTTGCTCGATGAACAGGTGCTCGCCGACCGGCCGTTGAGCGAGCGGATGGTGGCGCTGGAGCGTGCCGTGCCGGCTGCGCAGCGCATGCCGCGCCTCGTGACGGCGGATGAGGCCGCGGCCACGGCGTTCTACGATGCGGCGCTGGCCGCGGGCCATGAAGGCGCCATGGCCAAGTCGCTCACTTCGCCCTACGAGGCCGGCAGCCGCGGCGCCAACTGGTTCAAGATCAAGCGCGTCCACACCCTGGATCTGGTGATCCTGGCAGCTGAATGGGGCAACGGCCGGCGCCGGGGGAAGCTTTCGAACCTGCATCTGGGCGCGCTGGACCCGGCTACCGGTGGATACATCATGCTCGGCAAGACCTTCAAGGGGCTGACCGATGCCATGCTGGCGTGGCAGACCATCGAACTGCTGGCGCGCGAAACCAGCCGCGATGCCCATACGGTGCATGTGCGTCCGGAGCTGGTGGTGGAGATCGCTTTCAGTGATCTGCAGGTCAGCCCCCGCTATCCTGGCGGCATCGCCCTGCGGCTGGCGCGCGTCAAGCGCTTCCGTGATGACAAGCGCGCCGCCGACGCCGATACCATGGAGTCCGTGCGGCGCATCCAGTCGGCGCAGGGATGATCAGCTGCGGCGCAGCCGGAAATCGTAGTTCACGGTATAGAACGGAGTGTCGAGGTGGGTGCCATCGGGCGCGGTGCCCGCGGGATGCCTCACGAATTCCGTGACCAGCGATTCCTTCACGCCGAACACCGCGTCGGAGTCGATGTACTGGCTGCCGGCGGCGAACAGGTGCGTGGTGAGCGGCTCGTGCCCCGCCGCCGACACGATCATGTGGATATGACCGGGGCGCATCGGGTGCCGGCCCATCTTCTCCAGCATGCGGCCCACCGGACCATCAGTAGGCACGGGATAGTGGTTCGGCTTGATGGAGCGGAACCGATATGCGCCACCGGCATCGGTGCGGATGCGACCGCGAGCCTTCATGCCGGCCTCGTCTGCCATCTGCATGTCATAGGTGCCTTCGCCATCGCCGGACCAGATGTCGAGCAATGCGCCGGCCAGCGGCGTGCCGTCGCTGCTCAGTACGCGCCCTGCGTAGAACGCTGGTTCGCCCTTCACTCCGGCGGCGAGGTTGGCACCCAGCGGCAGCTCCGGCGCCCCCTCCCAGTAGTAGGGACCTTGCACTGTCGCATCGGTCGCACCGCCGGTTGCGGGATGGTTCTGGGTGATGACGAGGATGGACACACCCAGCGTGTCGGACAACAGGATGAATTCCTGGCGGCGCGGCGTGCAGGCCTGGCCCACTTCGGTGAGGAACTGGATTGCGCCCAGCCATTCCGCATCAGTGAGCTGCACCTCACGCACGAAGTCGTGCAGGTGCGTCACCAGTGAGGTCATAACCTTTCGGAAACGTGGATCGGTGTGCTGATCCATGCGGGCCAGTACAGCTGCCGTGATGCCGCGCCCGTCGATATCCTGCATCGCACGCCCCCGTTTCGTTATGGCATGACCATAGCCGCAACGTGCCGCGGATGTCGATGGTCCCGGACGCCCCGCCTGCGGTACATTGCGCCCAACCGGACCATCAAGATCCGAAGTCAGGGGGGGCACATGACTGTCGCCATTCCAGCCGCGCGTGATCGCGCATTCTTCACCGGCATGGCCGTAGTGGCGGCGCTGGTGGTATTCATCGGTTTCGCGCCCAGCTTCTTCCTCACGGTGGCCAACCCGCAGGCGCGACCCCTCGAACCCATCTATCACTTCCACGGCGCGATGTTCTCCGCGTGGATGGCGTTCTTCATCGTGCAGAACCTGCTGATCGCGCGCGGCAACCGCGTGCTGCACGTGAAGCTTGGCATCTTTGGCGGCCTGCTGGGCTGCGCCATGATCGTGATGGCATTCTGGGTGACGCTGCATGCCACGCGCAGCGGCTTCGGCGGCCCGCTGGGCGCGCTGCCTGACAGGATCCAGGCCATGGCCGTGCCGTTCCTCGACATGTTCGTGTTCGCGCCGCTGTTCCTCGCCGGGCTGTATTACCGCCGTCGCTCCCCGGACGCCCACAAGCGCCTGATGCTGATGGCAACGGTGGGTGGCCTGCTGGGCGCGGCCATCGGCCGGGCTCCGCTGTTCGTGGGCGAGCTGGACCGGCAGCTGTACCTGTACCTGGCACTGGTTCTGGCAGGCCCGCTGCATGACCTCATCACGCGCCGCCGCATACACCCGGCTTATCTGTTCGCGCTGCTGCCCTGCCTGTTTTTCCTGACCAGCATGCGGTTGCGGATCGGCGCGAGCGCGTGGTGGCACGCATTCGCCACTTCGATCCTCTGAAATGCAGCTGGCTAACCCTGGCGCGCCGCCAGCACCGCAGCGACGTCGATCTTCTTCATTTTCATCATCGCGGTGAAGACGCGCTGGCGGACCTGCGGATCGGGATCCTTCATGCCATCGGTCAATGCAGTGGGCGTGATCTGCCACGAAACGCCCCATTTGTCCTTGCACCAGCCACACTGGCTCTCCTGCCCGCCGTTGCCCACGATGGCATTCCAGTATCGGTCGGTCTCGGCCTGATCGACGGTGCTGACCTGGAACGAGAAGGATTCGTTGTGCTTGAAGGTGGGGCCACCATTCAAGCCGATGCAGGGTATGCCCAGCACGGTGAACTCCACGGTGAGGGGATCACCCGCCTTGCCGTCGGGATAGTCGGTGGGGGCATCCTGCCTGGCACCGACTGAACTGCCGGGAAAGGTTCTGGCATAGAACTCCGCCGCCGCTTGCGCGTCGCCGTCGTACCAGAGACAGATCAAGGTCCTGTTCACAGCCTGCGACATGTTGCTCTCCTTGCGTTGCTGCAGATTCTCCGGCGCTCAACCCGCCGCGGCCAGCAGCGCCGCCGTCAGCGATTCCTCATCCCAGCTCTGGTCGTAACGCTGGCCGTTGATGAACAGGCCCGGCGTGCCGTTCACACCGCTGCGCACCCCGCCCATGAAATCGTGCTTCACGCGGGCCTGGAAGCTGCGCGCCTGCAGATCCTGCTCGAGTCTCCCGGCGTCGAGCCCCAGCTGCTCCACCAGTGCCTCGATCAGCGGCTGTCCGAGCTGTTGCTGGTTCTCGTACAGCGCGTCGTGCATCTCCCAGAACTTGCCCTGCGCGCCCGCCGCCTCCGCGGCCTCGGCTGCGAGTTCCGCCTGTGGATGCGCCTGGTTCAACGGGAAGTTGCGGAACACGAAGCGCAACCTGCTGCCCAGTGTCTGCTGTACTGCCTTGATGACCTGGTAGGCCTCGCCGCAGTAGGGACACTGGTAGTCGCCATACTCGACCAGCGTCACGGGGGCATCCATCGGCCCCTGCACATGGTCGGCGGCCGTAACCGGAATGGCCAGGCTCATGCCGCAACTCCACTCAGGGATTCCAGCGCGGTCAGGATGCCATCGGCACCCGGGTTCACGCCGATGGGCGACAGATAGCTCCAGCGGATGATGCCCGCGCCGTCGATCACGAACAGCGCGCGCTCCGAGGTGCCCGTGCCCGCGGCGTACACGCCGTAGGCGCGGGCCACTGCACCCTTGGGTTCGAAATCCGCCAGCAGCGTGATGGAATAGCGGCGGGCCTCGGCGAATGCCGCGTGACACCAGGGCCCGTCCACGGATATCCCCAGCACGCGGGCGTTGTGTTCCGCGAACGCTTCCTGCAGTTCGGTGTACAGCGCCAGCTGGTCGCCACACACCGGGCTCCAGTCTGCGGGATAGAACACCAGCACCACGGGCTGACCAGCGAAATCCTTCAGGGACACCGCGCTGGAAGGCGAACTCGGCAGGGTGAAAGCGGGTGCGGGCGTACCCGCGGCTAGAAGCGGCATAAGCGTTTCCCGTAGTACGGCCGGAGCGGCCTTGAAAGCGAGCATGCCACAGCTTCCCGGGACCATGGCAGTGCGGCCGGTGCCGGAGGCGGCGTAAGAATCCGTGAAGTGCCTGGCAGGAAGGCCGCTGATCGCAGCGCGCACCGGGATCTGCTTCGCTAGGCCATGGCAATTGAATTCATTACCGCGCGCAATACCGATCGGCTCCAGTCGCGGCTCTGCCACCACGGCGAGGTGACGCTGGCCACCGAGGCGCATGGCGACCCGCTCGCGCCTCCCATGGTGCTGGTCATGGGCGCCATGGCTTCGATGCTGTGGTGGCCCGATGCGCTGGTCGATGCGCTGGTGGAAGCCGGCCGCTATGTCATCCGCTACGACCATCGGGACACCGGCTTGTCCAGCTTCTGGGAGCCCGGCACGGCGAGCTACACGCTGGATGACATGGCCGACGACCTGTTCGCCGTGATGAACGGCTACAGCCTGGAACAGGCTGAGGTGGTGGGCATGTCGCTGGGCGGCGCCATTGCGCAAGTGGCGGCGCTGCGTGTGCCCTCCCGTTTCACCAGCCTGGCATTGCTCAGCTCTACGCCGCTCGGCCGGCGGGATCTGCCGCGACCCACGGCCGAGCTGCTGGCCGTCATGACGGAGGAATCGGCAGTGGACTGGTCCGTGCGCGACAGCGTGGTGGACTTCATGGTGCGCAGCAGTGCGGCGATGGCAGGTCCGTCACGCAGCTTCGACGTCGGGCCGGCCAGGGCTTTCATCGCACGCGACTACGACCGCGCGCTGTCTTATGCGAGCGGCAACAACCACGGAAAGGTGGTGCAATCCATTGCCGACGATGCGCGCAGCGCGACGCAGATCCACGTGCCCACGGTCATCATCCATGGCACGGCAGACCCGGTGTTTCCGCTCGCACATGGCGAGGCGCTGGCGAGTGAGATTCCGGATGCGCGGCTGGTGCGCATCCCCGGCGGTGGCCACGGCCATCATCCGCAGGATTCACGGTTGATCATCGACGCCTTGCTGAGCGCGGACTGACCACCACCGAAAATAGATCTGACCCCGTTTTCCGGGTCAGAAATCGAGCCACTGGTGCAGTGCTGCGCTGACGAGCGCGGGCCTCTCCATGGTGCTCATGTGGCCACTGGCCGGCACATCCACCAGATGACTGCCCGCGATGCGGCGGGCCATTTCCTGGTGGCGTGCCAGGGGGCTCCAGCTGTCCTCGTGCCCGCACAGCACCAGCGTCGGCAGCCGCAGCTCACCCAGCAACTGCGTGCGATCGGGACGCGCCAGCAGGGCGCGGATCTGCGCCTCGAACTGCGCGGGCGTGGCGCGGCTGATCATGGCGTGGATGTCATCCATCAGCGCGGTGTCATCCAGCCGCGCCGGATGCACCATGCCGCGGGCCCAGTCCCGCGCCATGGCCAGCATGCCCTCGCGCTGCGCTATCGCCAGCAGCCGGTAGCGACCGGCGCGCTCGCGTTCACCGGCCTCGCCCGGGGCTGAAGCCTCGTAGCCGGTGTCGAGCAACGCGAGGCGCGTGACGCGCTCCGGCGCGCGCGCCATCACCTCGAGCGCCACGCGGCCGCCCATGGAATGCCCCGCCAGCGCGAAGCGCGGCGCCGCCGTATCGAGGATGCGCTCGGCCATCACGCCCAGCGTGTCGCTCATGCCATGCACGGCCACCTGCACGCTGCGCGTGCCACCCAGCGACTCCAGCTGGTGGCGCCACACCGCCTCGTCGCACATCAGTCCGGGCACCAGCACCAGCGGTTCAACGTCTTTCATGGTCTGCACACTACAGTTGCGAGCGGATGGGTACGAGCAGCAGTTCGGCGAGCCGCTGCGTCCACGGACGCTGCTTCCACATGGCTGCGGTGTAAGGAGTGGAACGCGCCAGGTCCGCTTCGAAGATCTGCGTCATGCGGCCGGCGAAGCCCGCATCGTAGATATTGAGGTTGGCCTCATCGTTGAGCTGCAGCGAACGCACATCCAGGTTGGTCGAACCGACGGACACCAGGTAACCATCGGCCACCACCATCTTGGAGTGCATCATGGTGGGCTGGTACTGGTGGATCTGCACGCCGGCAGCCAGCAGCCGGCCCCAGCTGCTGGTGGAGGCCAGCGCGACTGCCTGCGAATCGGTGTAGGGGCCAGGCACCAGCAGACGGATGCGCACCCCGCGCTGCCGTGCCTGCAGCAGGGCCTGCAACAGCAGGTCGTCGGGCACGAAATAGGCGGCCGCGATGTCGAGTGATTCCACGGCCGCGGCTATGGTGACCAGGTACATGAGCTGCATGCTCTGGCTGCCGCCTGATGGGGAGGCGATGAACAGCTGCGCGCTGACCTCACCCGCCGGCGGCACGGCCACGAAATAGGCGCCGCCATTGAGGATCTGGCCGGTCATCTTCACCCAGTTGTCGTTGAAGGCGGCCTGGAACTGCGCGGCGATCGGCCCCTCCACGCGGAAATGCAGGTCGCGCCAGTGATCAGGATCCTCGGCATCGCCCTGCCACTGGTCGGCGATGCCGACACCGCCGGTGAACGCCACGCGGCCATCCACCACCAGCAGCTTGCGGTGCGTGCGGTTGTTCAGGCGGCCCAGCGTGTACCAGTGCAGCGGGCGATAGCGCTGCACTTCGACCCCTCCGTCGGCCATCCTGGCGAGCAGTTCCGCATCCATCTTGATGCTTCCTGCCCAGTCGACGGTCACCTTGACCGGCACCCCGGCCCGCGCGCGTTCAATGAGCGCGGCCGTGAAGCGCTCGCCGATCTCGCCGGACCAGTAGATGTAGGTCTCGAAATTCACCGACGTGGTGGCGCCGCTGATGGCATCCAGCATGGCGGGGAATATCTCGACACCGTTCTGCAGTTCCTGCACGGCATTGCCGCCGACCACCGTCGGGCCCAGCAGCACCGACATCTCGCGCCGGTATTCCTCGCTGCGGATCGCATAACGGTGCGGCGGCACCGTCGACAGCCGCTTCTCGGCGGAGGTGAGGTTGAGTATCACGATGCTCCCCAGCAGCAATGCCACCGCAGCGCCGGCCAGCATCCAGGTCCGCTTGACGCGGCTCCACCCGCTCCACATGCCTCCACCCCACCTCATGATTGGTGCGCGATGGTGACGGGCGGCAGGGATTTTTCCAAGGCGGATTTGAGCCAGTCCAGCAGCGCGGTGATGCGCGCCAGCTTGGCGCGGTTCTGTGTCACGTGCGCGCGGAACCAGGACCTGGCCAGCGGATACTCCTGCAGCAGCTCCACCAGCCGTCCGGCGCGGATGGCGTCACCGGCCACATAACGCGGCAGCATGCCGATGCCATTGCCGGCCAGCGCTGCTGCCTGCAGCGTCAGTGTGTCATCGGCGATCAGCCTGGGCCGCACGTCCACGGCGAGCTGCCCCTGTTCACTGTCGAAGCGCCACGCGGTACCCAGTGGCTTGAAGAACAGCCCATCGTGCCCTTCCAGGTCATGGGGCTGCAGCGGGGTGCCGCGGCGCTGCAGATATTCAGGTGCAGCACACAGCACCTGGTCGAAGGGATGCAGCGGGATGTCGAGCACACCCTCGTAGCTGTTGGCGGCGTGGCCGGTGATGGCGAGGTCGAACCCCTCCTCCGCCGGGTTCACCGAGCGGTTCACCAGCGCCAGCTCCATGGTGATGAGTTCATGCTCGCGCAGGAAACTGCCCAGCACATCGGACAGCACCAGCATGTGCAGCGTGGTGGGCACCATCATGCGGATGCGCCCCTCCAGGCGGTCGCCGGTGCGCCGCAGGCCCGACAGCGTATCGTCCAGATCAGCCACCAGCGTGCGGGCGCGGCCCTGGAACTTCTCGCCGGCCTCGGTCAGCGCCACCTTGCGCGTGGAGCGATCGAACAGCCGCATGCCCACCGTGTGCTCCAGCTGGGTGACGCGCTTGGCCGCCACGGACGGCACCAGGTTCAGCTGCCGCGCGGCCTCGGAGAAGCTGCCGTAGCGGGCGACCGCCAGGAACGCCCGCAGATTGGCCACCATATCCATGATTTATCTCAAAACGCGAAAACTGGGGCCGTAATATTCACATATTCATCGCGGTTCGCAAGGGAATATGATCCGGTTACGCCCTCCGAAACCTTCAACAGGTGCCGCCATGAGCCAGATTGATTTCAGCGATATCCCGGGAACCTATGTGTTCGACGGCGGCCGCGCCATCCAGGGCCGGCACCTGAACCGCTTCTGCATGTCGCTGATGAACCCGGCCAACCGCACCCGCTTCAAGGCCGACCAGCGCGCCTACCTCGACGAATGGCCGATGAGCGAGGCGCAGAAGCTGGCGGTGATCGCCCGCGATTTCGAGGCCCTGCTCGAGCTCGGCGGCAACATCTTCTTCGTGCTCAAGCTGGCGGCGCTGGATGGCCGGCCCACGCAGTCCGTGGCAGCCTCGTTCTCCGGCCAGTCGCAGGAGGAGTACGCTGCCATGATGCGCAATGGCGGACGCAGCCCCCAGGGCAACCGCTCGGTAGCCGGCGGGTTCTGATGGCGCGGCTTACCGCAGGCATCGGCTCCAGCCACGTGCCTGCGATCGGCGCTGCCCTGGATCGTGGCGCCACCACCCATCCGGACTGGGCGCCGATTTTCGCGGGCTACGAGTGGACCCGCCACTGGCTCGCCGAACAGAAACCCGATGTGGTCATCCTGGTCTACAACGACCATGCCTCGGCGTTCTCGCTGGATGTGGTGCCCACCTTCGCGCTGGGCTGTGCGGATTCCTACACGCCGGCCGATGAGGGCTGGGGCCCGCGCCGCGTGCCGGTGGTACAGGGCCATGCGCCGCTGGCCTGGCACATCGCCAACAGCGTGGTGCTGGAAGAATTCGATCTCACGCTGATGACCCAGATGGACGTGGACCACGGCCTCACCGTGCCGATGTCACTGATGCTGGGCCAGCCCGCCGAGTGGCCGGTAAAGGTGATTCCGCTGGCCGTGAACGTCATCCAGTATCCGACCCCCACCGCCAACCGCTGTTTCCGGCTGGGCGAGGCCATCGCGCGCGCCGTGAAGAGTTTTCCGGAAGACCTGAATGTGCAGATCTGGGGCACTGGCGGCATGAGCCATCAGCTGTCAGGCAAGCGCGCCGGACTCATCAACCGCGAGTGGGACACCAGTTTCCTCGACCGGCTGACCACCGACCCGGATGCGCTGCGCACCATGTCGCATGAGGAATACGTGCGCGAGGCAGGCTCCGAAGGCATGGAGCTGATCATGTGGATGACCATGCGGGGCGCACTGGGCCCGCATATCAAGGAGCTGCATCGCTTCTACCACGTGCCGGCGTCGAACACTGCCGTGGGCCACGTGGTGTTCACGCCTCAGATCTCGTAGTCGACCGAGCGCCGCTCGCTGATGGCTTCGCGGAACGCGGCGCCGGCAGCCTTGTGCAGCGGGTGGGCGAGATACGCCGTCAATGCCTCGCGGCTTTCCAGCTCGGTGTACAGCGCGATGTCGAAGCTGGTGTCGCCGCGCACGAAATCCATGCCCACTTCGATCTTCAGCAGGCCCGGGATCTTTCCCTGCAGCGCTTCGAGCTGCTGCTTGATGAGCAGCGCATTGCCGGCGCTGTCGCGGCCCAGGGCCTCGGCCTTGAGTTTCCAGAAAACAAGATGTTTGACCATGGCGGCAGATTACTATTGATCATGGCTTCCAGTCTCCTCGCATTGCTTGATGACATCACCTCGGTGCTCGACGACGTGGCACTGATGACCAAGGTCGCGGCGAAGAAGACCGCCGGCGTGCTGGGCGACGACCTGGCACTGAACGCCGAACAGGTCAGCGGCGTGCAGGCCAACCGCGAGATACCGGTGGTGTGGGCGGTGGCCAAGGGTTCGCTGCGCAACAAGGCCATCCTGGTGCCGGCTGCGCTGGCCGTCAGCGCGCTCATCCCCTGGCTGATCACGCCGCTGCTGATGCTGGGCGGCCTGTTCCTGTGTTACGAGGGCTTCGAGAAGCTGTGGCACAAGCTGGTCCACCGGCGCAGCGAGGCGGCGGAGCACGCCGCCCATGTGAACGCGCTGGCCGACCCGCGCATCGACCTGGTCGCCTTCGAGAAGGAGAAGATCGGCGGCGCCATCCGCACCGATTTCATCCTGTCGGCGGAAATCATCGTGATCGCACTGGGTACCGTGGCCGGCAAGCCGTTCGCGGTGCAGGTGGGCGTGGTGGTGGGCATCGCGCTGGTGATGACCGTCGGCGTGTATGGGCTGGTGGCCGGCATCGTCAAGCTCGATGATGCGGGCCTGCATCTGAGCCAGCGGGCATCGGCCCCGCTGCGCGCCATTGGCGCGGGGCTGCTGCGCACGGCTCCATGGCTGATGAAGGGCCTGGCGATCGCCGGCACTGCCGCGATGTTCCTGGTCGGCGGCGGCATCCTGACTCATGGGGTGCACGCGGTCAGCGAGTGGATCAGCCACGCCGCGCTCAGCGCCGGCGGGCTGCCCGCCATTGGCAGCGTACTGGGCGCGTTGACGCCCACGCTGCTCAA
>JBEVNO010000158.1:0-3352 GCA_040508085.1 Steroidobacteraceae bacterium
CACCCAGCTGCTGGCGCGCAGGCTGCGGCGGAAGCGCGAGGAAAGGTGGACGCCATCGGTGCGGAACACCATGCGCGGGTCCGGCGACCACCACAGCAGCGGCTGTCCCTCGGAGAACCACGGAAAAATGCCGCCGGCGTAGGCGTTGAGCAGGCGGATCGGAGAAAGGTCGCCACCCACCGCGAGCAATCCGTCCGGATCGCGCAGCGCGGTTTCGGCAGGCGGGAAGGGTGCGTCGGGGCGATCGTCCAGCCCCCAGGGCAGGTGCCGGCTCATGGGTCGACAGTCGCCTTGAACGGGCTGTGCGCGCCCAGTGCCTGTGCATAGCGCTGCACGTCGGCACGTTCGTGCGCGCACCACTCCGCCAGTGCCTCGGCAAAGGCCGGCTCGGCGATCCAGTGGCGGCTGCGCACCACCTGCGGCAGGAAACCGCGCGCCAGCTTGTGCTCGCCCTGGGCCCCCGGCTCGAAATGGGCCAGGCCCTCGCGCAGGCAGTACTCGATGCCCTGGTAGTAGCAGGTCTCGAAGTGCAGGCCGGGCAGGGTAGCCCCGCCCCAGTAGCGCCCGTACAGG
The DNA here is from genome assembly GCA_040508085.1 of Steroidobacteraceae bacterium. Lineage (GTDB taxonomy): Bacteria > Pseudomonadota > Gammaproteobacteria > Steroidobacterales > Steroidobacteraceae > ZC4RG30. Next base: position 574 of record JBEVNO010000158.1, read on the forward strand.
GTGTCGCGGCCGCGCAGGCACAGCGCACCGGCGATCGGCTCGCCCTCCAGCAGTGCCAGGAAAATCACCAGCTGGCGCGGCAGTGCACGTGCCATGTGGCGCAGGAACGGCAGGGTCAGCGCAGGCGAATTGCCGTACTCGGCGAAGGTCTGCAGGTAGAACCCGTGCATGGCCAGCAGGTCCGCATCGCTGGCTTCATCGCCATGCACCACCCGATACGTGACGCCCGTGCGTGCCAGCTTGGCGCGCTCCTGCCGGATGTTCTTGCGGTGCTTGTGGTCCATTGCGGCCAGAAAACCAGCGAAGTCCTGCCAGTCGCCCGGGTTCTGCCATTGGAACTGGATGTCCTCGCGCAGCATCCAGTCCGCCCCGAACGCGGGATCTTCGTCGGCCGGGTGAAAGTTGATATGCGCCGACGACCAGCCGATGCGCTGGACCTCGCCGGCAAGGGCGTGCAGCAGCGTGGCGCGGGCGTCCTCGCTGCAGGCCAGCAGGCGTGGCCCGGTCACCGGCGAATACGGCACCGCGCCCAGCCATTTCGGGAAATACTCCAGCCCGTGCCGCGCATAGGCATTGGCCCAGGCATGGTCGAACACGAACTCCCCGTGCGAGTTGTCCTTCAGGTAGCCGGGGATGGCTGCCAGCAGTGCACCGCCGTCCCACAGGGTGAAGTGCCGCGGCCGCCAACCCCATTCCGGTCGCAGGCAGCCGTGTTCTTCCAGCCCGGCCAGAAAGGCATGGCTTACGAAGGGATTGCCGCCATCGTGCAGGGCATCCCACGCGGCGGAGGGGGCATCGGAGATGCGGTGCAGGAAGCGAATATCGGGCATGGGGAGAGGATAGGGCACGGCGATGGGAAGTGGGTGGTCATAGTTTCTTAAGGCATTCCCGGGAAGGTCGATTGAAAACCCGACCTGGGCGTCGGCGGAAGCGTGCGCTCATGCGCGTTCAGCGCTGCGGGAAAAGCGCAGATTGCGTGGGCCCCCTGAGCGCAACAGAACGTCGTAGGGAGACTGACATGACAGGACGACACCTCCAGCCCGCAACGAAGATCTGCGGGCTCTGGTTCCTCGCAGCCTCTCTGCCGTGCTTCGCCTTGGCGCAAGCGAAAGGGCATGCGGAGGTCGAGCCCGTGCATCGCTCGCCGGCGGTGGTTGCGCACGTCGACGAGGAGCTGATCTTCGTCCTGCAGAATGAAGCGAGGCGATCCCTCTCGGTCCACCTTCAAGAGCAGGGCATCCTCCGCTCCATCAATGTGGCCGTATCCATCGAGACCGGGAAATCAACTTTGACTGCAGACGTCGGCCCTGGCTTTCTTCCTGGGCCGGATGAAGGATATGCGGAGATGTTCCTGCATACGCTCGCCACCACGCTGCGGCACTATGCCGAACAAGGCGGTGTGGTCGTGCACAACGTCCATTTCCTGTTTCAAGGGAAGCCGCTGAAGTTCTACTTCCCGGAAGATCTCACCGTGCCACCCCCGGGGTCCAATCGACTCCGGGGCCCATTGGCCGCCATGCTCGCGCACCACGTGACATGACGGGCCGGTCGAATGGAGCATGAAAAAGGCTGGTGCCACAGCGCCAGCCTTTTCTCAGCCTTTCTTGGCGCCCCCCAACCCAGTCCAGCGTGCCCTTCGCATCCAGGCAGCGCGTGGCATCCAGCGCGGCCATGCAACCGAAGCCGGCCGAGCGGGGCAAGCTGATGACGAGGTGCTGCGGCCATGCACGCCCCCTGATCCTATGGAGAACGTCAATGTCACGCCAAATGACTTCCATTCTACTGCTGGTCGGATTAATTGCAGTGGCGAACCTTCTTCCCGCCTCGTCGGTGCGCGGTGCAGGTGCAGGTGCAGGTGCAGAGTCGCTGCAGTTAGAACGCGATGTCGAGCTCGATACCTTGTTGACGCAGCGCGCTCGATATGACCTGGAACGGGTGGCGCTGGTAGACGGTCAGTCGCGCTCCCGGCATGTGAATGCCTCGCTGAACATCGCAACCGGGGTGATTACGGTGCGCCTGGACAGGTCGTTTCTTCCTGAGGACTACGGCCCTTCATTCGAGGACCAGACAAGCAGCATAAACAACGGCTTGATCTATGAAGCCGAAAAGTTCGCTCCAGTCAGTACCGTGGAGTACCTGTACGACGGCAAGGATATCTACCACTACTTTCCCGAGGTCAAGGCTGCCGATGACGCTGCCCGCCTGGAAGGCGAGCGGCGGCGGCAAGCGACGGAGCGGTCCGGGATGGCAGGCAGCCGTGTTGTTCCAGCCCGGTAAGGAAGGCGTGGTGGGCGAAGGGGTTGGGGAGAGGCTACGGCGGGGGGCGAGGGCGAATGGGCGGTGCTGAGGGTGGGTCTATGCCTTTCGCGGAACGGATTGAACGTCTTTTCGGCCCCTCGCGACAACGGTGCGGTAGCGCACCGATTGGGATGACAGCAGCAGGCACGGTGAGCATGCGCAAACCGTATCGAGGGCGCGGGCTTCATTCACATTGTTGGGGGAACCAATATGAGGACATGTACCATCCTGAATCTGACCGTGGTGGTCGCGCTGGTGGCGTGCAGTTGCGTGCCCCACTACGCATCAGCCCGGCAACGCGTTCCATCAAGTGTCGATAGGAGTGACGCGGCGTTGGACCTTCTGCTTACCCGGGAAGCGCAGCGGCTTCTCGACGCAGACCGTATCAAGCGCTCCCAGGCGGCCAACGTAACTGTGTCGGCCCAGGTGGATATTGAACGGAGAATGCTGAGCATCAATTTTGGGCCAGGCTTTCTCCCCA
>JBEVNO010000196.1:0-13055 GCA_040508085.1 Steroidobacteraceae bacterium
CCCCCCTCGCTTCCCCCGTCGTTGCCGGCCACGGTGCTGCAGCAGCACCCCGACCTCGTCGCCGCGGATCGCGACGCGGCCGCGGCGTGGTCGGAGATCGCCGTGGCGAAGGCCGAACGCCTGCCCCGCATCGATCTCACCGCCCTCCTCTCCGGCAACTGGATCAGGGCGGCTGGATCCACGCTGGACTTCACGACCTGGGCCTTCGGGGCTACGGCCGCCGCACCGCTGTTCGATGGCGGAGCGGGTATCTCGCGGGTCAGGGCCGCCGAGGCCCGTTTCCGTGCCGCTGACGCACGCCTTCGACTGGCCGTGCGACGCATCGTGCAGGACCTCGAACAGGTCATGGCGCTGGGGCAATCCAGCCGCATCCGCCTTGCAACGGCGCAGGAAGCTTTGCTCGCCGCGCGCGATTCGTTCGACGTCACCGAGCAGCAATGGCGTGCGGGGGCGGCGAGCCTGTTCGAGCTCGAGGATGCCCGCAGGCAGCGCGCTATTGCCGAGGATGCCGCGATCGCAGCCAGCCGCGATCGCGCCCAGGCATGGATCGCGATGATCAAAGCCGTCGGTACCGCGACGCCACCCCTTCCCCCTTCCGGAACCCTCTAGGTCCCCCATGAAAATTCCGCTACGCGCTGCATTGTTCGCCACGGGTGCCGTCCTGCTGGCTTCGCTCATCTGGTTCGGCACGAACAGCGGCACTTCCGACGCCAATGTCGCAGTGCTGAATGATTCTTCCAGCGCCCTGGCGGTTCGCGGCGTCGCCGCCCGCGAGGCGCAGTGGCCCGACAACATCGAAGCCTTCGGCAATGTCGTGCCCTGGGATGAAATCGTCCTCAGCGCCCAGATCGCCGGGCACCCGCTGAGGGAAGTGCGCGCAAAAGTGGGCGATCGTGTGCGCAAGGGTGATGTGCTCGCGCTCTTCGACGCCGAGATGCTGCGTGCCGAGCAGCTCCGGCTGCAGGCCGAGGTGTCACAGGCCAGCGCGGAGGTCGACCAGGCCAACACCGAAAGACAGCGCGCGCGGCTGCTTGCCGACAGCGGCGGCGTCAGCGAGCAGGAAGTGCTGCAACGGGATACCGCGGCGCAGGTTGCGATCGCGAGACTGGCCTCTGCCCAGGCGCAGCTCGGTGCCCGAGAGCTGGATCTGCGCCGCTCGCAGATCGTAGCGCCCGACGACGGGACGGTCAGCGCCCGCAACGCGCAGACAGGCATGACCAGCAGCCCGGGGCTGGAGCTCTATCGCATCATCCGGAGGGACCGGCTGGAGTGGCGAGGCGAACTGGCCGCGGCGCAGATCTTGCGTGCCGCATCGGGACAGCCCGTTTTGCTGACCCTGCCGGGTGGATCGCAGACGCGGGCCCGCATCCGGCATGTCGCACCCGCCATGGACATGCAGACGCGGCTGGGCATGGTGTACGCGGACATCGAAACAGGTGGACCCGCCAGAGCGGGTACCTACGTCAGCGGACAGATCACGCTCGGCGAGCGTTCTGCGCTCGTCGTCCCGGCCGCGGGGGTCGTTGTTCGCGACGGCAACAGCTTCGTCTTCAAGCTCACTCCCGTTGCCGACGCCATGGCAGTGAGCCAGCAGCGGGTGGCAGTGGGGCGTCGTCAGGGTACGGAGGTGGAGATCCTCTCCGGGCTCAGCGCAGGAGAGCGCATCGTGGCGCAGGGTGCCGGATTCCTGGACGACGGCGACCGCGTGCGCGTGGTCGATGATGCCGTTGCGGCGGTTCAGACGGGCGCCACGCCATGAACCTCGCAACCTGGTCGATTCGGGACCCGATTCCTTCCCTGCTGCTGTTCGCGCTGCTGAGCCTCGCAGGGCTGTGGGGATTCCGTGCACTGTCGGTACAGGATCTGCCCGATCTCACCCTGCCGGCCGTGCGCGTGTCGCTGGCACAACCCGGCGTAGCGCCCGATCAGCTCGAGACCGAAGTGGCGCGTCGGGTGGAGAACTCGCTGGCCACGGTGACCGGGATGCGGCACATCCAGACGGAGATCTCCGAAGGGTTGGTCAGCCTCGAGGTGCAGTTCGAGATCGGCACCTCGATCACGGACGTGCTGCTGGACGTAAAGGACGCCGTGGACAGGATCCGCCCTGACCTGCCGCCCGACCTGCTGCAACCCTCCATCTCTGCTGAACGTGCCGATGATGAATCGGTGCTGACCTATGCGATCGAGCGCGATGCCTTCGACGAGACGGAATTGTCGTGGTTTGTCGACGATACCGTGGCCCGGACGCTGCTGCAGGTCGAGGGCCTGGAACGGATCGAGCGGCTCGGCGGCGTGACGCGCGAAGTGCAGGTCGTGCTCGATCCCGCGCTGCTCGCGTCACAGGGCGCCACGGTAATCGATGTGTCCCAGGCCCTCAGCACGCTGCAGCAGCAGAATTCGGGCGGACGTGCGCAGCTCGGCCTGCAGGAGCAGGCGATGCGCACCATTGCCACCGTCGACCAGGCCAATGAGCTGTCGGGCTTCCCGCTGTCGCTGCCGGGCGGAAACCTGCTGCGTCTCGATCAGGTCGCCAGCGTGGAGGACACGATTGCCGAGCGTCACCAGATCGCCCGGCTGGATGGCAAGCCGGTGGTCGGGTTCCGCGTCTTCCGCGCCAAGGGCAAGGACGTGACCCGCCTGGCCGAAGGCGTTGCCGGGAAACTCGCGCAGCTCGAAGGCGCCCACCCCGGCCTCAGGACCACGCTGATTTCCGGAACAGTGGACTACACCCGGGAGCAGTTCCGCGGGTCGATGCAGATGCTCTACGAGGGCTCGGCACTTGCCATCTTCGTGATCTGGCTGTTCCTGCGGAGCTGGCGCGCCACGCTCGTGGCCGCCACCGCGCTGCCGCTTTCCATCCTGCCGACTTTCCTGGCCATGTGGTGGTTCGGTTTCTCGCTCAACACCGTCACGCTGCTGGCGCTGTGTATCGTCGTGGGCATCCTGGTGGACGATGCCATCGTGGAAGTTGAAAACATCGAACGGCATGCGGCCGGCGGAAAGCCCATCCGCGAAGCCGCCATCGAGGCCGTGACCGAGATCGCACCTGCAGTCTTCGCCACGACCATGGCGCTGGTCGCCGTCTTCCTGCCCACCGCCATGATGGGCGGCGTACCGGGGTTGTTTTTCCGCGAGTTCGGATGGACCGCGGTCGTCGCCGTGCTCGCTTCCCTGCTCGTCGCGCGACTCGTCACACCCATGATGGCCGTGTGGCTGCTGCGGCCCACGAATCACCTGATCCAGCCCGATGGCGCTGCCATGACTTCCTATCTGCGGGCCGTGCGCTGGTGCCTGCGGCGACGCGGGCTGACGCTCGCCTTGGCCACGGCATTCCTGGTGGGATCGTTGGCCTTGATTCCGTTGGTTCCGGCGGAGCTGCTGCCCGGCTCGGATCGTGGATTCACATCGGTTAGCGTCGAGCTGCCGCCAGGCAGTTCGCTCGAGCAGACATTGGCCGTGGCCGAAGATGCGCGGGAACAAGTCACGCGCGTCGATGGCGTCTCCCAGGTACTGCTGACCGTAGGGGTCGCAGGCGAAGCCGAAGGCGATGAATCCGTCGGTGAAGTGCGCCGCGGATCCCTGCTCATCACGCTCGCGCCACGCAGACACCGGGGCAGGCAGGGCAGCATCGAGAACGCAATGCGCGCGGCGTTGCGCCCGGTTGCGGGTGCGCGCTTCACCGTGGGCAGTGGAGATCTGGGCGAGAAACTCGAGATCATCCTCAGCAGCGGTGACTCGGAGGCGCTCATCTCCTCGTCCAAGGCGCTGCAACGCGAGCTGGCCAGCATCCCCGGCCTCGCCAATATTTCCTCCACCGCCAGCATGGAAAGGCCCGAGGTGGTCGTGCGACCGAATCTGACGTTGGCGACCCAACAGGGCATCAGCACCGAGGCCATCGGCGACACCGTGCGCTTCGCGACCGCAGGGGGCAGGGACACCGAGTTGCCCCGGCTGAACCTGGAGCAACGCCAGCTCTACATCCGCGCGCTGCTTCCTCCGGGCGCCAGACAGGACCCATCCGCACTCGGCAATCTTCGTGTCCGCGGCAACCATGGACTGGTCACTCTCGACCAGGTGGCGACCATGGAGCTGCAGACCGGGCCGGCGCAGATCGCCCGCTACGACCGGCAGCGGCAGGTCACCGTCTCCGCCGAGCTGGGCGGCACGCCCTCGAACGTCGCCATGCAACAGGTCATGGCACTGCCTTCCATCGTGCACCTCCCCGCCAGCGTGCAGCTCGTGGATTCCTTCGAAGCCGAACTCGGCGCGGAATTCGGCATGGCGTTCGCAGTGGCGCTGGTGGTGGGTGTGCTGAGCATCTATGCCGTGCTGGTGATCCTGTTCCGCGATTTCCTGCAACCGGTCACCATCCTGTCGGCGATTCCCCTGTCCGTCGGCGGCGCCATCCTCGGGCTGCTCATCGGCGGCGGCACCCTGTCGATCCCGTCGATGATCGGCTTCGTGATGCTGATGGGCATCGTCACCAAGAATTCCATCCTGCTCGTCGACTATGCCACCATGGCCATGCGCGATCGCGGCCTCTCCCAGCTCGAAGCGCTGGTGGATGCCTGCCACAAGCGCGTTCGCCCCATCGTGATGACCACGGCTGCCATGGTCGCGGGGATGCTGCCAATCGCACTTGGCCTCGGCGCCGACGCCAGCTTCCGCAAACCCATGGCCTTGGCTGTGATCGGTGGACTGATCACCTCCACAGCGCTGAGCCTGCTAGTGGTTCCCACAGTGTTTTCGCAGATCCACGATTTCGAGAAGCGGATCCGGGATCGCCTGCGCGGCAAGGAGCCGCTCGCGCAGGTCTGCTCATGAACGGACCGCTGCTGGTGACCAACGCTTCCGGCTTGTTTGGTCGGCGCGTGATTCATCACTTGACTCACACGCTGCGGGTTCCAGCTGGCTTGATCGTCGCTACCTGCCGCGATCCCGCGAACCTCTACCCACTGGTTTACCGGGGTGTAGTGGCCAGGCGCGTGGATCCTGACGACGAAGCACAGCTTATCGATACCTTTCGCGGCATGGCCAGAATCCTGTTGATCGGTTCCGATGCCGACCGGCCAGAGCTGACCGTTCAGCAGCGGCAGCGCGCGATCTCCGCAGCCGCGCAAGCTGGCGTCCAGCATCTCATCTACACGTCGGTGCCTTATCCTGCCGGATCACCGGTCCTGCATGCACAGGTGCACGCTGCCACCGAAGCGGCGATCGAAGGCAGCAGTCTCCCAGGCTGGACATTGCTGCGCAATCACAGAACTTTCGAGGCCTTTTTCACAACGCTCCCCACGATCCTTGCGCAGCAAGGGGTGTGGTTCAGTGCCGCGGGCGATGGTCGGATGGCGGACATCGGAAGCGACGACTTGGCCTTGGCGGCCGCCTGTGAGCTGACCAGTTTTTCTCAGGGAAAGCACACCTACACATTGAGTGGCCTGGAAGCCACCACCACCGCCGAACAGGCCCAGCTCGTTGGAGCCGTGCTGGGCCGACGCATCCAGGTGATCCCCGTGGAGGCGGAAGATCTGGTGCGCGCCCTGCTTGGCGCGGGGCATTCCAGGGACGATGCACAGCTCATCGCTTCATTCGATAGGGCCAGTGCGTCCGGTCACCGCAGTCACGTCAGTCATGATTTCCAGAGACTCACCGACCGACCACCGATCACAATCGCCAAGTGGCTGGCCCGTAATCTATCCGCCATCACAGCGTGCAAAAAACCATGCGATCTGCTTGGTGTCCTGCCAGTAAGTCTTCGGTAAGGCAGGGACGGCGATGATCCGCCGCAACTTGGGACTTCCGTGATGATCCATGAAAGCATCGATGAGCGAGAGCAGGTTCGCCGTCCACTTCGGCGGGCCCGACCTTCCGGCAGGATCCTTGCGCAACCTGCTGTCGCAGCGAGTGGCGGCCTCACCCCCGGGCAGCACCATCGACTGGGCAACCTACTATTTCAGGGATCGAGAACTGGCGCGCGACCTGATTGCCGCCAGCGACCGCGGCGTGCAGGTTCGGCTGTTGCTCGAGGGTAAGCCACGCATTGCCAGGGCCAATGAACAGGTTCTCGCCGCCCTCACTACCCATGATGCGTTGCGAACCGGCCTTCGCGTGGTCCAGATGCCCGGCTATCCCTCGCCGCCGGGACTGGCGTGGAAACCCCAATTCCATACGAAGATCTATTGCTTCTCTCATCCCTACCCTGCCGCGTTGGTCGGGTCGTTCAATCCCTCGGGAGATAGCAACGAGTATGACCCGGGAGTCGTTGCCAAAATTGGCGATCACAACATCGCGCACAACGCACTGGTCGAGGTACGCGACGAAGCCATCGTCGGTTTCCTAGTCGATCACCTGCAGGCCCTGCACCGTGTACCGGACGCGCGACTGCGCAGGACTCAGTCAAACTTGCCCTTCGAGCGGGACTTCGGTGACACGCAGGTCTACCTGTGGCCGCGGCGGGGCCAACATCCCATCGAGAGGCTGCTCGAAGGCTATGGGGGTAACTGCCGCGTCCGCATCGCAGCCTCACACATCCGCAACCCCTGGTCGGTCAACTGCCTAGCACGGCTGGCTCGCCGGGGTGCACGCGTCGAGATCGCGGCAGAGCATAGCGCCCGCCGCGTTCCGCGCCGCATGGAGCGGCGACTGACTGCCGCGGGCGCCGCGTTCACGCGATTTGGTGCCACCGAGAATGTGCCGATGCACCTGAAGTTCGTGCTCGCAGAAAGCACAGTCGGCAGACAAGCGATCTTTGGCAGCTACAACTGGACCCTGCCCTCCTACTGGCTGAATCACGAGATCGCGATGGCCACGCGCGACGAGCACGTGTTCGAGTCCCTCGAACGCCGATGGTGCGCGTTGCAGGAAGCGGAAGGCGCTTCGACCGCATGAAAAGCAGTACCCCACCGCTCCTGATCCTTCCCGTTGAAAGCCAGGTCCGCGAGCTTGACGCCAAACTGCTCTTCGCCTGCTGCGCGGCCGAACGAGGCTATCGGGTGCTGCTTGGATCCCGCGCCTACGTGCATTTTGCGATGTCACGTCTGCCGGCTGGAACCTACGTAGCCAAGAGCATGCGCGGCATGAGCACCTTGATGTTCCAGCTCATGCGCCATCTGGGCCATGACATCGTCGGCTGGGAGGAAGAAGCGCTCGTCCATCCCCCACCGGAGGTGTTTTATCCGCTGCGACTCTCCCCTGCCACCATTTCGCGCCTGTCGCTGATCTTCGCATGGGGAGAGGACAACCGGCAGCTCATGGCGGCCTACCCCGACCTTCCGCCGGGTCTGCCGCTGCACGTCACCGGCAATCCGCGCGGGGACCTGTTGCGTCCCGAGCTGCGGGGATATTTTGACGAAGAAGCGCAGGCACTGAAGCGGGAATTCGGCGACTTCGTGCTCGTCAACACCAACTTCACGGATGTGAATCCGTTTCTGCCCAGTCTGGGCCTGTTCGAACCGCCTGGCAGCACTTCGCCCACGGCCCGCATTGGCCAGGCCGGCAAGGGCATGCCACGAAGCTTTGCCATCGGCCTGCATGCGCACAAGACCCGTTTGCTCGAAAGTTTCATCGCCATGCTTCCCTTGCTCGAAAGGGCCAATCCGGGGATCACCATCGTCCTGCGACCGCACCCCAGCGAAAGCCATGAGGTCTACAACGAACTGGCCAGCCGCTGCAGCAGGATCCGGGTAGTTCACCGCGGCAACGTGTTGCCGTGGCTGCGCGCGTGTCGGGCACTGCTGCATAACGGCTGCACGACGGCCGTGGAGGCCTATGCCATGGGCGTTCCGGCGGTGGCTTATCTCAGGGGCTTCAACCCGCAATACGACCTGGACTTCCAGGGCCTGCCCAACCGCCTCAGCCTGCAGTGCTTTCACCTGAATGACCTGATAGCCCGGGTCTCCGAGCTGGCGCGGGGCGGGAGATTCAAAGGCGCCACGGAGGCCCGGGAAGAAATGTTCGACCGCTTCGTGGTCGCGCGGGACGGCCGCCTGGCCAGCGATCGAATCCTGGATGTGCTCGATGCACATCGCGCCAATCGCAAGCCAACGGAGCGGATGAACGCCCTCGCCCGCTGGCGCGCGCGCGCGCTCAGCGACCTGAAGGCCCACGTCACGAGGCTGTACATGGGGCTGCCAGGAAAAAACCGGGCTGACTACCACCAGCACCGCTTTCCGCGCATCGACACCAGGCAACTGACATCCCGGATCCGCCGCCTCGAGGGTTCACTGAACCGCTTCAGCTCCGTGCACGTGCATCAGGTGGGCGAGCACCTGTTCGAAGTGAATGAATCCGTAGCGACCCTCCTGCAATGAGACTTGGGATCATCCGTGAAGCCATGAACCGATTGCTGGCCAGGCGATCAACCTCCGGCCGAGCTCAGGCAACGTGGGATGCCTACGACATTGATCGCAGGTATGGCGAGTACGCCGAGTTCTGTCAGGCCGCTTTCGTCAGGCCGGTGCTCCCTGCACCCGACCTGGAGCTGGAGCGGGAGGGGTTCCGCTTTCTGTGCGCGCTTGATCGTGATATTGCCTTCGAACTTAAACAGACGCTTCTCCAAAGTGGTCCAAGCGAACTGTTGAAGAAGGACAGCCCGCATCTGAAGGGTTTTCGGGTCACTGACCGGCTGTGGATCGAAGGCCTGCTGGAGGGGGTGTTTGGCGCCACCGTGGATTCTTCCCTGGTATCGTTCTTCAGGAGCGAGTATCTGGTGCACTGGATTGCCCTTGCCGTGACCCGACCCGAAGATAAGCAGCGCTCCGTGTCGTTCCGATGGCATTGCGACAAAGGGCCAAGCAGCCACCTGAAGCTGATTCTCTACCTGAACGCAACCTCCACGCACGGTGGGAACACAGAATTCCTGAACCTGGCCGATTCGAACGCCGTCGCGAAGCAGGGCTATCTGTTCGGGTGGTCCCGACTCAGGACCAATGACACGCGCGAGCTCTCCAGGCTAGCGCGCAGAAGCCTTTCACCACAGCGCCAGCAACTCGAGCCCGGCGATGCAGTGCTGTTCCAGCCGGCGCGCGTTCTCCACCGCGGCGTCACCCCGACGCAAGGAGATCGGCTCACGGCCACGCTATGCCTGCTGCCCAGCCCGGTGAATTGGCGGCAGGCCCTGCGATGCGGAACTATGTCGGATCTCGCGTCGGACGAGAAATGGCACGACGATGCCTTCACGCTCCAGCGCACGATCGCAGCGCACTTTCCGGTTCTGCGGCGCCCATGAGGACGTCGAAGCCATCAACGCCGGATTCCGGTGGCCGCTGCCAGATTGCCCGCCGCGAATGCGGCCACTCCGCGCAACCACGGAAACGCGCGGGCGTGCGGCCACACTCGACCTACACCCACATGTGCGATCGCGCGTGCGCAAGTCTCCACCCAGACTATCGCGGCGATGCTGGACAAGGCCCGGCGATCGTAGACGCCGGTGCGTTCGTTGGCCTCGACCAATCTGCGCAGCCAATCCGCAGCCCAGTCCAGATAGCCAGGATCGGAACGCAGTTCCGCCTCACTGACACGCGTGAGCCGGTAATGACGCGCCACATCGGTCGGATCTGCAGCGACACCCAGCTCCCGCAGCAGCGCGCCGAGAAGACGGAATTTGTTCTCCAACAGGCGCTCACCCGCCGCCTTCGTGATGCGCCCGGAGTGCTCACGTTGACCGGACAGCACGCAGGGAATGTTTGCCACCCGGTGGACGCGCGAGAGACGCACGAAGAGGTCGTGGTCCTCCGCCAGTGGATACGCCTCGCTGTATCTGAACTCCCGCAGCACGGCGGTGCGACCCATCAACGTGGTGTTGGCGTGACTGGTGCGGAACAGCAGCGTCACTCGAAGCTGGTCGTGAACCAACGGCTTCGTCTGGAAGCCCCTGATGTTCCCCGCATTGTCGAATCGACGGAGCCAGCCGCCCACCAGCGCCACCTCCGGGTGCGACTGCAGGAACCTGACCTGACGCGCGAGCCGGTTCGGCATCATGTAGTCGTCACTGTCCATCAAGGCAATAGAAGCGCCAGCAGCCAAATCCAGGCCTCTATTGCGCGTGTAGGGAATGCCGCGGTTGCGGTCATTGCAGACCAACCGCACGCGCCGGTCATCAAATGTTTTGACGATCTCGACGGTGCGGTCGGTGGAGCCGTCGTCGACCACGAGCAGCTCAAAGTCCTTGAATCCCTGTCGCAGCACACTTTGTATCGCAGTGCCGATGTAAGCAGCGCGATTGAAGGCGGGAATGAAAACGGTGACCGCGGGCTCATTCATTTTCGACACCGTAGGCCTTCTACGATCTGCATGGGGGAATCCAAGCATTGCATATGAACCCAGACAATCCAAACAGGTATCAACTTGTTTTTACGCGAGCGAGCCGACGTCATGCTCATCGATAGGAACATTCCCTTCTACGCCGCGCGGGACACCGCTTCCATACAAGAGGTGGCAAACAAGATCGCCGCCAACCGGAAAGGACGCATCGTCATGGTCATCGACGGCAACGGAGTCATGCTCGGGACGTTGTCCAACGGAGACCTCATCCGTTGGCTCGGATCTGGGAGCCCGGGTGGCATTGGCGCCACCGCCCTCAGCATCTCTTGCCGCAACTTCCGTTCTGCCCGCATCGACGAGTCGCGGGACCGCATCTCTTCTCTCCTGAACGACGTGCTGTATGTTCCGTTGCTGGATTCGCGCGGTCGACTGGTGGCCGTTGCCAGCAGCCGCGCGCCGGGGGACGGGATCGAAATTGAAGGGAGACGCATTGCTAGCGACGCACCGTCGATGGCCATTGCCGAGATCGGCAACAATCACAATGGATCGTTCCAACTAGCCATCGAACTCATCAACGCCGCAAGGTCTGCCGGCGCCGACTGCATCAAATTCCAGATGCGCGACATGCAGACCCTGTATGGCGGCGCACAGATTGGTTCCATCACCAGCGAGAACCTTGGAACCCAGTACGTGCTGGACCTGCTGGCACGCCAACAGCTTCCGGATGATGACTTGTTCCGGTGCTTCGATCACGTCCGCGACCTCGGTTTGCTGCCGCTTTGTACCCCTTGGGACATGGCAAGCCTGGAGAAGCTGGACCGATACGGCCTGCCGGCGATCAAGATCTCCTCCGCAGACTTCACCAACCATGACTTGCTGATGGCGGCTGGGCAGACTGGCAAACCGCTGATCTGCTCCACCGGGATGACAACGGAAGAGGAGATCAGGCAGACCACCCGGCAACTCCAGCGCGCGGGTGTTGGCTACGTGCTTCTGCACTGCAACTCCACCTACCCCACTCCATTCCGCGATGTAAACCTGGAATATCTGCAGCACTTGGCCCGCATTGGCCAATGCACCGTCGGCTACTCTGGGCACGAGCGGGACATCTTCGTGCCGGTCGCGGCCGTAGCAATGGGTGCGCGGGTGGTGGAGAAGCACTTCACGCTGGATAGATCCATGGAAGGGAGCGACCATCGCATCAGCTTGCTGCCTGCGGAGTTCACCCGCATGGTGGAAGGCATCAGGCAAGTGGAAGAAGCCACCGGCAGCGACGCCCCCCGACGCATCAGCCAAGGCGAGATGCTAAATCGCGTGACGCTCGCCAAATCCGTCTTTGCCCGGGTGGACGTTGCCGCCGGTCAGGTGATCGAAGAATCTATGCTCGCTGTGCGAAGCCCTGGTCGAGGACTGCAGCCACATCGCAAACTGGAACTGGTGGGCCGGCAACTTCGCAGGCCAGTGAACGCGGGAGAGCCGTTCTTTCCTTCTGACCTGGACGGCAGCGAACCGGCTACGCGCGGCAACGTTCGGATGGATTTTTCCCGCCCCTGGGGCCTTCCCGTGCGACACCACGACTATGCAAACCTGCTGCGCCTCTTCGAGCCGGATTTTCTGGAGTTCCACCTCAGCTACCGTGACCTGGAGCTGCCCGACGAACAGTTCTTCCCGCCGGGGAGAATGCCGATAAATCTGGTCGTTCATGCGCCGGAACTGTTCCATGGCGACCATCTGCTCGACCTCTGTGCCGTCGATGAAATGTATCGCAGGCGTTCCGTCTCCAGCATGCAGCAGGTCATTGAGAAGTCGCGGTCACTTCGTCGGTTCTTCGCGCCTGGCGGCCCCATTGGTATCGTAACCAATGTCGGCGGATTTTCGCTCGACCGACCGCTGACCCGCAGTGAGCGCGCGGCGCGCCGCGACAATCTGCGCAGGAGTCTGGATGAAATTGTTGCGGATGATATAGAGATCTGGCCTCAGACCATGCCGCCGTTCCCCTGGCATTTCGGTGGACAGCGATTCCACAACCTGTTTGTGGATGCCGAGGACATAGCCAACCTCTGCAGAACGCTTGGCGTCGGCGTCTGCCTCGACGTGTCGCATTCCCGACTGGCCTGCAATGTCCAGAAGACATCGTTCGACGATTTCCTGAACGTCGTGGGAGGGCACACCCGCCACCTTCACATCGCCGATGCATCCGGGCACGATGGCGAGGGGCTGCAGATCGGCGATGGGGACATCGACTTTCGCGCGCTGTTCAGGAAGCTGGACGAGCTGGCTCCAGGCGCCTCCTTCCTTCCCGAGGTGTGGCAAGGACACGAGAACGACGGAGAGGGATTCCGTGTGGCATTCGACCGGCTGCGTACCCTGCTCGATGTCAGCGCGCACCCGCAGTGACGCTCCCTTGGTCTGGGCGGTCATCCCGGCACGCGGGGGATCCAAAAGTGTGCCGGGAAAAAACCTCCGGCGCGTCAATGGGCGCTCTCTGCTCCGGCGCGCGGTCGAGGCTGCGAAAGGCGCGAAATGGATCTCCAGAACGTTTGTGAGCACGGATGATGCGCGCATCGCGGAAGCCGCAAGCGAACTCGGTGCGTTGGTTGTTGCACGTCCCACGGAACTGTCCAGCGACGTCGCCAGTTCGGAATCCGCACTGCTGCATGCGCTGCAGGATGCGAGCGAACGCTTCGGCCACCTCCCAGACATTCTCGTCTTCATCCAATGCACCTCACCGTTCCTGCGGAGCGCAGACATCGACGGCATGGTCACGCTCCTGCAAGAACAGCGAGGCGACTGCGCGC
>JBEVNO010000007.1:0-11924 GCA_040508085.1 Steroidobacteraceae bacterium
GCACGCGGGCCTCCAGGCGCACACCGGACATGCCAATGGGGTCGCGGATGCCCTCCTGGCCGTCGATGATGTATTCCTGCGGCAGCACATGCAGGATGCGCTGGTCGGCGGGACTGGCCACCGCCTTGGCCGCATCGATCACATGCTGCACATCGATGTCGCTGACTTCGCGGTCGCGGATGGCGACCACGCCGTGCGAATTCAGGCTGCGCACATGGCTGCCGGCGATGCCGGCGAACACCGAATGGATCTCGCAGCCGGCCATCAGTTCGGCCTCTTCCACCGCGCGCTGGATGGATTGCACGGTGGATTCGATGTTCACCACCACGCCCTTCTTCAGCCCGCGTGACGGATGCGAGCCCAGGCCCACGACCTCAATGCCGCCGTCCGCACCGATCTCGCCGACCAGCGCCACCACCTTCGACGTGCCGATGTCCAGCCCGACGATCAGGGACGAACGGTCATTGCGCCTAGCCACGCTTCACCTCACCTTTGCCGGAGCGCCAGCCCACGGCGAAGCCGTTGGCATAGCGCATGTCCACATATGCGATCTCGGTGGCGCGCGCAGTGACCACCTGCGCCGCCGCCGCCAGGAAACGATCGAAGCGCTCATCGACGTGCTCGCGGCCGAGCCGCAGCTGCACGCCGTTGTCCAGCGAGAACTCCCAGGCGCCGCGCTCGTCGAGAGTCAGGCGCGTCACGCGCAGGCCGCCCTCCACCAGGCGCTGCTGCACGTCCAGATAGCGGCTGGTCATCTGCGCCTCGTAGCCGGCAGGACCCACCAGCTGCGGCAGCTCCACTGGAATGTGGCGCGAGTCCTGCACGAAGACTTCGCCGCGCATATTGACCAGGCCAGTCTCGCCCCAGCGGGCCACCGGCACCTGCTCCACCACCTGCACGCGCAGGCCACTCGGCCAGCTGCGCGCCACGCTGGCGCGATCCACCCATGGGATCTGTTCGACGCTGGCCGCGATACGTGCCAGATCGACGCTGACCATGCCGCTGCCGGCAGCAGCGCCGCGCACGGCCTTCTCCACGTCCAGCGGCTGCACGCGCTGGAAGCGCCCGGAGATCGCCACGCGCTCCACCGGCTGGTCGAGCGCGGTGCGCACGCCCATCACCACACCGGTCAACACCAGCAGTGCGCCACCGATGGGCGCCAGCCGGCGCCATGGCAGCGTGGGCAGGCGCGCCAGCCAGCCCGCCGCGGCTTTTTTCGGGCGGTTGCGCGAGGCGGATTTGCGGCGGAACGAAATCAACGCGTTTCCTTCACGGGCTGGCGCACGAAGCTGGTTTCCAGCACCTGCCAGCACAGCTCGTCGAAATCGATGCCGGCTGCCTTGGCGGCCATCGGCACCAGGCTGTGGTCGGTCATGCCGGGCACCGTGTTGATCTCCAGCAGCAGCGGCCGGCCGGCCTGGTCGGCCATGAAGTCCACGCGGCCCCAGCCCTCCGCGCCAACCGCGTCGAAGGCCGCCAGCGCCAGGCTCGCCATGTACGACTCGGCCTGCGCCGACATGCCCGCCGGGCAGTGGTACTTGGTGTCGTTGCGGTGGTACTTGGCTTCGTAGTCGTAGAAGGCATTGGCGGCTTCAATGCGGATTGCCGGCAGCACGCGCCGGTGCAACACCGCCACGGTGTATTCGGCCCCGGTGATCCACTTTTCGGCGAACACCGAACCATCCACCGCCGCGGCGGCGTGGAATGCCGGCAGCAGCTCTTCGGCGGTGGTGACCTTGCTCATGCCCACGCTCGAGCCCTGCGTAGCCGGCTTCACGATCATCGGCAGCCCGAGTCGTTCCAGCGCCTGCTGGCAGTCACTTTCGTTGCGCAGCACCACCGATTCGGCTGTGGCCACACCCAGTGCCGCGGCCAGACGCTTGGTACGCAGCTTGTCCATGCCCAGTGCCGAACCCATCACGCCGCTGCCGGTGTATGGCAGGCCCAGCACTTCCAGCGCGCCCTGCACGCTGCCGTCCTCCCCGCCCGGTCCATGCAGCACGATGAACACGCGCTCATAGCCCTGCGACGGCAGACTGGCCAGCGGCACATCGCGCGGATCGATGCCGGTGGCGTCGATGCCCCGGCGTTGCAATGCCGCCAGCACCGCGGCGCCGGAGACCAGCGACACGGCGCGCTCGGTGGAATTGCCGCCGAACAGCACGGCCACCTTGCCGAATTCACGCGCCTCGGTGATGCGATGCATGCGGGTGGAATCGTGGGAAAGTTTCACGGGTGGGCCTCGCCGACGATGCGGCATTCGGGCGTGAGCCGGCGGCCGTGCTGGCGCTCGACCTCACGCTGTACCTGCCGGATCAGCGTTTCGATGTCGAGTGCGGTGGCCGCGCCTTCGTTCAGGATGAAATTGGCGTGCTTGGTCGAGACCACCGCGCCGCCGATGCGCAGGCCCTTCAGCCCGGCGCTCTCGATCAGCCGCGCGGCATGGTCCCCGGCCGGGTTGGTGAACACCGAGCCGCAGCTCCACTCGCCGATGGGCTGCGTCTGCCGGCGGCGTTCCAGCAGCGCACGCGTGGATTCTTCGGAGGAGCCGGCCTCGAAATGGAAGGTGGCGCCGAGGAACCACTCTTCGTTGGCGGGCGCCTCGACATGCCGGTAGCGGAACTGGTAATCCTGTGCGGGACGCGCGCGCACGGTGCCCTCGCGGTCGACGGTCTCGACCTGCTCCACCTGCCGCCAGGTCTCGCCGCCGAAGGCGCCGGCATTCATCGCCAGCGCGCCACCCACCGTGCCGGGAATGCCGGTGAAGAACTCCGCCGGGCCCAGATCCCAGCGCGCGCAGGCGCGGGCCAGCTTCGCACATGGCACGCCGGCTTCAGCATAGGCGCCGCGCTCGCCGCGGCGCTCCAGCGCCGTCAGCGCATCACGCGTCGAGATGACCACGCCACGCACGCCGCCATCGCGCACCAGCAGGTTGCTGCCCAGCCCCAGCCACAGCAGCGGCACCTCGGGGGGCAGAACCTTCAGGAAACCGATGAGGTCGGCGCGGCTTTCCGGCATGAAGAAGATGTCGGCCGGACCGCCCACATGCCAGGAGGTGTGGCGTGACAGCAGCTCGCCAACGCGCACGCGCGGCGCGAATTCGCTCGGCACGGTGAACGCGGTCACGAAACCACCGCCTGGTCGCGCAGCGCGGTGAGCTTCGCCGCCAGCTCATGCGCCGTGGGGCTGATGCTGCCCGCGCCCATCATGGCGATCACATCGCCGGCGCGCACGATGCCGGACAGCGCCGCGGCGATCTCCTCCACCGTGGGCACGAACACGGGCTCGACCTTGCCACGACTGCGCACGGCGCGGCAGATGGCGCGGCCATCGGCGCCGTCGATGGGCGCCTCACCGGCCGCGTACACCTCGGTGACCAGCAGCGTGTCCGCAGTGGCCAGCACGCGCGCGAAATCATCCAGCAGGTCACGAGTGCGGGTGAAGCGATGTGGCTGGAACACCAGCACGATGCGGCGGCCCGCATAGGCCTGGCGCAGCGCGTCGAGCGTGGCGGCAAGCTCGGTGGGATGGTGGCCGTAGTCGTCGATGATGACGACATCCCCACCGTCCACCTGCAGCTCGCCAACCACCTGCATGCGCCGGTCGATGCCCTGGAACCCGGACAGCGCCCGCTGGATGGCCGCATCCGCGATGCCGATGTCGGTGGCCACGGCAATCGCGGCCAGCGAGTTCTGCACATTGTGCAGGCCGGCGAGGTTCACGGTCACTTCAAGCGGCGCATGCCCCTTGCGCAGCACATTGAAGGTGGTGCGGCCGCCATCACGGCGGATGTCCACCGCGCGCACATCGGCATGTTCGGCCAGCCCGTAGCTCAGCATCGGCCGGCCGACCTGGGGCAGCAGTCCCGACAGTTCGGCATCATCGGCGCACAGCACCGCGAGCCCGTAGAAAGGCAGGTTGTGCAGGAATTCCAGGAAGCTCGCCTTGAGCTTCTGGAAGTCCCCGCCATGCGTGCCCAGGTGATCGTTGTCGATGTTGGTGACGATGGCCATCATCGGCTGCAGGTGCAGGAACGAGGCATCGCTCTCGTCGGCCTCGGCCACGAGATACCGGCCGGTGCCCAGCCGCGCATTGGTGCCAGCGCTCTTCAGGCGGCCACCGATCACGAAGGTGGGATCCTCGCCGCCCTCCGCCAGCACGCTGGCCACCAGGCTGGTAGTGGTGGTCTTGCCATGGGTGCCCGCCACGGCGATGGCATAGCGGAAGCGCATCAGCTCGCCCAGCATCTCGGCGCGCGGCACTACGGGAATGCGTGCTTCCAGTGCCGCCACCACTTCCGGGTTGCCACTGTTGATGGCGGTGGAGACGACCACCACATCGCAGCCGGCCACGTGCGCAGCGTCATGACCGAACAGCACGCGGGCGCCGAGCCTGGTCAGCCGGTCCGTGACGCCATTGGGCTTGATGTCCGAACCCTGCACCTCATAGCCCAGGTTCAGCAGCACCTCGGCAATGCCGCCCATGCCGCTGCCGCCCACGCCCACGAAATGCACACGGTTGATGCGGCGCATGCTGTCCGAGCGGCGGCGATTGAGCGCGGCGTCCAGCGGCTGCGTCATGGCGACTCCGCCGCCAGGCAGGCATCGAGCAGCGCCAGGCCCGCCGCAGGCTTCGCCACGCGCCGCGCGGCGTCGGCCATGCCGAGCAGCAGCGCGCGATCCGCGGTGAGTTCTGCGAGCGTCGCGGCCAGCACTTCGGCATCCAGCGCGCTGTCGGCAAACAGGCGCGCCGCGCCCGCATCCACCAGGTAGCGCGCGTTGAAGGTCTGGTGGTCATCCACCGCATGCGGATAAGGCACGAGGATGGCTCCGACACCGGCGGCGGCCAGCTCCGCGATGGTGAGCGCGCCGGCACGGCAGATCACCAGATCCGCCCAGCCGAAGGCCTCGGCCATGTCGGCGATGAACGGCATGACCTCCGCCTCGACATTGGCGACGGCATAGGCCGCGCGGCCCATGTCCAGCAGCTTCTCGCCGGTCTGGTGGCGCACGCTGAACTGCGGCGCCGCAGGGTTCTTCTTCAGCCGTGCCAGCGCCTGCGGCACGATGTCATTGAGGCGGCGCGCACCGAGGCTGCCGCCCACCACCAGCAGACGGATGGCGCCGCTGCGGCCGGCGAAACGCACGGCCGGCACAGGCAGCGCAGCGATATCCGCGCGCACCGGATTGCCGATCACGCGCACGCGTGGCCGGCCAGCGAGCGCCGCCGGGAACGCGGTGAGCACCTCGCGCGCCAGCGGCGCGAGGCAACGGTTGGTGAAGCCGGCCACGGCATTCTGCTCGTGGATCAGCAGCGGCCGGCGCAGCAGCCATGCCGCAAGACCTCCAGGGCCGGTCACGAAACCCCCCAGCCCGACCACCACACCCGGACGATGCCGCCGCACGATGGCCAGCGCCTGCAGCAGCGCGCGCACCATGTGGAACGGCGCCGTCAGCAGCGTCACGAGGTTCTTGCCGCGCAGGCCACCCACCGACAGCCACTCGATCGGGAAGCCATCGGCAGGCACCACGCGCGCCTCGAGGCCGCGCCGGGTGCCCAGCCAGATGACTTCGCGCTGCTGCTGGCGCAGCAGCCGCGCCAGCGCCAGCGCCGGAAACACATGGCCGCCCGTGCCGCCCGCCATGATCAGCACCGGACGCCTCATGAGCGCGCCTCCAGCGCGGATTCGCGCCGCGGCGCGACGCTGGCCGAGCCGCGCGTGCGCGAGGCCGTCTCGTGATGCACTCGCAGCACCATGCCGAACCAGGCGAGCGTGACCAGCAGGCTGCTGCGGCCGTAACTCATGAAGGGCAGCGTCAGGCCCTTGGTGGGGAGCACGCCCATGTTCACGCCGATGTTGACCATCGACTGGATGCCCACCCACAGCCCGAAGGCCGCCGCGAGGCTGGCCTGGAACATCAGGCCCGCATTGGCGGCCTGACGGGCCACATGCAGCACCCGCCACACCAGTGCCAGGAACAGCGCCAGCGTGACCAGTACTCCGGCGAGCCCCAGCTCCTCGGCCAGCACGGCGAACAGGAAGTCGGTGTGCGCCTCCGGCAGGTAGAACAGCTTCTGCACGCTGTCACCGATGCCCACGCCCAGCCATTCACCACGGCCGATGGCGATCAATGACTGGGTGAGCTGGAAGCCACTGTCGAAGGCATGCGCCCAGGGATCAAGGAAGGCCGTGACGCGGCGCATGCGGTAGCCGGCCGACAGCACCAGCAGGCCGAAGGCCGCAGCTGCGCCAAAGGTGCACACCAGCACCCAGCGCAGGCGCGCCCCAGCCAGGAACAGCACACCGAAGGCCGTGGCGAACAGCACGGTGGCTGCGCCCATGTCCGGTTCCAGCAGCAGCAAGGCGCAGAACACGATGACGATGCCGAGCGGCTTGCCAAGGCCCATGAAGGTGGTGCGCAGCTCCTCGGCGCGGCGCACCGCGTACGAGGCAATCCACACCAGCACCAGCACGCGGGCGACTTCCGAGGCCTGCAGGTTGAAGCCCAGCAGCCGGATCCAGCGGCGGCCGCCCTTCACCTCATGTCCCAGGCCCGGAATGAGTACGACCACCAGCAGCACGCCAGCGGCGATCAGCAGCAGGTTGGCATGCTTCTGCAGCACCTCCGTGGGTACGGCGCACAGCAGCATTGCCAGCGCGATGCCGCCCAGCGCGGTGATGAACTGGCTCTTCACATAGCTGAAGGGATCGCCCCCGCCCTGCGAGGCGATGGAGATGGATGCCGAGGTCACCATCACCATGCCCAGCAGCAGGATCGACACCATGATGCCCAGCAGCACCGGGTCGACGGCCAGCGTGCGGCGTGCGGACTGGCGGGTGGGAGCCGCGGTACTCATGCTGCCAGCCTCGCCACGGCATCAGCGAACACCACGCCGCGATGCGCATAGTCACGGAACATGTCGAGACTGGCGCAGGCGGGCGACAGCAGCACGGTGTCGCCGGTGCGCGCGTGGCGGGAGGCGGCAATCACGGCGGCTTCGAGACTCGCGCAACGCTCGGTATCGCAGGCGCCAGCCAGCGCTGCCTCCAGCTGCGGGGCGTCGCGGCCGATCAGCAGCACGCGCCGCACCTTGCCGGCGAAGGCGCCGCGCAGCGGCGAGAAATCCTGGCCCTTGCCGTCACCGCCGGCGATCACCAGCAGCGGCCCGCGGAAGCCAGCCACAGCGGCCAGCGTAGCCCCGACATTGGTGCCCTTGGAGTCGTTCACGTAGCGCACGCCCGCGACATCGGCGACAAAGGCGGCACGATGCGGCAGCCCCGGGAAATCGCGCAGCGCGGCCAGCATGGGCGCGCGCGCCAGGCCCAGTGCGTCGCCCAGCGCCAATGCCGCGAGCGCATTGGCGGCATTGTGGCTGCCCACCACGCGCAGCTCGTCCATGGCGAGCAGCCGCTCGCCACGATGCGTGAGCCAGTCGCGGCTGCCATGGGTCACGAGGCAGTAGTCCGCGCCACTGTCGGCGAGCAGCGAGAAGCTCAGCGTCTGCTGGTCCCGGCGCGGCATGGCCGCCACCAGCGGATCATCGAGGTTGATCACCGCCGTGGCGCAGCGCTCGAAGATGCGCGCCTTGGCCGCCGCATAGGCCGCCATGTCCGCGTAGCGATCCATGTGATCGGGCGTCACGTTCAGCACGGTGGCCGCCGCCAGCTCCAGCGAATAGGTGGACTCCAGCTGGTAACTGGACAGCTCCAGCACGTACAGCTGTGCCGGGCCGCCCTCCAGCAATTCCAGCGCGGGAGGCGCGAGGTTGCCGCCCGCACGCGTCGTGACGCCGCCCTGTTCGGCCATGCGCGCCACCATCGTGGTGACCGTGCTCTTGCCATTGGTACCGGTGATGCCGACCACCGGCCGCGCGCCGCTGCGCGCGAACAGCTCGATGTCACCGATCACCGGCAGTCCGCGGGCGCGCGCAGCCTCGAAGAAGGGATCATCCTGCGGCAGGCCCGGCGAGGCGACCACGCAGTCCGCCTGCTGCAGCAGCTGCGGATCGAGCCGGCCGGTGACGACCTGGATGCCCGGCGCCTCTTTCAGCAGCGACGCCAGGCCCGGTGGTTCCGGGCGCGTGTCCGTGACGGCAACCTGCCAGCCGCGCGCCAACAGATGGCGCACCACTGACTGACCCGTCTTGCCCAGACCTGCCACTACTGCGCGCGCTGCCATCAACGCACCTTCAATGTGGCAAGGCCCATGAGCACCAGCAGCAGGCTGACGATCCAGAAGCGCACGATCACTTTCGGCTCGGCCCAGCCCTTGAGCTCGAAATGGTGATGGATGGGTGCCATGCGGAAGATGCGCTTGCCGCGCAGCTTGAAGGACGCCACCTGCAGGATCACCGAGGCGGTCTCGATCACGAAGATGCCGCCCATCAGCAGCACCACCACTTCCTGCCGCACGATCACGGCCACGGCGCCCAGCGCGCCGCCCAGCGCCAGCGCGCCGACATCGCCCATGAACACCTGCGCGGGATAGGTGTTGAACCACAGGAAGCCGAGGCCGGCACCTGCCATGGCGCCGCAGAAGATGGCGACCTCACCGGCGCCCGGCACAGCCGGGATCCCGAGGTAAGGCGCGTAGATGGCATTGCCGCTGGCCCAGGCGAAGATGCCCAGCGCCACCGCCACCATGACTGCCGGCATGATGGCCAGGCCGTCGAGCCCATCGGTGAGGTTCACCGCATTGCTCATGCCGACGATCATCAGGTAGGTGAGCACCACATAGCTCACCGCGCTCATCGGCACGGCGAAAGTCTTGACGAAGGGCAGGAAGAACGTCGTCTCCGCAGCCGTTGCCGCCGTGAACCACAGCGCCACGGCAGCGCCCAGGGCGGCAATCGACAGCCACAGGTATTTCCAGCGCGCCGCCAGGCCTTTGGTGTTCTTCACCACCAGCTTCAGGTAGTCATCGTAGAAACCCACCAGGCCGCAGGACAGCAGCACGCCGGTGACGATCCACACATAGCGGTTGGAGAGGTCCGCCCACAGCAGCGTGGATACCAGGATGGAGACGATGATCAGCGTGCCGCCCATGGTGGGCGTACCAGCTTTCTTCAGATGCGTCTGCGGGCCGTCATCGCGCACCTGCTGGCCAACCTGATAGCGCGACAGGCGGCGGATCATCACCGGCCCGATGGCGAGCGAGATCAGCAGCGCCGAGGTAACCGCCAGGATGGTGCGCAGCGTGAGGTACGAGAACACATGGAAGAAAGTGTGCGTCTCGGCGAGCCGCTGTGACAGCAGGTACAGCATCAATGCATCTCTTTGGGATCGGAGCCGGTCAGGAATGCCACCACCCGCTCCAGGCGGTTGGAGCGCGAGCCCTTCACCAGCAGCGTCACCCCCGGCGCCAGCTCGGCGTCCACTGCGCGGGCCAGGGCATCGGTGTCCGCATGCCAGCTGGCGCCCGCGCCGAAGCGTTGCACGGTCAGGCGGCTGAGCTCGCCCATGGCGAACAGCCGCCGCACGCCGTGCCCGCGCGCATAGGCGCCGACCTCGACATGGCTGGCTTCTGCCTGGTCGCCCAGTTCGCCCATCTCACCCATCACCAGCCACGGCTCGCCAGGCAGCGCGGTGAGCACATCGATGCCGGCGCACATCGAGGAAGGATTGGCGTTGTAGGAATCGTCGATGAGCCGCGCGCCGCGGCTGGCGCGGCGCGGCGTCAGTCGCCCGCCCACCGGCTGCATGGTGGCCAGGCCCGCGGCCACGTCGCCGAGCGTGGCGCCGGCTGCCATCGCTGCGCCCGCAGCGGCCAGCGCATTGCGCACATTGTGGCGGCCCGCAACGTTCAGGCGCACGCGCTGCTCGCCCTGCGGAGAGGACAGCAGGAAATTGCTTTCGAAGCCATCATCGCCCAGCGTTTCGGCCAGTTGCGTGGCGCGGAAATCCGCCGGCTGGTCGATGCCGAAGGTCCATACGCGCGCGCGCGTCATGCCGCGCCACAACGCGGCATATGCATCGTCGGCGTTGATCAGCGCCACGGCATCGGCCGCCAGCCCCGCGAACATCTGTCCTTCCTCGAGCGCCACGCCGTCGAGGTCACCGAAGCCCTCCAGATGTTCGGCACCGGCGTTGGTGACCAGGCCAACCGTGGGCCGGGCGATGGCCACCAGCGCGGCTACCTCCCCGGGATGGTTGGTGCCGATTTCGATCACGGCGGAGTGATGCGATTCGTCCAGCCGCAGCAGGGTCAGTGGCACGCCTATGTGGTTGTTCAGGTTGCCACGGGTGGCCAGACAGGGGCCGAGCTGCGCCATGATGGCGGCCAGCATTTCCTTCACCGTGGTCTTGCCATTGCTGCCGGCGACGCCGATCACATGGCGTGGAAACTGCGCGCGCCAGGCCGCAGCTGCCTGCGTCAGCGCAGCCTGCCCGTCTTCCACGGACACCAGCGGCAACGGTGCGGCAACCATGGGACGGTCCACCACGGCGGCCACCGCGCCCGCGGCGGCAGCGGCGGCCACGAATTCGTTGCCATCGAAGCGCGGCCCGCGCAGCGCAAGGTAGATCTCGCCCCTGGCCACGGCACGGGTGTCGGTGCTGACTCCACTGTAGGCAAGGTCCGGGCCGTCGTAGCGCCCCGCGCAGCTGGCGGCAAATGCGCGCACGGAGCGCTTCATGCCGCACCGCCGAGGGCTTCGCGCAACACCTGCTGGTCACTGAAGTAGTGCGTCTCGTTCCCGACGAGCTGGTAGGTCTCGTGGCCCTTGCCCGCCACCAGCACCAGGTCACCGCTGCGCGCCTGCGCCAGCGATTCGAGGATGGCGCCGCGCCGGTCGCGGATGACCATTACGGGCGCAGCCCCGAGGCCGGCGCGGATGTCGGCAATGATCTGCGCGCCGTCTTCGGTGCGCGGATTGTCGTCGGTGAGCACGATGCGATCAGCGAGACGCGCCGCGATGGCGCCCATCAGCGGGCGCTTGCCGCGATCGCGATCGCCACCACAGCCGAACACCACGGTGAGGCTGCCGCTGCAATGACGGCGCAGCACCTGCAGCGCCTTCTCCAGCGCGTCGGGGGTGTGGGCGTAGTCCACTACTGCCGTGGGGCGGCCGGGCACCACGAAGGTTTCCAGCCGGCCGGACGGCGCGCCCAGCGTGCGCAGCGCCTGCACAGCCGCGTTGAGCTCGACGCCGCTGCCCAGCAACACCGCCAGCACCGCCAGTACATTGTCGACGTTGAATTCGCCGAGCAGCCGCGTCGTCACTGGCGCGCTGCCGAAACTCGACTCGAGCCTGAAGCCCGTGCCCGTATCGCCATAGACGATGTCACGGGCCTGCACGAAGGCCCCGCCAGCGGGCCGCGCGCGGCGGCTGCAGGCAATGCTGCCGGCGAAGCGCGTCGCGAGCTGCGCACCGAAGGCATCATCGACATTGAGCACACGCAGGCGCACCTCGTCGCGCTCGAACAGGCTGGCCTTGGCGGCGCCGTAGCGCTGCATGTCGCCGTGGAAATCCAGGTGATCGCGCGTCAGATTGGTGAACACCGCCGTGTCGAAGCGCACCGCGTTCACGCGTCCCTGCGCCAGGCCGTGCGAGGACACTTCCATCGCCACATGGCTGGCGCCGCGCGAGCGGAAGTCCGCCAGCTGCCGCTGCACGGTAATGGCGTCCGGGGTGGTCATCTCGCCCGTCGCCAGCTCGCCGTTGAAGGCGCTGCCCAGCGTACCGAGATAGGCCGCCGGCCGCGCGCAGGCATCCAGCGCCTGCGCCAGCAGCCAGGCGCAGGTGGTCTTGCCATTGGTGCCGGTGACCCCGGCCACGCACAGGCTCTGCGAAGGCGCCGCGAAGAAGCGATCCGCCAGCTCGCTGGCGCGGTGGGTCAGCTGCGGCACTTCGGCGAACACCAGATCCGCGGCCAGTGGCGGCGGCCGCGTGGCGCCATCCGGTTCCCACAGGATGGCCGCGGC
>JBEVNO010000067.1:0-2735 GCA_040508085.1 Steroidobacteraceae bacterium
TGTCCCGCAGGCGGCACTCCTTTCTCCCACGGCGTTGCCCTTGTGTTCATCGGCGGCGACGCCATCCCAATGGGTATGAACGCGAACCTGCCCCTGCCCGCCGGCGAGACGCCGGCCCTGCCCCGCTCCGACCGCGGTCGGGTGCTGCGCGCTTTCAACCTCAGCCTGGCCTTCGTGCTGGTGCTGGTGGCGGTCTTCACTGCCCAGGGCCATTTCGACTGGCGCCCCTGGGCGGTCGCGCCGCTGGACAAGGCCGGCCTGCTCGGCCTGCTCGGCGCTCCCCTGCTGCACGGCTCGCTCCAGCACCTCGGCGCCAACGGCGTGGCACTGCTGATCCTGGGCACCCTGGCCGGCAGCGTCTATCCCCGCGCGACCGTGCGCGCGCTGCCCTTGCTGTGGCTGGGCTCGGGACTGGGCGCGTGGCTGCTCGGCGATCTGGGTACGCGCCATCTCGGGGCCAGCGGGATTACCCATGGCCTGATGTTCCTGGTGTTCGTGCTCGGCCTGCTGCGCCGTGACCGGCCGGCGATCGCCGCCGGGCTGATCGCCTTCCTGTTCTACGGCAGCATGCTGCTCACGATCCTGCCGCACGAGCCGGGCGTGTCCTGGCAGTCGCACATGGGCGGCGCGTTCGCCGGCATCATCAGCGCGCTGCTGTTCCGGCTCTCCGACCCGATGGCGCCGCGCAAGCGCTCCAGCTGGGAAGACGAGGACGAAGAGGCCAACGAGGTCGCGCGCGACGGCGACCTGGAGCCGCCCTCGCCCACCCGCGTCCCGGTGCTGTGGCAACCGCGCGAAGGCCAGGACTTCGTGGTGCTGCCGTTCCGCCGGCGCGATAGCGGCCCTTCCGCGGACTGACCGCGTAGAGCGGCCACGGTCGCCGGCTCAAGGCGTGGCGGCACCCGCACCGTCCCCATCCACCGCACGCCGGCCCAGCGCCGGGTCATCGGTGAAGAAGGCATCGATGCCGGTGGCCAGGTAGGCGCGGATCTCGGCAATGGAGCCTTCGGCGTTGCGGGCGTTGGCCTCGCCCTTGCGGAAGTCCGCGGCCTGGAACGGGTTTTCCGGCCGGAACGTATACGGGATCACCATCAATCCGGCCGCGTGCGCGTCGCGCACCAGGGTCGTCGGCGCACCGAGCTTTCCCGCGGCATCCAGCGGGATGACCATGCGCAGGCTCGGGCCGATGCCATCGGCATAGGTGGCCACCTCGGCCAGGCCGGCCGGCGTGATCAGATCGGCGTAGCGCAGGCTGCCCTTGGCGGCCAGCACATCGCCCGGCTGCTGCCGGGGATCGCCGAGCAGCTGCAGCAGACGGATGTTGCTGTCACGGCCCAGCGTGCCGCGCAGGGCGCGCAGGTTGGCGACCTCGAAAGACTGGATCGTCACCGGCGCCACGCGCGTGTAGGCGTTGCCCTGCAGCGCGGCGACCACCTTGTCTTCCATCGGCAGGCCGATGCGCGCGAAGTAGGTGCCGTGCTTGATCTCCGGCACCAGCCCGATGCCGCGGTTGGCGCGACCGGCCTGCTGGACCAGGAAGGCGATGATCTCGTCCAGCGTGGCGATGCGGAACTGGCCATCGAAGGCGGTGCTGCGCAGCTGCGGCAGCCGCTCGCGGGCGTACAGCGTCTTCAGCTCGGCCAGGGTGAAATCTTCGGTGAACCAGCCTTCGATGCGCTCACCGTCGATGGTCTTGACGGTCCTGCGGCTGGCGAACTCCGGGTGCTCGGCGACGTCGGTGGTGCCGCCGATCTCGTTCTCGTGGCGCGATACCAGCACGCCGTCCTTGGTCATCACCAGGTCCGGCTCGATGTAGTCGGCGCCATCGGTGATCGCCTGGGCGTAGGCGGCGAGCGTGTGTTCGGGCAGCAGCGCACTGGCGCCGCGATGGCCATAGACGGCCGCCCGGGCCGGCCTGGAGGAAGACGATTCAGCGCTCATGGCCACCGATGGTGCCACGGCCAGCGACACCAGCAACACACATCCCCACAACGACTTCGACACTGCCAACCCCTGTTTGATGCGGCCGCGCCGATACGGCGGGGCGTGGAAAGAACCCGGGCAGTCTGCTGCAGCGGTGTGACAGGGCGAAGAAACCCGTGCTGCCTGGCCTGTCGGTGCGCGCGTGCTTCCCCAGCCGCGGCAGCCCGCAGCCTACTTCCCGATACAGAAGCTCGAGAAGATCCGCCCCAGCAGGTCATCGGCGCTCATCCGCCCGGTGATCTCGCCCAGCGCTTCGTGGGCCAGGCGCAGTTCTTCGGCGGCCAGCTCCAGGTGCTCGTGGACCAGCTCCGCATCGGCGCGCTGCGCGTGGCCGATGGCCTGCACGATCGCCTCGACATGCCGCGCGCGCGCGGAGAATTCGCCGTCCACGCTTTCGCCGGCGCTGCCGCCGGCCAGTTCGCGCAGCCGCGCATGCAGCCGGTCCAGGCCCAGCCCGGTGGCCGCCGAGACATGCACCACATCCGGGTGCGGGTCCTGCGGAAGCGCCGCCAGCAGATCGCTCTTGTTGTGGATCCACAGCTGCTGCGGCACCGCGGCGATGCTGTCGCCCACCGCCTCGCGCCCGGCCTGCGGATCGCGCGCGTCCAGCACCACGATGGCCAGGTCGGTGCGCTGCATTTCTTCGCGGGCGCGGCGCATGCCTTCGCGTTCGATCGCATCGCCGCCGTCGCGCAGGCCGGCGGTGTCGACCAGCGTGAGTTCCAGCCCGTCGATGCGGATGGTCTCGCGCA
>JBEVNO010000181.1:0-19163 GCA_040508085.1 Steroidobacteraceae bacterium
ACAAAGGCACGAACGACACGGATACCGGTGATCTGTTCGCGCAGCACGCGGTTCACCGCATCGACCTGCGTCTGCATGAGGCGGAACAGCGGGCCCATGCGCAGCACCACCAGCCCCACCGTCACCCCCAGGAAAGGCATGGCCAGGGCGACAATCCAGGACAGGCCGGCGTTTTCACGCACCGCCATGATCACGCCGCCGACCATGGTGATCGGCGCCGAGACGAGCATGGTGCAGGACATCAGCACCAGCATCTGCACCTGCTGCACATCGTTGGTGTTGCGGGTGATCAGGGAGGGCGCGCCAAAGCTGCTCAGCTCGCGGGCGGAGAACGACATCACCTTGGTGAAGAGCGCCAGCCGCAGGTCACGTCCGAAACTCATGGCCGTCCGCGCGCCGTAGTAAACCGAGGCAATGGCGCAGACGATCTGCAATGCGCTGATCCCCAGCATCAGGCCACCGGTGCGCCAGATGAAGGCGGTATCGCCCTTGGCCACGCCGTGATCGATGATCTCGGCGTTGAGGCTGGGCAGGTACAACGCGGCGAGGGTGCCGACCAGCGACAGGCTCAGGACCATAGCCAGCGGCCGGCCATAGGGCCTCAGGAATGTACGCAGGGTGTGGATGAGCATGGGAACTGTGGCGGCAACCGCAGCGGTGCGGGAGGCTGGCCAGCATCGGGCTTATGTTCCCGGTTGGTCAATCCTTTCCGGGGGGCAGTGGAACGGGAACACGGGCTGCGTCCGCAACTGGTCTCTCAGCTTCCGCCAGGTTCGGCGCTGAGGGACAAAGCGCGAAGACCCAGCAGCCCGATGGCCAGGAATTCCAGGCTTCCGATGAACGGGCCCCATGTCTCCAGGCCTAGCAGCTGGCGGGCGACAGTGAGGGATACGATGATCGGCACGAGGATGCAGGTCCATGCCATGACGGTCACCACGACTCTGATCATGTGCATACGATCGGAATGCGTCTGGAGTGGATCTGTCTTCCTGCCATAGACAAACCTGTACACGACGAACCCAAACAGCAGATAACCCAGCGAGACGATGCCGATGTTCGCAAATGGACCGCCGAACCCGGGGAAGGGATGTCGGGCGACATAAAACATGAACGCAGCGAACAGCGAATAGCTCAGCACGGCAAGGGCGACGGTAAGTGGCGAGATGAAGTCAAACAGCCCGCGCCGCTGCAATACGGCAGTGCGCCGACCTTCCGGCGACGGGCGCCGGTGCACCTTGTTGAATCTGGTTGTGAACCATGCCATCAGGATGACCGGGACATTCTGCAGAAAGAAGTACGCGGTCAGCACAGCGCCCACCCTGCCTGCGACCCAGTCGGTGCGTCTCATGTCGATGAAGATCCAGCCCATCAACAACACGCCAAGCACCGCCACGAACGCATTGGCGACCCGATATCGGGCGAGGAATCGCGCATGAGCGCGACCGACATCCACGCCAGGATAGAAATCTGCCAGACGCTGGGCAGGAATGCGCTCGAGCGCCGTCTTGACCAGCCAGCTGAACCGGAGCGGATAGAGGACCGATATCACCGATATCTGCACCAGGAATATGGCGATGAAAGCGTACCCTGCAATCATGACAACCTCACTTTGCCGGCGACTGCCGGTTGATGGCACCGGCGAATGCATTGCGTATCTCGGAGTCGGTAACGCCCGCTTCGCGTAGCTCGTCGATCGATTCACTGAGCTTGCGCAGTGTCCATTCCTGCAGGTTCACCTTGCAGTTCGCCTTGGCTTTGGGGTGCACATAGGTACCACGGTAGCCCTTGGTCTCGATGATGGAGTCGCGCGTCAACAGCTGGTAAGCCTTGGCCACCGTCTTGCTGTTCAAATCCAGGTCGTTGGCGAGCTGGCGGATTGACGGCAAAGCATCGCCCGGCTTCAGGACGCCAGCGGTCACAGCAGCCTTGACCTGCTCGATGAGCTGCTCGAACTGCGGCAGGGGGTCGTCTATGTCGATGGTTATTTCCACCGATCGCCACTCCGATGTACCAGTTGACCCAATGGTACATCTGGTCCTGGTGGCCTGCAACCATGACCGTCGCTAGCAGCTGCTGGCGGATGGCACATGCCGTTGGTCAAGGTTGCAGGGCCGGCGATAAACTACCGCGGATGCACAGCAGGCCCGGACGATCGTCTTTATTGGAAGTCGCTACGGAGGCAGCTGTTGCCGTCGAGAACCCCAGCGGCTCGATCGACCGCCGCATCAGCGTCGCCCCCATGATGGACTGGACCGATCGCCACTGCCGCTTCTTCCTGCGCCGGTACTCCCCGCACACGCTGCTCTACACCGAGATGATCAACGCCCAGGCCATCCTGCGCGGCGACCCTGCGCGCCTGCTGCGCTACTCTCCCGAAGAGCATCCGCTCGCCATCCAGCTGGGCGGCTCTGATCCCGCCCACCTTGCCGCAGCCGCCCGCATCGCCGAAGACGCCGGCTACAACGAAGTGAACCTGAACTGCGGTTGCCCCAGCGATCGCGTGCATGCCGGGGCGTTTGGCGCCTGCCTGATGGCCCGCCCGGCACTGGTAGCCGAGTGCGTGGCAGCCATGAAGCGGGCAGTGCGCATACCGGTCACCGTGAAATACCGCGTTGGCGTGGTCGATGGCGCCACTAGTGGCATGCCTGCGAAGCAGGCGGCGCAGGGTTTCGATGCCGCCGATGCCGAAGCGCTGGCACGCTTCACGATGGTGCTGCTGGGAGCCGGCGTCGACCGGCTGATCGTGCACGCCCGCAAGGCCGTGCTCGGCGGGTTGTCGCCGCATGAGAACCGCACCGTTCCGCCGCTGCGCTTCGATGTGGTGCTGGCGCTCAAGCGGGCCCATCCAAAGGTACCCCTCATCGTCAACGGCGGCCTGCGCACGCGCGAGGCGGTGCTCGGTGGGCTGGCTGCCGGCTTCGATGGCGTCATGATCGGCCGCGAGGCCTACCATCGCCCGGAGCTGCTGGGTGAACTGCACGCCGCGCTGTATCCGGATGCCCCGCCACCGCCATCCACAGGGCAGGTGCTGGAGGCGATGCGCCAGTACGCACTGCGCGAGACCGCCGCGGGCACGCCGCTGCCGGCCATCACGCGGCATCTGCTCGGCCTGCTGTCCGGTCGTCCGGGGGCCAAGGCGCTACGTCAGGTGCTTTCGCAGGATGTCCGGCAGGGCATTGAAGTTTCGGAGGTTTTCGACCGCGCAATGGCTCTCGCCGCTGCCGCATAGCGCTTGTTTTCCATAATGCGATGCCTCACTCTTGTGAACTGGTTCACAGTTTCCGGGCTGCATGGGTACAGACATCGAGCTGGCGGTTTTGTTTTCCGACGTCGTCGGCTCCACGCGCCTATACGAAGCGCTGGGCGACCAGCGTGCCCGCGAAATCATTGCCCTGTGCATCGACCTGATGCAGGCTGCCGTGGAGGAACACCGCGGCACCGTGATCAAGACCATGGGCGACGAGGTCATGGCCACGTTCCCCTCGGCGGATGGGGCCCTCGATGCCGCCGCCCAGATCCAGCGCACCATCACCACGCATCCGGCGCTGCAGGTGGACGGCCAGCCCGTGTGCGTGCGCATCGGCTGCCACTATGGCCCGGTGGTGCTCGAGAGCCGCGACGTGTTCGGCGCCACCGTCCACACCGCCAACCGCATGACCAGCCAGGCCAAGTCCGGCCAGATCATGACTACCGCCGCGACCGTGGAGCAGCTGTCGCCGGAGTGGCGCTCCTCGGTGCGCCAGATCGACATCGCCACGCTCAAGGGGCAGGGCGGAGAGGTCACGCTGTTCGAGGCCATCTGGCAGATCGACGATGTCACCAGCATGCTGCCTTCGATTCCCATGGGCGGTGCGGAAGGGCGCCGTCCGCTGCGCCTGCGGCTGGTGCTGCCGGATCGGGAAGTGGTGATCGACGAGGGTCGCACCCAGGTGGCCATCGGCCGCGCCGACGAAAACGATGTGGTGGTGCGCGGCAACCTCATCTCGCGCATTCATGCGCGCATCGAGCTGGCGCGCAGCAAGTTCCTGCTGATCGACCAGAGCACCAACGGCACCTTCGTCAATTCACTTGATGGCGAGGAATCCTTCGTGCGCCGCGACAGCATGCAGCTCAAGGGAGTTGGCATGATCGGCCTCGGCAAGGTGCCGGAAGCCGATTCCCCGCTGACCATACGTTTCGTCTGCGAAGACGCCTGAGGCGCTGAACGCCCGCCTCCGCCTCCCTTGCGATCATATACTGTGTGATATACAGTGTATGAGACACAGGTTGGGATCATGACTGGAATGGACGACACCTTCGAGCCGCTGCGTCAGGAATTGCGCCGGGGAAACCTGGTGCTGGCGGTGATGCTGGCGCTGCGCAGCGAGCGCTATGGCTACACCCTGCGGACGTATCTGGCGGAGGCGGGGCTCGAAGTGGAGGAGAGCACGCTGTATCCGCTGTTGCGCCGTCTCGAATCGCAGCACCTGCTGGTCAGCGAATGGCGCGAGGAGGGCAGGCGCAACAAGCGCTTCTACCGGCTCGCAGCGGAGGCGGCGCCAGTGCTCGAACGCCTGCTGTCGGAATGGCGCGGCATCAACGCCTCGATCGAGGCACTTTCCGGGGAACCAAGACCATGAACATGATCGAACGTTATCTCGCCTCCGTCGCCTGGCGCCTGCCGCCGCCGTCGCGCGACGACATCGTCTCGGAATTGCGCGATGACATCCTGTCGCGCATCGAGGCAGCCGAAGCGCGCGGCGCGGCCGCGACGGAAGCGCAGATATCGGCAGTGCTGCGCGCGACCGGGCATCCCGCCACGGTCGCGGCGCGCTTTGCGGCCCAGGATGGCCTGCTGCCGCCGGAAGCCGTGCCCTGGTTCTGGGCGCACTTGCGGGCGCTCGCCATCCTCGTCGCGGTACTGCAGGGGGCCGGTGCGCTGGTGGCAGGTTTCGCGGGCCAGCGGCCCGAGCAGGCCATCGCGCAGGCCGTCGGCCAGGGCGCGGTGAACATGCTGCAGGCCTTGGGGGCATTGCTGCTGGCATATCTGTGCTTCAGTCGCTACCTGTATCCGCGGCTGATGCAGAAGTGGGACCCGGCGAAACTGCCGGCACCGCCGGCGCCCGGCCGCGACCACGGCTCGACGCTCTCCCATGCCATCGGCCTGGTCTTCGGCATCGTGATGCTGCTGTGGTGGGCGGGCGCAGTGCAGTTGCCCGCCATCCCCAGCCACCTGCAGCCCGGCCCGGTGTGGGAGAGCGTGTTCGTGCCAGTGTTGCTGCTGCTGGCCATGGGTGTCGCGCTCCAGCTCGTCGAGTTGTTCGCGCCATCGCGGCGCCGACTCATCGCCGCACTCGCTGTGGGCATCGCCGTGGCGAGCTTTGCGCTGGGCAACTACCTGCTGCGCCACGGGCCCCTGCTGGTGGCCGCAGACGATTCGCTGTCGGCACGCGCCATGGCCGGCATCAATGCGGCCGGCGGCGTGATCCTGATCGTCATCATGACAGCCAGCGTGTTCGAAGCCTGGCAGCGTGCGCGGCAGCTGTTCGCCCCGCGCGCCGCCTGCAGCGGCGCCTGAGCAAGATAAAGGCCGCGCCGGTTGCCCGGCGCGGCCTTTTCATCGGGCCGGATCGTGGCTGATCAGTTCAGCCGCTTCTCGACGCCATCCAGCTCTTCGTACAAAGCCTGCGGCGTGCGGCTGCCGTACTCACCCAGATAGGCGCGCACATCCGCCACTTCCTTCTTCCACTGCTCAGGCTTCACCGACAGGATTTCCTCGAGCGCGCCCGGCGCGATATCGAGGCCGTTGGTGTTGAGGTCCTGCGGCCGCGGCAGGAAGCCGATGGCAGTCTCCTGCGCGCCGGCCTTGCCGGCCACGCGGTCCAGCGCCCAGGCGATGGGACGCAGGTTGTCGCCGAAGCCGGGCCACAGGAACTTGCCGTCGGCACCCTGGCGGAACCAGTTGACGTGGAAGATCGCGGGCGGGTTCGACAGCTTCGCGCCGATGTTCAGCCAGTGCTGGAAGTAGTCGCCGAAGTTGTAGCCGGCGAACGGCTTCATCGCCATCGAATCGCGGCGCACGACGCCCACCGCGCCGGTGGCGGCAGCGGTGGTCTCGGAAGCCACGCCAGCGCCAACCAGCACGCCATGCTGCCAGCTGCGGGCCTGGTAGATCAGCGGCGCGAGTTCACGACGGCGGCCGCCGAAGACAATGGCCGAGATCGGCACTCCCTTCGGGTTCTCCGCTTCCTTCGTGTAGCTCGGGTTGTGGTGCGCGCTCACGGTGAAGCGCGAGTTCGGGTGCGCGGCCGGGCCGTTCTTCGGATCATACGGACGGCCCTGCCAGTCGATGGCCGGCTCGCCCCTGCCCATGCCTTCCCACCACGGCTCATTGGTGGCGGTCAGCGCCACGTTGGTGAAGAGGGTGTCCTTGCGGATGGTGTCGTAGGCGTTCTTGTTGGTCTTGGGGCTGGTGCCCGGCGCGACGCCGAAGTAGCCCGATTCCGGATTGATGGCCCACAGCCGGCCATCCGGGCCGGGCTGCATCCAGCAGATGTCGTCGCCCACGGTGAACACCTTCCAGCCCGGCATGGATTCCGGCGGAATGAGCATCGCGAGGTTGGTCTTGCCGCAGGCCGACGGGAAGGCGCAGGCGATGTAATGCGTCTGTCCTTCCGGATTCTGCAGGCCGACGATCAGCATGTGCTCGGCCAGCCAGCCCTCGGTGCGCGCCTGGAAGCTCGCGATGCGCAGCGCGTGGCATTTCTTGCCCAGCAGCGCGTTGCCGCCATATCCGGAACCGAAGCTCTTGATCGACAGCTCTTCCGGGAAGTGCATGATGAAGCGGCGATCCGGATCCAACTCGCCGGTGGAATGCAGACCCTTCACGAACTTGCCATCGTCGGCGGCAATGCGCTCGAGCGCGGCACGACCGGCGCGCGTCATGATGGCCATGTTCAGCACCACATAGGCACTGTCGGTGATCTCGACACCGCAACGGGCATAGGGCGAATCGATGGGTCCCATGCAATAGGGCACCACGTACAGCGTGCGGCCCTTCATGCAACCCTTGAACAGTGCATCCATCTTGGCGTGGCCATCGGCCGGCGACATCCAGTGGTTGTTCGGGCCTGCGTCTTCCTTCTCCGGCGTGCAGATGAAGGTCAGGTGTTCGACGCGCGCCACATCGCTCGGATTGGAGCGCGCGAGATAGCAGTCGGGAAAAGTCGTCGGGTTCAGCGGCAGCAGTTCCTTGCGGGCGAGCAGCTCGTTGCGCAGGCGCGCAACTTCAGCGGCGGAGCCATCGAACCACTGGATTCGATCCGGCGTCGTGAGTTGGGCGACTTCCGCTACCCACGCGGCCACCTCTGGCGAAACATCAGGAAGGGGTTTGAATGCGCTTGCAGCTGTGGCCATGTCTGTTCCCCACTCGGAGCACTAAAATAAATAAGGGGCGTGAGTATACGACATTGCGGGAATGCACTTGCCTAGCCAGTGATCGCCAAACATAGTGAGGGGTCAGGCCAAGGATTATGTAGCCTCGCTATGATGGAAGCGCACTCTGATGCAGCAATTGGATGAGGTTTTCGGCCCCGACGGGGTGCTGGCGCGCGCCGTGCCCGGTTTCAGGGCAAGGCCCGGCCAGGTGCGGCTGGCCGAGCAGGTGGCGGCCGCGCTCGCCGAGCGCCGCTGGCTGGTGGCCGAGGCAGGCACGGGCACGGGGAAGACCTTCGCCTACCTGATTCCAGCGCTGCTGTCCGGCAAGCGGGTGATCGTCTCCACGGGCACGCGCACCCTGCAGGACCAGCTGTTCCATCGCGACCTGCCGATGCTGGGCCGCGCACTCGGCCGTCCCGCCACTGTCGCCCTGCTCAAGGGCCGCGCCAATTACCTGTGCCGCGAACGCTTCCTGCGCCTGCCGCGCGAATTGCCCCTGGAACGCGATACCGGTGTTCTCGCCGCCCAATTATCCGCCTGGGCCGAAGCCACGCCGGATGGCGATCTGGCCGGCCTGCCGGAACTCTCCGATGGCCATCCGCTGCGTGAACGGCTGACCTCCACCAGGGACAGCTGCACGGGCGCGCGCTGCGCGGAATTCGCACGCTGCCATGTGTTCGCCGCGCGCCGCCGCGCCGCAGAAGCGGATCTGGTGGTGGTGAACCATCACCTGCTGCTGGCAGATCTGGCATTGAAGGAAGAGGGCTATGGCGACATCCTGCCCAGTGCCGACGCGGTGATCCTCGATGAGGCACACCAGCTGCCGGAGCTGGCAGCGCAGTTCTTCGGCCTGCAGTTCAGCTCGCGGCAGATCGACCAGCTGCTGCAGGATCTGCCGCGGCTGCTCACCGAAGGCGGGTTCGACTCCGATCATGTGGTGGCGCGTGAGCGCGCGGTACGCACGGCCCTGCAGCAGGCGATCCGTACCGCGAACGTGGGCCCGGCCGGCGCCAGACTGGCCTGGGGTGACGACCGGCCCACACTCGACACCGCCGCGCGCAGCCTGGTGACCACGTTGAGTGAGCTCAGCGACGCGCTGGCGGCGCTGGGCGGCGGCGACGGCCTGGCGCAGGCGGCGCTGCGCGCCGGCGCCACGGCGGGTGAACTCGACGCGGTGCTGGATGCGCGGCCGGAAGATGGCGCGCGGCTGCTGGTTCCGGGCGCGCGCGCGTTTTCCTGCCAGGTGGTGCCGTTCCACGTCGGCGAGAAGCTGCGCCAGATTCTCAGCACCCGCTCGGCCTCGTGGATCTTCACGTCGGCGACACTGGCCGTGGCCGGCGATTTCACGCATTTCATCGAGCGTCTGGGCCTGGAGGATCGCTGCGACACGCTCAGCATTGAAAGTCCGTTCGATTACGCGAACCAGGCGCTGCTTTATCTGCCGACCGGCATGCCGGATCCGATGACTTCGCAGTATCCCGAGGCGGTGGTGAACATGGCCGCGCAACTCACCGAGCTGGCCGGTGGCGGCGCCTTCCTGCTGTTCACCAGCCACCGCGCGCTGGAGCAGGCGGCGCGCCGCCTGCGCGAGCGCTGGGCGGTGGGTGGCGGGTTCAGCTTCCATCTGCTGGTGCAAGGTGAATCCCCGCGCGAACAATTGCTGCGCGATTTCCGCGAGCATGGCGATGCGGTGCTGCTGGGCACCGCAAGCTTCTGGGAAGGCGTGGATGTGAAAGGCAGTGCGCTGCGGCTGGTGGTGATCGACCGCCTGCCGTTCGCAT
This sequence comes from Steroidobacteraceae bacterium, assembly GCA_040508085.1. GTDB lineage: Bacteria > Pseudomonadota > Gammaproteobacteria > Steroidobacterales > Steroidobacteraceae > ZC4RG30. The sequence goes on from JBEVNO010000181.1 coordinate 9,198, forward strand.
CACCGGAGGACCCGGTGATGCGCGCGCGGCTGCAGCGCGCCCGCGACAGCGGCGGCAATCCATTCACGGATTTCCAGCTGCCCGAGGCGGCGCTGGCGCTGAAGCAGGGCGTGGGCAGACTGATCCGCAGCGAGGAAGACACCGGCGTGGTTGCGATCGTTGACCCGCGGCTCACCAGCAAGGGTTATGGCCGGCAGCTCATCGCCAGCCTGCCGCCGATGCGGCGCACCCGCGAGCTGCCCGAGGTGCGCGCGATGCTCCAGCGCAGCGCCGGCGACGCCACCGATCGGCGGCGCGCATGAGATTGCTGGCCCTGGATACCGCCAGTGCGCAGTGCTCGGTGGCGCTGCTGGATGGCGGGCACGTGGTGGCGCATGGCGTCGCCACGGCACGTGAACATGCGCAGCTGCTGCTGCCCATGGTGGATGCACTGCTGGCCGAATGCGGCACCACACTGCGCGCGCTGGACGGGATTGCCTTCGGCCGCGGGCCCGGGTCGTTCACCGGGGTGCGCATTGCGGCGGCGGTGACGCAGGGTCTGGCTGCAGGCGCCGATCTGCCGGTGCTGCCCGTCTCGGACTTGCGGGCACTGGCGGAGCTGGCGCGCGAACAGGCTGTGGACCTCCAGGCAGCCGGCTGGGTGCTGGCCTGCATGGATGCGCGCATGGGCGAACTGTACTGGGCGCTGTACGATGGCTGCGCCGGCCCGGTAACCGCAGCGGCCGGCGGTGAGCAGCTGTCCGGCGTCGGCGAGCTCCTCGCGCAGCTCCCCGGCCTTTTGCCGCCGGGCGCAGCGGTGGCGGCCGCCGCCGGGATGGGGCTGTCGGCCTACCCGCAGATTGCCGCCGCGCTGGGCCTCCCGCCCGCACGCAGCCTCGGCGCGGCCGAGCCGCACGCTGCGCAGGTGGCCCGTCTGGCCGCGGCAGACCTCGCGCAGGGCGCGCGCTGGCTGGATGCCGCAGCTGCCCAGCCGGTGTATTTACGCGACAAGGTGACACACGGGCCCACGCTGTAAGATGGTTGTAACAGTGCTGTCATGAAATACTTCCCGTGACACGCCAGATACTTATCGTCGAAGACGAAACGCCCATCCGCGAGATGATCGCCTACGGATTGCGCAAGGCCGGGTTCGAGGTGCGCGAGGCGGCTGACAGCCGCACCGCCCGGCTGCAGCTCGCCGACCAGCGGCCCGACCTGCTGCTGGTCGACTGGATGCTGCCGGACATGAGCGGGCTGGAGCTCACGCGGCTGGTCAAGCGCGAGGCTGCCACCCGCGACCTGCCCGTAATCCTGCTCACCGCCCGCGCCACCGAGGCCGACAAGATCGCAGGTCTGGACGGTGGCGCCGATGACTATGTCACCAAGCCCTTCTCGCCCCGCGAGCTGTTGTCGCGCATCAACGCTGTGCTGCGGCGTGCGCCGGGAAGCAGCGATGAGGAGACCCTGGAACTCGGTGGCCTGCGCATGGACCGTGCCAGCCATCGCGTCACCGCGGGGACGCAGGGCATCGACCTGGGGCCGACCGAATACCGCATGCTGGAATTCTTCATGCAGAACCCTGAGCGCGTGTACGCGCGGGCGCAGCTGCTGGACCGCGTATGGGGCGGCAATGTGTACATCGAGGAACGCACCATCGACGTCCACATCCGCCGCTTGCGCAAGGCACTCGAGGACGTGCGCCTCGACGGACTGATCCAGACCGTGCGCGGTGCCGGTTACCGCTTCTCCACGCGGGCCGACGGCGGCGCATGAAGGCCGGCGAGGCGCTTTGGTTCGTGCTCTCGCGAACCGGCGCCGTTGCGCTGGCAGGTGCGCTGGTGGGGTGGCTGCTGGGCCACGCGGCGCTGGGCGCGGCGGCGGGCCTGGCAGTGTATCTGGGCCTCAATCTTTTCAACCTGTTCTGGCTTGATCGCTGGCTGCGCGACCGCGCCAAGATGGATCCGCCGGATGTGAACGGCATCTGGGACGACGTGGTGTCGCGCGTGGTGCGGCTGCACCGCCGCAAGCGCTACCACAAGCAGCGCATGCTGGCCGTGTTCCGCGAGCTGCGCCGATCCACTGCCGCGATGCCCGATGGCGTGGTCGTGCTGAATGCGAACTGGGAGATCCTGTGGTTCAACCGCACGGCCGCGCGGCTGCTGGGTCTGCGCCGCCGCGTGGACCAGGGTGGCCGCATCACCAACCTGCTGCGCGAGCCGGCGTTCGCGCGCTATCTGGAAAGCGGGCACTACGATGAGCCGCTGGTGCTGCCGCGCAGCGTCGAGCCGCCGTCCTATCTGTCCCTGCAGGCGGTTCCTTATGGGGCGGGTCAGCGGCTGATGCTGGTGCGCGATGTGTCGCGCCAGATGGCACTGGAAACCATGCGCAAGGATTTCGTCGCCAATGCCTCGCATGAGCTGCGCTCGCCGCTCACCGTGGTCACGGGCTATCTCGAGACCCTGCTCCAGGAAGACGACATTGATCCGGCACTGCGTGCGCCCCTGGCCGAGATGCAGCGGCAGTCGCGGCGCATGAACAGCATCGTCAACGACCTGCTGGACCTGTCGCGCCTGGACGCCGCCACGCAGGAGGCGGGCGGCGACGACATCGATGTGCCGGCGCTGTGTGCGGTGCTGCGCAAGGACGTGGCCGCGCGGCCCGTCCACCCGGAGCTGAAGCTGGATCTGCGCACCGCATCCCATCTGGCCGGGGAGCACGCGGAGATCGTTTCGGCTTTCTCCAACCTCGTCGACAACGCGGTGAAATACACGCCGTCGACGGGCAGCGTGACGCTGGTGTGGGCGCTGGACGCCGACGGCAGCGCGCGCTTCACGGTGGCCGATTCCGGTCCCGGCATCGCGCCCGAACATCTGCCGCGGCTTACCGAGCGTTTCTACCGGGTCGATCCGGGCCGCGCGCGCGACGCCGGCGGCACCGGTCTCGGCCTCGCCATCGTCAAGCATGTGCTGCAGCACCATGGCGGTGAGCTCGAGATCGAAAGCACGCCCGGCAAGGGCAGTCGCTTCAGTTGCGTTTTTCCGCCGCGGCGCGTGCGGCCCGCGCACACCGAGGCTAATATCGGCGCGGCAGCCAAATCCCTTTCGCTGCCGGCGTAGTACCCAGGAAGGCTCATGGAATCAGCGGATCTCTCGCATCACATCTCGCGCCGCTTCAACGAAGACCTGGAGCGCCTGCGCGCCAGGGTGCTGGCGATGGGCGGCATGGTGGAGGCGCTGCTCGCCAAATCGATCAGCGCACTGCTGGAAGGGGACAGCTCGCTGGGCGAGTCGGTGTCGAAGGACGATGTCGCAGTGAATGCGATGGAAGTCGCCATCGACGAGGAATGCAGCCGCATTCTTGCCACACGGGCACCCGCCGCCGGCGACCTGCGGCTGATCGTGGCCATCATCAAGACCATCACCGACCTCGAACGCATCGGTGATGAGGGCCAGAAGATCGGCAACATAGCGGCGCGCCTGGCGGTAATGGAGCGCCCCGAGGGCAAGTACCGCGAGATCAAGCACATGTGCCGGCTGGTCACGGAGATGGTCCACGACGCGCTCGATGCCTTTGCGCGCCTGGATGCGCAGGCCGCAGTGCAGGTGGCGCGGCGCGATCGTGCCGTCGACGAGGAATACGAGGCCATCCAGCGCCAGGGCATCACGTTCATGATGGAGGACCCGCGCAGCATCCGGCGCGCGCTGGACGTGATGTGGATAGTGCGTTCGCTGGAGCGCGTTGGCGACCATGCCAAGAACATCTGCGAATACGTGATCTTCATGGTGCACGGCAAGGATGTCCGGCACACCAGCCTCGAGGATATCGAACGCAGCCTCGGTGAGAGCGGGGCGCCCTGATGCTCCACTGGCTGCGCACGCACCGCCGCCTGGCCACCGTGGTGCTGGCGCTCGGCTGCTTCCTGATGTTCGGCTACGCCTTGTACGTGCAGCATCACGACGGCCTCGAGCCCTGCCCGCTGTGCATCTTCCAGCGCGTGGCGGTGGTGTCGCTGGGGGTGGTGCTGGTGCTGGCGGCGGCTCTGCCCGGACGCTGGCGTGTCGCGGGCAATGTCTCGGCGGTACTGATCGGGGTGGCGGGCCTGGCCGGCATGGCCGTCTCGGCGCGGCACCTGTATATCCAGTCGCTGCCGCCGGGGCAGGTGCCGGTATGCGGCGCCACGCTCGACTACATGTTCGAAGTGTTCCCGGTGGCCGATGTGCTGCGCAAGGTGCTCACGGGCTCCGGTGAGTGCGCCCGCATCGACTGGACCTTCCTCGGGCTGTCGATGCCCGCCTGGGTGCTCATCCCGGTGTCCCTCGTCACCGTGGTGGGCGTAGTCGCCAACTGGCGCCAGCGCACCCGCGTCTGGAAGTGAGCCTCGCCTAGGCCGCCAGCAGGCGGCGCAGTGCTTCCAGATACAGGTGGTGCAGGGTATTGATCTCCTCCACCGCCACGGATTCATTGACCTTGTGGATGCTGGCATTGGTCACGCCCAGCTCCACCACCTGTGCTCCCATGGTGGCGATGAAGCGGCCATCGGAAGTGCCGCCCCCGGTGGACAGGGTGGGGCGCTTGCCGGTAACCGCCTCGATGGCACTGCAGATGCCGTCGGACAGCGTGCCTGCCGGCGTATAAAACGGCTCACCCGAGACATACCATTCCAGCGTGTAGCGCACACCGTGCTTGTCGAGGATGCCTTCCACGCGCTGCCGCAGCTTTTCCTGTGTCTGCTCGGTGTTGTAGCGCAGGTTGAAGCGCGCTTTCAGCTCGCCCGGAATCACGTTCGGCGCGCCCGTGCCCGCATTCAGGTTCGATATCTGGAAGGTGGTGGGCTGGAAATGTTCGTTGCCCTGGTCCCACACCGCTGTGGTGAGTTCGGCCAGCGCCGGCGCCAGCGTGTGCACCGGATTCTGCGCCAGCTGCGGATAGGCCACATGGCCCTGCACGCCGTGCACGGTGAGGCGTCCACTGTAGGAGCCGCGGCGGCCAATCTTGATGGTGTCGCCCACCCGGTTTTCGCTGGAAGGCTCGCCCACCACGCACCAGTCGATCTTCTCGCCGCGCTGCTTCAGCAGCTCCACCACGCGCTTGGTGCCGTCCACCGATGGGCCTTCCTCGTCGCTGGTGATCAGGAAGGCGACGGTGCCGCGATGGTCCGGATGCTCGCGCACGAAGGCTTCCGCGGCGGTGACCATGGCGGCGAGGCCGCTCTTCATGTCGGCGGCGCCGCGGCCATACAGCCGTCCGTCGCGGATGGTTGGCTTGAAGGGCTCGGACTGCCATTCCTCCAGGGGGCCGGTGGGCACCACATCGGTATGGCCGGCGAAGCACAGCACCGGGCTGCCCTGGCCGTGCCGGGCCCAGAAATTCTCGACGCTGCCGAAATCCATCTTCTCGACTACGAAGCCCACCCCGCGCAGCCGCTCGATCATCACCTGCTGGCAGCCATGGTCCACCGGGGTGACCGAGGCGCGTGCCATCAGGTCCTGGGTCAGCGCCAGGGTGTCAGCATTCTGCAATGTGGTCATGGTGCGCGGGCCCGGGATGGTCGTGAGGCGCGCAGTTTGGGCAAGGCGGGCCGGCGCATCAAGTGTCGCCTTGCGCCACGGCCAGAGCGACCGCGACAGGACTGAAACAGAACTGTCATGATGCCTCTCTAAAGTGCTTCGCAGGTCCCTGACCCCCGAAATCCGTCCTCCCGGAGCTGAATCCATGATCCGCAAGCAAGTCCGCTTCCACGTGCTCACGGTCTGCCTGGCGCTGGCCGCCGCCGCCCAGGCCCAGACAGCGCGCGACTACATTGCGGTCGTGGGTTCCTCCACGGTCTATCCATTCACCACCACCGTGGCCGAGCAGTTCGGCAAGGCCGGCAAGTTCAAGACGCCAAAGGTCGAGAGCACGGGCACCGGCGGCGGCTTCAAGCTGTTCTGCAGCGGGGTGGGCGTGCAGTACCCGGACGTCGCCAATGCCTCGCGCGCCATCAAGGACAGCGAAGTCGCGGCCTGCACCAAGGCCGGCGTGAAGGACATCATCGAGGTCAAGATTGGCTACGACGGCATCGTGCTGGCCGATTCGGTCAAGGGCGCGGTGTTCAAGGTCACAAGGCGCCAGCTGTACCTTGCGCTGGCCAAGACCGTGCCGGATCCGGCCAGCCCGGGCAAGTACATCCCGAACCCATACAAGACCTGGAGCCAGGTCGACAAGGCGTTGCCGGCCGACAAGATCGAAGTGCTGGGGCCGCCGCCCACCTCGGGCACCCGCGATGCGTTCGTGGAGCTGGTGATGCAGCCGGGCGCCGCCACTTTTGATTCCCTCAAGGCGCTGCAGAAATCCGACGAGGCCGGCTTCAAGAAGATCGCCGATGCCATCCGTGAGGATGGGGCCTATGTCGAGGCGGGGGAGAACGACAACCTGATCGTGCAGAAGCTCCAGGCCAACCCGAAGGCACTGGGAATATTCGGCTACAGCTTCCTGGAAGAGAACATCAGCCAGGTGAAGGGCGCACAGATCGACGGCGTGGTGCCGGATTTCGACAGCATCGTTGCTGGCAAGTATCCCGTCTCGCGGCCGCTTTTCATCTATGTGAAGGCGGCACACCTGGGCGTCATCCCCGGCCTGAAGCAGTTCGTGGCCGAGTACATCAGCGCGCGCGCCATCGGCGATGATGGCTATCTCGGCGACAAGGGGCTGGTGCCGCTGACCGGCGCCGAGGCGGCCAAAGTGCGCAGCACCGTCACGGCGCAGATCAAATAATCATCGGGCAGGCGCCGGACGCCGCAGGGCGACCATAGGCCTGCCCGCTATACTTCCGGGCCTGCATGTCCTACACCGCGCTGTTCCTGCTGATCCTTGTCCTCGCGGTAGTTGCCTACTGGATGGGCAAGTACCGCTCGCTGGCGCTGGTCGGCGGCGGGCGCGGCATACGCCAGCTGCATTCACTGCCGGGCTATTACGGCTGGCTCACCGCGCTGTGGGCGGCTGTGCCCTGCCTGCTGGTGCTGCTGGTGTGGGCGGGTTTCCAGGATACGGTCATCACCTCACTGGTCAGGTCGCAGGTCGGCGCCGATCTGGTGGGGCTGGATGCGGCCCATGTCGGCCTGTTCATGAACGACGTGCGCAATGTGCTGTCGGGCGCAGTGCCGCCGGAGGGGGCCTCCGCCGCTGTGCAGCGCGGCGCCGCGATCTACACACAGCTGCGTTCGACCGCGCATATGGCGCTCACAGGCCTGCTCCTGGTGCTGGGCGCCGGCGCGCTGATGATGGTGCGCTCGCGCATCCGCCCGGATCTGCGGGCCCGCAACGCGGTGGAGTCGATCAGCGAGAAGGCGCTGCTTGCCTGCTCGCTGGTGGCGATCTTCGTCACCGTCGGCATCGTGCTGTCGGTGCTGGTGGAGTCGGTGCTGTTCTTCCGCGCCGTGCCGGTGCACCACTTCCTGTTCGGCACCGAGTGGAGTCCGCAGACCGCAATGCGTGCCGACCAGGTCGGCTCCTCCGGCAGTTTCGGCGCAGTGCCGCTGTTCCTGGGCACGGCCATGATCTCCGGCATCGCCATGCTGATCGCGGTGCCGATCGGCCTGTTCTCCGCCATCTACCTGGCCGAATACGCCGGCCGGCGTTTCCGTTCCTGGGCCAAGCCCCTGCTTGAAGTGCTGGCAGGCATCCCGACCGTGGTGTACGGCTTCTTTGCCGCATTGACCATGGGGCCGGCGCTGCGCACCTTCGGCGAGGCACTGGGGCTCGAAGTCGCCTCCGAAAGCGCGCTCGCCGCCGGCCTGGTGATGGGCATCATGATCATCCCGTTCGTGTCGTCGCTGGCCGATGACATGATCAACGCCGTGCCGCAGTCGCTGCGTGACGGCGCCTACGCACTCGGCGCCACGCGCTCGGAAACCATCAAGCAGGTGGTGCTGCGCGCGGCGCTGCCCGGCATCGTCGGCGGTGTGCTGCTGGCGGTGTCGCGTGCCATTGGCGAGACCATGATCGTGGTGATGGCCGCGGGTCTCGCCGCCAACATGACCGCCAATCCGCTTGATGCGGTGACCACCGTCACCGTGCAGATCGTCACCTTGCTCACCGGTGACCAGGAGTTCGACAGCCCGAAGACGCTGGCGGCCTTTGCGCTGGGGCTGGTGTTGTTCGTGGTTACGCTCGCGCTGAACATCTTCGCGCTGTACATCGTGCGCAAGTACCGGGAGCAGTATGAATAGAACGGCCGCCGAGACGCGGGCGCGCGTGGAGAAGAGCCTGCGCCGCCGCTACTGGGCCGAGCGGCGCTTCCGCGCCTACGGGCTGGGTGCGGTGTTGATCGGCATCGTGTTCGTGTTCGTGATGTTCGGCAATATCGTGTCGCAAGGTTACACGGCCTTCGAGCAGGCCGAGCTCAGCCTCGAGATCTACTACGACCCTGCGGTCATCGATCCGGAAGGCACCCGCGATCCGGAGGTCCTGGCGCTCGCCAATTACGCGACGCTGGTACGCGACGCATTGCGGCAGCTGTTCCCGGAGGTTGAAGGGCGGGTCGAAACCCGTGCGCTGACACAGCTGGTCAGCAGTTCCGCCGCGCACGAGCTGCAGCGGCGCGTGGCTGAATCGCCACAGCTGATCGGCACGCGCCAGCGGCTCACCTTTCTCGCGGGCGCCGATGTGGACCAGCTGCTGAAGGGTGCCATTGACCGCACCCAGGCGCAGGAGACGCGGGTGCTGAGCGACCAGCAGCTGGCATGGATCGACGGCCTGCAGCAGCACGCGGACCTGCATCTGGCCTTCAACACCGGCTTCCTGACCAATGGTGATTCGCGCGAGCCGGAGCAGGCTGGCGTGTATGGCGCGCTGATGGGTTCGATCTTCACGCTGGCCGTGACGCTGCTGCTGTCCTTCCCCATGGCAGTTGCAGCCGCGGTGTACCTCGAGGAATTCGCGCCGCGCAACCGCTGGACCGACCTGATCGAGGTCAACATCAACAACCTCGCCGCGGTGCCCTCCATCGTGTTCGGTCTGCTGGGCCTGGCGGTGTTCCTCAATTTCTTCGGCCTGCCGCGGTCCGCACCTGTGGTGGGCGGCCTGGTGCTGACGCTGCTGACGCTGCCGACCATCATCATCGCCTCACGGGCCGCGCTGAAAGGTGTCCCCCCGTCGATACGCGAGGCGGCATTGGGCATGGGTGCCTCGAAGCTGCAGATGATCGGCCACCATGTATTGCCGCTGGCCATGCCGGGCATCCTCACCGGCACCATCATCGGCATGGCGCGCGCTCTGGGCGAGACCGCGCCGCTGCTGATGATCGGCATGGTGGCCTTCATTGTGGACATCCCCACGGGCGTCACTGATCCGGCCACCGTGCTGCCGGTGCAGATCTATCTGTGGGCCGACAGCCCGGAACGCGCGTTCCTGGAGCGCACCTCGGCAGCCATCATCGTGCTGCTGCTGTTCCTGGTCGTGATGAATGCCACCGCCGTTATCCTGCGCAAGCGCTTCGAACGGCGCTGGTAGTGAAGCAAGAGGTTTCCATGTCGACAGTCGCTGAACAAGCCGCCGCCACAACTGCCACCCCGGCGCTGCTGCCGCTGCCGGCGGACCTGAAGACAGTGGGGCGGGTGACGGTGGACAACCCGCTGATCTGCGCGCGTGACGTCAACGTGTATTACGCGGACAAGCACGCCATCCACAACGTGAGCATCGACATCGCGCGCAACCAGGTGCTGGCGATGATCGGGCCTTCCGGCTGCGGCAAGTCCACCTTCCTGCGCTGCATCAACCGGATGAACGACACCATCGAGAGCGCGCGCACCACCGGTGCCATTGTGCTGGATGGGCAGGACATCCATGACAAGCGCCAGGACGTGGTGCAGCTACGCGCGCGCGTGGGCATGGTGTTCCAGAAGCCCAATCCGTTCCCGAAGACCATTTACGAGAACGTGGCCTACGGCCCGCGCATCCACGGCCTGGCCGCCGACCGCGTCGAGCTGGACGAGATCGTGCACACCAGCC
>JBEVNO010000198.1:0-5954 GCA_040508085.1 Steroidobacteraceae bacterium
ACCGAGTCGGTGAGATCCTTCCAGGTGCCGGCTACACCGGGCACGATGGCCTGGCCGCCCAGCTTGCCCTCGGTGCCCACCTCGCGCGCCACGCGCGTCACTTCCGAGGCAAAGCCACGCAGCTGGTCCACCATCGTGTTGATGGCCTCCTTCAGCTGCAGGATCTCGCCGCGCACGTCCACCGTGATCTTGCGCGACAGGTCGCCATTGGCCACGGCAATGGTCACTTCGGAGATGTTGCGCACCTGGCCGGTGAGGTTGCTGGCCATGGAGTTCACGTTGTCGGTGAGATCCTTCCACGTGCCGGCCACCCCGGGCACCGTGGCCTGGCCACCCAGCTTGCCCTCGGTGCCCACCTCGCGCGCCACGCGCGTCACTTCGGCGGCGAAGCCATTGAGCTGGTCCACCATCGTGTTGATGGTTTCCTTCAGCTGCTGGATCTCGCCTTTCACGTCCACGGTGATCTTGCGCGACAGGTCACCGCGCGCGATGGCGGTGGACACTTCCGCGATGTTGCGCACCTGGCCGGTGAGGTTGGTGGCCATGGCGTTCACCGAGTCGGTGAGATCGCGCCAGGTGCCAGCGACGCCCGGCACGAAGGCCCGGCCGCCGAGCTAGCACTCGGTGCCCACCTCGCGCGCCACGCGCGTCACCTCGGCGGCGAAGCCGTTGAGCTGGTCCACCATCGTGTTGATGGTTTCCTTCAGCTGCTGGATCTCGCCGCGCACGTCCACCGTGATCTTGCGCGACAGATCGCCGCGCGCCACTGCCGTGGTCACCTCGGCGATGTTGCGCACCTGGCTGGTCAGGTTGGTGGCCATGGCGTTCACCGAATCGGTGAGATCGCGCCAGGTGCCGGCAACGCCCGGCACCGTGGCCTGGCCGCCCAGCTTGCCATCCGTGCCCACCTCGCGCGCCACGCGCGTCACTTCCGAGGTGAAGCCGCGCATCTGCTCGATCATCGAGTTCACGATATTGGCCGAGCGCAGGAACTCGCCCTTGATAGGGCGGCCCTCCACTTCCAGGCTCATGGCCTGGGACAGGTCACCCTTGGCGAAGGCGGAGATGGTGCGTGTGGCTTCCGCGGTGGGCCACAGCAGGTCGTCGATCAGCGTATTGAGGGAGCCTTCCATCTCGCCCCAGGAACCGGAGCGGCGCTCGGCACTGATGCGGTGGCGGGTCTTGCCGTCCTTGCCCACCAGTTCACCGGCCCGTTCGATCTCGCGCGCGAAGCGCTGGTTGGCGGCTGCGATGTCATTGACCAGATCGGCCACCTTGCCGGCGAGCCCCGCCTGGTCCGCCTCCAGCCGCACCGAGAAGTCGCCATCGCGGATACCCTGCAGCACCCGCAACAGGCGCCGCACATCCAGGCCGCCATCATCGCCGTCCAGGGGCGACACGGTGCGGGCCGCAGCGCGGCTCATCCGCTCAGGTGATTCCATGGGTTCTCCGGCTCGGCAAATGCATTGAGCCTAGCGGCCGTGTGGGAATCCGCCGTCAGCCGCTGGCCTACGCCTGTGTAGGACGTACTCCTACGTCGCGCCGCGGCGTCAGCCGCCCGGGGCCCGCCAGCCACTTCAGAAGGAGCGCGGCATCCCCGGCATCTTGCCGGCCATGGCGCCCATCATCCGCTGCAGCTTGCCGCTGCCCAGCTTCTTCATCATCTTCTGCATTTCCATGTGCTGTTTCAGCAGCCGGTTGACGTCCTGCACCTGCATGCCTGCACCGGCAGCGATACGCCGCCGCCTCGAGCCATCGATGATCTCGGGCCGACGGCGCTCGCGTGGCGTCATGGAATTGATCAGCGCGATCTGCCGGCGCAGTTCCTTCTCGCCCTGCCCGGACTGCATCTTCTGCGCGGCCGCCGCGCCACCCGGCAGCTTGTCGAGCATGGCCGCCATGCCGCCCATCTTCTCCAGCTGCTGCAGCTGCGAGCGCAGGTCGTTGAAATCGAATCCCTTGCCCTTCAGCGCCTTCTTCGCCAGCCGCTCGGCTTCGTCCTGGTCAACATGCTGGCGCGCCGCTTCGACCAGCGCCATGACATCGCCCATGCCGAGGATGCGGCGGGCCATGCGGTCCGGATCGAAAGGCTCGAGCGCATCGCTTTTCTCGCCCGTGCCGATGAACAGCAGTGGCGTGCCGGTGATCTCGCGCACCGACAGGGCCGCGCCGCCGCGCGCATCACCATCGGCCTTGGTGAGGATGGTGCCGGTCAATGCCAGCGCTTCGCTGAATGCCTTCGCGGCATTGACCGCGTCCTGGCCCGCCATCGCATCGACCACGAACAGCCGCTCGTGCGGACTGACTGCGCTGTCGATGTCGCGCACCTCCTGCATGAGCTCTGCATCCACATGCAACCGGCCGGCGGTGTCGACGATGAGCACGTCGTAGACGCCGCGGCGCGCGGCATCGATGGCGCCGGCCGCGATGGCGGGTGGCGCAAGACCTGCGCCCACGGGATGGAAATCCGCCCCCACCTGCTCGGCCAGGCGCTGCAGCTGCAGCACTGCGGCAGGCCGGCGGATGTCGGTGCTGACCAGCAGCACGCGCTTCTTCAGGCCGATGAGATGCCGGGCCAGCTTGCCCGCCGTGGTGGTCTTGCCGGCACCCTGCAGGCCAGCCAGCAGGATGACCGCCGGCGGCGCATAACGCAGATCGAAGGCGCGCACATTGCCGCCCATCAGTGCGACCAGCTCGTCGTGGATCACGCCGACCAGCGCCTGGCCCGGCGTCAGGCTGCCCTGGATCTCGGCGCCCAGCGCCTTGGCCTTAACCGCATCGATGAAGCGCTTCACCACTGGCAGCGCGACATCCGCCTCCAACAGCGCCATGCGCACATCGCGCAGGCTCTCGGCAATGTTTTCTTCTGTGAGGCGGCCGCGCCCGCGCAGCGAATCGACGGCCTTGGAAAGTCTTTCGGTGAGTTTGGCGAACATCAGCCGATTATCCGCGAAATCGCGCTCTCGATGCGCGCCACTCCGCGCACCTCGATACCCGGCACCGGCTCACGCGGCAGGTTGGCCTCGGGCACCAGCGCCCGGCGGAAGCCCAGTTTGGCGGCCTCCCGGATGCGCTCCTCGCCGAAGGTGACCGGCCGCACCTCGCCGGTAAGCCCGAGCTCACCGAACACCACCAGGTCATCGGGCAGGGGCACCTCGCGCAGGCTGGACGCCAGCGCCAGGGCAACCGGCAGATCCCAGGCCGGTTCGTCGATGTCGAGGCCGCCCACCACGTTGGCGAACACATCGTGTTCCTGCAGCGATATGCCGCCGTGCCGGTGCAGCACCGCCAGCACCATGGCGAGCCGGCCCGCATCGATGCCCTGTGCCACGCGCCGCGGCGCGCCGAAGCGCGACGGATCCACCAGCCCCTGCACTTCGACCAGCAACGGTCGCGTGCCGTCGCGCGTCACCATCACCAGGCTGCCGATCACCGGCTGCGCTGCCCGTGCCAGGAAGATCGCACCGGGGTTCTTCACTTCCTTCAGGCCGTTTTCCTGCATCAGGAAGAAGCCCAGCTCGTTGGCCGCGCCGAAACGATTCTTGGCCGCGCGCACGCGGCGGAAACGGCTGCCGGCATCGCGTTCGAAATACAGCACGGTATCCACCAGGTGCTCGAGCATGCGCGGGCCGGCGATCGCGCCCTCCTTGGTGACATGGCCCACGATCAGCACCGCGGTGCCGGTGGACTTGGCAAAACGCACCAGTGCCGCTGTGCATTCGCGCAGCTGCGTGACGGCGCCGGCCGCACTGGGGACCGCGGCCAGTGCCATGGTCTGGATGGAATCCACCAGCAGCAGCGCCGGCCTTGCGCCTTCCGCCAGCGCCAGCACGGCATCCAGATCCGTTTCGGTCACCACCTGAACGCGCTGGTAGCTGCCGCCGAGGCGACGCGCGCGCATCGCCACCTGCGCGGTGGATTCCTCACCCGTGACGTAGAGCACGTCGCCCTGCGCGGCGAGCGCCGCGGCGACCTGCAGCAGCAGCGTGGATTTGCCAATGCCCGGTTCGCCGCCGATCAGCGTGACCGACCCCGGCAGCACACCGCCGCCCAGCACGCGATCGAACTCGCCCAGCCCGGTGCTCAGGCGCGCGGCGTGATCCGTACCGGTGGCGATGGCATCGGTGAGTGCAGCCGAGGTGGATGGAGCAACCAGGCTCGCGGCACGCATCCTGCCTGCTGGCTTGCCACCAGCCGGCCGCGCTTCGGCGGAGAGCGTGTTCCACTCCCCGCAGTGCGGGCACTGGCCCTGCCACTTGGCACTCTGGCCGTGACAGGCACTGCAGACATAGACGGAGCTGGGTCGGGCCAAGGCGGCATCCACTGGCAAGGGGCCGGATGCTAGCACGCGACGCACCCCTCAAATCCGCACAAAGGCTCCCCGAACAAGCGCTTGTGGAGTGCAGATAATCCGGGAGTTAAGTACGATGCCGCAGGATTAGGGAGACCACCGGGAACTCGTTGCCTGATGAGCCTGAAAGGCAAACTGCTGTGCGTAGGCCAGACCGATACCGGCAAGGTGCGGGAACACAACGAGGACATGATCGCCCAGGATGCGGAGCTGGGACTCGTTGTACTGGCCGACGGCATGGGTGGCTATAACGCGGGTGAAGTCGCCAGCGGCATTGCCGTGAAGACGGTGTTCAACCTCGTGCGCGAGGCCCTGGAACTGCAGGATCTGTCCGTGCCGGACGCCACTACCGGGCTGTCACGTCCCGCCATCATCCTGCGCGACGCCATCCAGCGCGCCAACAAGATCATCTACCAGACCGCCCGCAGCCAGGCACAGTGCGAGGGCATGGGCACCACCGTGGTCGCCGCCCTGTTCCACGACAACCGCATCTCGGTGGCCCATGTCGGGGATTCACGTCTGTACCGCGTGTGTGGCGACGCCATCGAACAGATAACGCTCGACCACTCCCTGCTGCAGGAGCTGGTGGACCGCGGCTTCTACTCGCCGGAAGAGGCGCAGCGCGCCTCCAACAAGAACTATGTGACGCGCGCCCTGGGCGTCGAGAACCAGGTTGATGTAGAGATGCAGGAGCATCCAGTTCACAAGGGCGACGTCTACCTGCTGTGCTCCGACGGTTTGTCGGACATGATCGGTGACGACGACATGGCCGTCACGGTCAACACCTTCGGCCATAACCTCAACAACGTGGGCCAGCACCTGATACAGCTGGCCAACGACAATGGTGGCAAGGACAACATCTCGGTGGTGATCGCGCAGGTGTTGGACTCATTCCCTGCACAACGCGGTATATTTGACAGAATCCTGAAGTGGTTCAGCTGACGGAAAGGCGCTCAACATGGCACGGCTCGTACTGACTCTCGATGGCCAGGTAATGGCCGAATACAACATGAACAAGGAACGTTACACGGTGGGGCGCCTGCCGGATAACGACATCCGCATCGACAACCCCGCGGTGTCGGGCCACCACTCCTTGATCATCAACATCCTCAATGACTCCTTCCTTGAGGATCTGAACAGCACCAACGGCACCTACGTCAACGGCAAGCTGATCAAGAAGCATGCGCTGCAACATGGCGACGTGATCACCGTCGGCCACCACCAGCTGCGCTTCGTCGAAGACGATGAGGGCCAGCAGGACGAATTCGAAAAGACGATGGTGATCCAGCCCTCGCAGCGGCCGGTGGAGAAAATCCAGGCGGCGGCGCCCCCGCCCACCGGCAACACGGGCGCGATGCGCGCGCTGCCGGAGGGGGCGCAGCCCGCCCTGAAGAAGGCGAAACTGCAGGTGCTTTCGGGCGCCTTTGCCGGACGCGAGCTGGAGCTGGCCAAGGCACTCACCACGCTGGGCCGTCCGGGCGTGCAGGTGGCTGCCATCACCCGCCGTTCGGACGGTTTCTACATCGTGCATGTGGAATCGGACCGCCCCGACAACTTCCCGCTGGTGAACGGCACGCCTATCGGTGCGCAGGCGCGCCGCCTG
>JBEVNO010000033.1:0-38311 GCA_040508085.1 Steroidobacteraceae bacterium
TAGCTGCCCATGGATCCGTTGCGCACGCGTATCGGATCGCCGGCCACAGGCGGCCGCGGCAGCGGCAGGCGTTCGGTCTGCCTCCACACCGTGCCCTCGCGGGTGGTGATGATGTACCGGCCGTCCGCAGTGCTGCTGACCGTGGCGATCACGGTGTTCTGCGGATCCGTGCGTTTCGCGGTGGGCGGTACCCCCGGGACTGCCGCCTGTGGCGGCGGCGCTGATGCGGATGATGCGGATGATGCGGGGGACGTAACCGCGGCGGGCGCGGACGCCGTTTCCGGCTGGGCCGTGGAGGCGCCGCTGTCCAGCAGGCCAGCATCACGCAGCACCTGGTCGAGGCAGATGTGCCGGGTGCGCTCGACCAGCTGCCTGGCGCAGCCGGCCACCGCGGCCCAACCGGCCTGTGCATCCGCCGGGGCACCGGCCCCATGCGCCGGCAAAATGACGAGCACACCCAGAGCGCCGGTAATGCCCGCGCCGTGAGCGCGCCGCATGAAGCATTGGTGTGGCATGTTCCCCCCCCTTTTAATTGTGTCGAAGCAGTGTAAGGGTTCAGGGCTTCAGGAAGGCTGACACTGCGCGGTTCTCGCAGGACTGCAGTCGCGCCAGCTCCGCATTCTGGACGCCCTGCAGCGCCTGCGACTGCAGGAAGAGCACGCGCCGCGTGAGCTGTCCGGCGAGCACCCGCGGCAGGTAGCTGCCCGGTCCCCACTCTTCCGCCTGTTGCGCCAGCTCACCAAGCGGCACCGCCAGCACGGGGTTGAAGTCCTCGACCAGCCTGCGCAGTGCCTTGCCCTCGGCCGGTGGCGCAGCGGCAGCCAGGTTCCTGATCTCGGCCACGGTCAGCGTCGGGGGCAGGGCCTCCGGGTGCGCAGCGAAATAGCCGTCGGCCAGTGCGTCCACGCTGCTGTACGTGACATTGCGCGGGTCGCTCTCGGTGCTCGCATGCCAATGCGCCTCGGCGAACGAAATCTCGCCATCACCATCGGCATCGGCAGCGGTGCGCAATGCGGGCGTGAGACTTGAAAAGAACATGTGCAGGTAGTCACGACTCTCCGCAACCACCGCCGCATCTGCCTGGCAGCCGGTGGCGATCAGGTCCGGGCGCGCGCCGAAGAAGCCGCAGCTCAACGCCTGCGCCATCACGCCGCCGTAGCAGTTGCCGCTCACCAGCACATCGTCGCCACCACCATGCTGATGCAGGGCACGCAGCGTGGCCGGCGCCAGCGCCGTGGGGCTGCCCCACATCCCGGCGCCGTCGGGATTGCCGTGGCCGATCAATACCAGCAGGTTGCGGCTGGCGGGCCGCGCGCGGATGGACTGGAAAGTGCGCAATGCGGTCTCGGGAGTGAACGGCGTTGCATTCGTGACGTCGCGCCGCACCAGCCCGATGCGCCCACCGCGCACTTCCAGCGCATTGGCGCCGCGACCGGGGCCACCGCCATAGAAGATGCGCAGCTGCGACGGCGCCAGCGCCAGAGACCCCGCCAGCACTTCGCGGATCTCCTCGATACGCAGCGCATTGAAGATTTCGTTGTCGGCGGCACCGGTGGCGGTGGACACCAGCAGCACATTGGCGGCGTCCAAAGGTGGCACAAGGGTGCCGGACTGGCTGGCAATCCATGCGGCGTCGCTGCGCGTGCGATGCAGGGACGGGTCCAATGCCAGCTGATAGAACCAGTTGAGGTTCCAGGAGTTGAGGTAGAGATCCCGCAGGTACGCCACGCGGGCGTCGCGCGCGATGGCCGGATCCTGCCCGGTTGCCGGCATGTTGAGGGTGTCCGGGAAACGCACCCCGCGCATGTCCACGGATTCGGCGATGTCGCCGGCCGCGGCGATGAGGCCATCACGCTTCAGCAGTATCTGCGCGGAACGGTCCGCAACCTGCCGTTGCCATGCGGCTTCATCGAAGTAGGGAAGGGCCCGCAATTCCGCCCACTCCTGCGCCGACAGTGCAGCGGAGCTGCGACGCAGGATGGGCGCGCTGACCTGGCCGCCGTTCGAGTCTGCAAGCGTGGCCGTGCGCAGCTGCGCGCCGCGCTTCAGGATTTCTTCCAGGTACAGGCAGTTGATGCAGCCCTGCGGCTTGAGCATTACCACCTGCCATTCGGCGGCCCGCACGATCCCGACGCAGGCGCACAGCAGCAGGGCAATGAAGCGGGCTCGCATTTTCATTTTCTTTTCTGGCGGTTGAGGCCGGCGATTTCTGCCGTATTCTGTACCGGCCCTGCGTTGCTTGACCAGTACCTGGCGGCATCGTGCACCGGACGGAGTCGAGGGTATGTTGCGATGGACAACGATACTGCTGGCGGCGCTCGCGCTCACCGGCTGCGCCAGTCATATCAAGGTTACGCGCAACCCGCTGGCCAGCTGGGTTCCGTCACCGAACCGCGACGAGCGCATGCCGGTCATCATCGTGCTGCATGCCACCGAGCAGAAATCGGTGCAGCAGAGCCTGCTGACGCTGCGTACCGCCAATGATCATGGCCCTGTCAGTGCCCACTATCTGATCGGGCGCGACGGCCAGCGATACCAGCTGGTGCCGGATGAACTGCGGGCCTGGCATGCGGGCGGCGGTCGCTGGGGAACGATCACCAACCTCAATGCCGCCTCGCTGGGCATCGAGATCGACAATGACGGCATGGCGGAATTCACCGAGCCCCAGATCGCCAGCCTGCTCGTGCTGCTTGATGACCTGTGCACGCGCTGGGCCATTCCCCGCACCCAGGTCATCGCCCATGCCGACCTCGCGCCGACGCGCAAGGTGGATCCGGGCCCGCGCTTCCCGTGGCAGCGCCTGCATGCCGCAGGTTTCGGCATCTGGCCCGCCGCGGACGCGCCGCCCGCGCCGGCGGGCTTCGATCCGTGGCGGGCGCTGGCGCAGATCGGCTATGCATTGAGCGACCGCCCCAAGGCGGTACGCGCCTTCCATTTGCGTTTCCGCGGCATGAATACCGAGGAACTCGATGCGGAGGACCTGCGGATCCTGTTTGCGTTGACCGAGCCCTGAGCCGCCGGGCACATCCCTTATACTGCGCCCATGAAGTTCTACTCATGGAACGTCAACGGCATCCGTGCCGTTGTCAAGAAGGGCACCTTCCAGAAGTTCATTGCCGAGCACGCGCCAGATATCGTGTGCCTGCAGGAAACCAAGGCGGAGCGCGGACAGGCCGAGATCGACCTCACCGGCTATCACGAGTACTGGAATTCGGCGGAGAAGAAGGGATATTCCGGCACCGCCATCTTCTGCAGGCAGCAGCCCATCCAGGCCACCAATGGCTTCCCGGCGAGCTTCGCCGAACAATTCACTTTCGCGGACGAGCTCAAGCGCGATTCCTGGAACGAGGGTCGCGTGGTCACGGCGGAGTTCGACAAGTTCTACGCCGTGACGGTATACACGCCGAACGCCAAGGAAGACCTGTCGCGCGTCAAGCTGCGGCACGAGCACTGGGACCCGGCATTCCTTGCCTATGTGAAGCTGCTGGAGCAGAAGAAGCCGGTGATTTTCTGTGGCGACCTCAACGTGGCGCACACGGAACTGGACCTGACCAATCCCAAGCCCAATCGCGGCAAGAAGGGATTCACCGACGAGGAGCGCGCGGGCTTCCAGAGCTTCGTCGATGCGGGGTTCATCGATACGTTCCGCATGTTCACCCAGGGCAACGGCCACTATTCATGGTGGTCGCATTTCGCCAACGCGCGCGCCCGCAACGTGGGATGGAGAATCGATTACGTGCTGGTCTCGGCATCGCTGCGGCCTTACGTGAAATCGGCGCAGATCCATCCGGACGTGATGGGCTCGGATCACTGCCCGGTGAGCATTGAAATCGATCTGTAGGTCGCAGTCGAAGAGAACGATTCGTACGTAGACATTGCCAACAATAAATCAGGGGGGAGCGCGATGACGCAGGGCATGAATCAGTCCCGGCTGCACGAGCTGGGAGCGGTGATCCGCGCGGATATCCGCGCCGGGCTTTACCACGGCGCGGTAATCAAGGTGGCCCGGGGTGGCCATGTGGCTCTGGAGGCGGCCATCGGTGCCGCGGATGCGGAACAGAGCCGTCCGCTGGCGCTGGACTCGGTCTTCAACATCTTTTCGGTGACCAAGGCCTTCACCAACCTGCTGGTGCTGCGCGCCGTGGAGCAGGGTCGCTTCGAGCTCACCACGCCGATAGCGTCGTTGCTGCCGGAATTCAGCGGCCGCGGCCGCGAGAAGATACTGGTCTGGCACCTGCTGTCCCATCAGGCCGGCTTCCCCATCATTTTCGAGGTGCAGCCCGGGTGGTACATCGACAACTTCGCGGAAATCGCGCGCACCGTGATCGCGGAAGTGGCCCCGGCGGATGCGCCCTGCGTGAAGGTGGCCTATTCGCCGCTGGCCAACCATGTGCTGATGGCCGAGGCGCTGCTGCGCACTGATCCGGGCAAGCGTCGTTATCGCGACATCGTGCAGCAGGACATCCTCGATCCGCTCGGCATGCGCGACACCTGCGTCGGGCTGCGGGCGGATCTGCGGCCCCGCAAGGTGGTGCCGGATTTCCGCGGCAACTATCCCATCGGCCACAAGAGCCGCAATGTGCCGGGCGCCAACGGCGCTTTCGAGGACGAGCAGGCGGAGATGCCCTGGGTGGGCATCGTGTCGACCACCCCGGACATGTTCCGCTTCGCCGAGATGTTCCGCCGGGGTGGCACGCTGGACGGCGCGCGGCTGCTGTCGCCGGCGATGATCGACCTGGCCACGCGCAACTGGACCGGCGACATGGTCAATGAGCTGTATGCGGCGCGCGGCCGGGAAGAGGGTATCGAGCCTGCGCCAGCGTATATCGGCCTGGGCTTCTCGCTGCGCGGCGCGGCGCTGTGCAACCACATGTTTGGCACGCTGGCTTCGCCCCGCAGTTTCGGCAACTACGGCGCCGGCACGTCACTGTTCTGGGTGGATCCGCAGCGCGATGTCACCTTCGCCTGCCTGACAGCCGGCGTGATGGGGCATAACGCGAACATGCGGCGGTTTCAGAAGATCGGCGACATGGTGCTGTCGGCGGCGGAATGAACCTGCGCTTCTAGTTGAAGCGCAGCCGCAGCGGCAGCCTGGCCGGGCCGTGGCCGATCGTGGTCATCCACGGCACCGGCTCGCCGGCGGCCTCGATGTGCCGCACCGACGCGGCCACCGCCCCCAGCAGCGCATCGGCCTCCAGCAACGCGAGCACCCGGCCGACGCAGGCATGGACGCCGAACCCGAACCCCAGGTGTCCGGTGTTGCGCCGGCTGATGTCGAAACGGTAAGGATCTTCCCAGCGGCGCGGGTCGCGGTTGGCCGCGGCAAACATCAAGCCGCAGCGCGTGCCCTGCGGGATCACATAATCCTCGATCTGGATGTCGCGGGTAGCAATGCGGCCTGCCATGCGCGAAGGTGAATCCCACCGCAGGCTTTCCTCGAAGGCGGCGCGCGCCAGCGAGGGATCCGCCTGCACGCGCGCGAACTGCCCGGGGAATTCGCTGAATGCGCGCAGCGTATTGGCGAGCGTCATCACGGTGGTATCCGCAGCCGCGGACAGCAGGATGCCCACCAGCAGTTCCGCTTCGGCCGGCGTGACCTCGCCGCGGTCCGCGGCTTCGTACATCGCCATGCCGAGGCTGCCGGGGGCGAGGTTCTCGCGCCGGCAGCAGGCACCGGCCCAGGCGATCACTTCTTCGGTGCCCTGCATGGCCTCCTGGAACAGCGCATTCATCGGTCCCATCGTGGCCCACACCATGTGGCCGAAGGCCGACATGTGCTGCCGGCCTTCCAGCGGCAGTCCGATCAGATCAGGCAGCACCTTGTAGACGAACACCTGGGTGATGTCGGCGACGGCATCGATCGTCTCGCCCTCACGGCTGCGCAGGCCTTCAACTATGGTGCGCGCATCGTCATTGAAGGCTTCGGCCATGCGGTTCAGTGCGGCAGGCGACAGCGCATTCGACACCACCGCACGCACGCCGGTGTGCTTGGGCGGATCATCCGTCAGCAGCAGTTCCGGGCGTACGGAATTCGGATCGTGCCAGGGGCGCGAAGTGGAGGAATAGCTGCGCCAGTCCTTCAATCCTGCCGATACATGCTCGAACCGCGCCAGCATCACGGCGTCCTCGCCGGGCAGGCGCACCACCGGGGCGAATTCGCGCAGCCGGTCGTCCACCTCGTTGGCCCTGCGGACCGAGTCGTGGCTGAAGATGTCGACATCGTATTCGGGGATGGCTGTGGTCATGTTCAACCCGCTGCGGCAATGCCGCCGTCCACGTGGAGTATCTCGCCGTTGATGAACGACGCCGCGGAGCTGAGCAGGAATGCACAGGCTTCGGCGTTGTCTTCCTCGCGTCCCAGCCGCCGCAGGGGAATGCTGCGCTTGCGGCGCTCGTATTCGGCCGGATCATTGAGCCCCAGGGCACCCGGCGTTGGCACCGAGCCCGGAGCGATGGCATTGACCCGGATGTTGCGCGGTCCGAATTCGGCGGCGAGCACTTTGGTCATCGAGACCACGGCGGCCTTCACCAGGCTGTAGGCCACTGTATTGGGGTAGCCGCGCTCGGCCACCGGCGAGGCCATGTTGATGATCGACCCGCCGCGCACGGGGTCGTAGTGCGCCAGCAGGGCCTGAGCGCCCCACAGGCTGCCGTGGATGCCGATGCCGGTCATGCGGGACAGTACCTCCTCGGTGACTGTCTCGGCGGGTTCGTAGCGCAGCAGCATGGCGTTGTTGATCACCGCATCAAGGCGGCCAGTGCGCGAGGCGAACTGCTCGGCTGCAGCCAGCAGCTCGCCGCGTCGCGCCACATCGACGGCGTAGGCGTAGGCCTGCGCACCGCTGTCGCGCAGGTCCGCGGCAGCGCTTTCGCAGCTGGCGGCGTCCACATCCAGCAGCGCCAGCGTCGCCCCGCAGCTGGCCAGCTTCACCGCCATCGAGCGTCCCAGCCCGCGACCTGCACCGGTGATCAGGATGGATTGGCCGGACAGATCCGGTTGCGCGCCCATGCTCACTTCACCTCCAGTTTCCAGGCGCGGCCATCCGGCACGATATGCCCGGCACTGGGATCGGAGAAATGACTGCCGATCACCAGCGTCCCGGACCGATTGAAGCGCTCGACGAACTCGACGCGGGTGCGCGCGGCCATGGTCTTGTCCATGTCGAAGCGCGCCTCGGTGCCCGGCACGGCGATCTGGATGGGGTTGTGCATCAGGTCGCCCGTGATCACTGCACTTTGCCCGCGTGACTGGATCAGCACGCTTACATGGCCGGGCGTGTGGCCTGGCGTGGGGATCAGCGACACCTCGTCAGTCAGCTTGAAATCCGCATCGATGAGCTGCACCAGGCCTGCCTCGACCACCGGATCGATGGCGTCTTCCAGGTGGTGCATGTGGTGGTAGCCATTGGTGTCGCGCAGATGCTTCCAGTGCGCAAATTCACTGCGGCCGAAGAGGTAGTGCGCCTGCGGGAAGGTGGGCACCCACTTCCCATCCACCTTGCGCGTGTTCCAGCCCACGTGGTCGAAGTGCAGGTGGGTGCACAGCACATCGGTAATCGACTCGTGCGGGAAGCCGGCGGCCGCGAGGTCCGTGAGAAAAGTGGTCTGCAGGTTCGTGAAAACGTCGAATTCGCGCTCGCGCTCGGCACCGATGCAGGTATCGATCATCACGCTGTGACCTTGCGAGCGCAGCACGAAGCACTGGAAGGACACCAGCATGTGGCCGTCCGGCGTCGCGAAGTGCGGCAGCAGCCAGGGAAACTGCTGCACGAACTGCGGTGTTGCTTCCGGCAGCAACATGGTGATGTCGTCTTCCCAGGCATCCACCTCGACGATGCGCGCGATTTCGACATCGCCTACCTGCCAGTGCCGGATGGTCTCAACTGCCATGTTGCTACTCCTGGAACGGGGGTGGTGCCGCGCGACCGCGGATCAGGTCCGCTGCCTTCTCCGCCACCATCACTACGGGTGCATTGGTGTTGCCGCCGACCACATGCGGGAAGATGGCGGCATCCACCACGCGCAGGCCGGCAATGCCATGCACGCGCAGGGCCGGATCCACCACGGCCTCGGCATCGCTGCCCATGCGGCAGGTGCCGACAGGATGATGCGCAGTGGCCGCCACGCGGCGTATGTAAGCCATGAGGCCGGCATCATCGCCGACCGCCGGACCGGGCGAGACCTCACGCGCCTTGAAGCGCCCGAAGAGGCTGGAGGCGAACAGCCGCCGCGCCAGCTTCAGGCCATGCAGCAGCGGCTGGATGTCGGCGGGGTCGCTGAGGAAATTGGCGTCCACGCGTGGCGCTGCGGCCGGATCGGCGCTGGCAAGCCGGATGCGGCCGCGGCTGCGCGGGTACAGCGCCACGCTGCTGATGGCGAAGCCATGCCCGAGCGGCAGCGGAAAAGTGCCGCGGTTGCGCCGCGCTGGCTGGAACACGATCTGCAGGTCGGGGCGATCGGAATCGGCAGCGCTGCGTATGAACGCGGTGGACTCGAACAGGTTGCTGGCCAGCGGGCCGTCGCGCCACAGCAGGTACTGCAGCAGGTTCCAGGCCGCACGCGGCGCGGTGCGTGCCGAGAGGCCATACGACAGGGTATTGCGCGACTCCATCAGGACTGGCGCGGCGAGATGGTCGTGGTAGTTGCCTCCAACGCCAGGCAGATGCTGCTGCAGCGCTATGCCATGCCGCTGCAGTTCGGCGCTGTCACCGATGCCAGACAACATCAGCAACTGCGGCGATTGCACGGCGCCAGCGCACAGCAGTACTTCCCGTCGCGCGCGCAACGTGCGCGAGCCGTCGGGACGGGCCGCCTGCAGCTCGACGCCTGTGGCCACGCCGCCGTCCACATGGATGCGCGCCACCGCGGCATTGGTCAGCAGCGTGAGGTTGGGTCGAGACAGGGCCGGGCGCAGGAAGGCATTGGCGGTCGAGTCACGCCGTCCACGACGGATGGTGCCCTGGCGCAGCCCATAGCCCTCCGGCCGCGCGCCGGTGAAATCCGCGCAGGGCCGATACTCGCCCAGCGCGGCGAAGGCGCCGAGGAAGACCGCGTTCAACCGGTTCGGGTGGCGGATGTGCCGCACATTGATGGGTCCGTCATGCCCGTGATAGGGCGAATCCGGATAGTTCTCGTTGTGCTCGGAGCGGATGAAGTAGGGCAGCACCTCGCGCCAGCTCCAGCCCGCACAGCCTGCGGCGGCCCAGTCTTCGAAATCCTGCGGCTGGCCGCGGAAGTAAGCCATGCCATTGATGGATCCGGAGCCGCCGACCACGTGGCCACGCGGCAGCGGAATGCGCCGGTTGTCCAGCTCGGGCTGCGGCTCGGTCATGAAGCCCCAGTTCAGCTGGCGGCGGGAGATTGCCGCTCCCACCAACGCCGGCACCTGGATGAAAGGGTGCGTGTCCCGCGGCCCGGCCTCGATCAGGCAGACCTCGACAGCGGGGTCTTCACTCAGGCGCGCGGCCAGCACGCAGCCGGCGGTGCCGGCGCCGACGATGAGATAGTCGAATTCCCGCGCGCGGCTCATGGCTCCCTCTCAAGGCTGTCCGGCACGGCGCGCCAGCACCTGCGGTGCGGTTTCGCGCAACAGCAGCGCCACGATGCCACTGGCCGCTGCCAGCCCAGCCACGATCCACAATGGCGCCGCCAGCCCGTGCGCCACCGACGCCCGGCCCGCCAGCGAAGGTGCGAGCACGCCGCCCACGATCTCGCTGACCCCCATGGTGAGGCTGAGCGCCGTGGCGGTGAGCCCGGGCTTGACCACTTCAGAAGGAATGGTGGCCATGGCCAGCGGGAACACGCCAGTGATGGACGCGCCCGCCGCGAACACCGCGTAGTAATGCCACAGGGCGCTGCCATCCACCCACATGGCACCCAGCGGGACGCAGATGCCCAGCAGGCAGGCGACCACGGCCACTGGCTTGCGCCCGATGCGATCCGACAGCCCCGGCACGATGAACGCGATGGCGATGGACGCAAGGCCGCTGCTTGCCATGATCCAGCGCCACTGCGCCGGGGCAAGGCCGCGCGCGCCCTCGAGATAGAACGGCATGAACACTGCAAACACCACCAGATAAGCGACCAGCAGCGTCGACAGCACCGCACAGACCAGGATGTTGCGGTCCGACAGCAGCGCGAGGGCGCCGGCCAGCGTGGGCTTGGGATGACGGTCGAGATGATGTGGCTCGCGCACCAGCCAGGCCAGCAGCAGCGCCATCACGAACCCGGGGATGGCCACGATCATGAATGCATGTCGCCAGCCCACGGCCAGCGCGATGGCTACCACGACGATGGGGCCCAGGAAGTTCGCCAGGAAATTCGCGCCCACGTTCTGGGCGATGCCATGTGCCAGGCCGCGCCTTTCGGGTGCCACGTCGGCGGCGATGAGTGTCTGGGTGATGGGCATGATGCCGCCCTCTGCAATGCCCATCAGCATGCGTGCCCCCAGCAGGGCGGCAAAACCGGTAGCCAGGCCCGAAAGCACCGAGGCAATGGAGAAGACCAGGGTGGCGATCACCAGGATGGTCTTGCGGCGGCCGAAGCGGTCCGAAATGGTGCCCATGCCGAGGCCGGCGATGGCCCAGGCAAAGGAGAACGCAGCGGCGATATCACCAATCTGGGCCTGGGTCAGGTCCAGATCAGGCTGGATGAATGTGCCCAGGAAGGTAAATGCCTGGCGATCGAAGAACACGACCCCGAAGTTCGCGCTGAGCAAGCCGATCAGCAGCCACTGGTAGCGTTTGTCGCCAGCCATCATCCCCCCCTTTGTTGTGTTGGTCAGTCCTGGATCAATGCCTGATGGTGCACAGCGCCCCGCCATCAATCGACCACGCTGCACCGGTGACGAAACTCGCGGCATCTGACAGCAGGAAGGCCACGACCTCGCCGATCTCCGCGGGCTGGCCGATGCGCTCGAGCGGCGCAATCTTGCCCAGCACCTCTTTGCCCATGTCGATGTCGCCGTTGAACAGCGGGCCGAGCACGGAATCCAGCAGCGGCGTATCGATCACGCCCGGCATCACGCAGTTGACGCGGATGCCCCTAGGGCCGGCCTCGGCTGCCGCGGTACGCGTCAGGCCCACCACAGCGTGCTTGCTGGCGTTGTAGGTGCACGCGCCGGCGAGGCCACGTTCGCTGCCGATCGACGCCGTGTTCACGATGGATCCGCTGCCCTGCGCCAGCATCACCGGCAGCACATGCCGCATGCCGAGGAACACGCCGTTCACGTTGACGCGCGTGATGCGGTCGAACTCCTGCTCGTCGTATTCCCAGGTCGGAGCGATATGGCCCTCGATGCCGGCATTGCTGAACAGCCCATCGATGCGGCCGAAACGCGCGACTGCGGCATCCACATATGCCTTCACATCGGCGCCACGACTGACGTCGGCCGCCTGGCTCGCCACAGTGAAGCCGGCGGCGCGCAGCTCCTGTTCGCGCGCGGCAAGTTCCGGCTCGCGCACGTCCACCAGCAGCAGCTGCGCGCCCTGGCGTGCCAGCACGCGCGCGGTGGCAGAGCCGATGGCGCCAGCGGCGCCGGTAACAATGATCGTCTTGCCGTCGAGCGTGCTCATGATTCCTCAGGTGCCGCCGAACAGCGTGGCGATGTAGTGGCTGTCCATGTATTCGCGGATGCGGTACACCAGCCCATCCTTCAGTTCCAGTGCCCACGCATAGCGGTTGTCATAGATGCGGCCGTCGGCGAGCTTGCCGAGACCGCGCGACTCGCACATCACGAAGTCGCCGGCAGAGACGATGCTGTGCACCGTGGTCTTCGGGTCGCCAGGTGCGAACATGCCGCGCACCGGGCCCAGGAACTGGTCCACGATGTAATCACGTGGCCCATGCACGCCGGCGCCAGGGATGTTCTCGACCATGGGCCGCCATTGCGCCTCGGGGTGCAGCGTGGCGCGGATCGCCTCCAGCTCGCCGCTGGAGAGTATGCGGAAGAAATCGAGCACCAGCTGTTCCTGCGCGGTCCTGGCGATGGCTGTCATGCTCAGCCCTTCGCGGCCGCGTCGACTTCCGCGAAAGCCTCGCGCGCGATGCGCACACTGTCGATGCCGGCCGGGACACCGCAATAGACCGCCACCTGCAGCAGCACCTCGCGGATCTCCTCCCGCGACAGGCCATTGTTCAGCGCCGCCTTCACGTGCAGCTTGAGCTCGTGCGGGCGGTTCAGCGCACTGATCATGCCGAGGTTGATCAGGCTGCGGTCGCGCAGCGCGAGGCCGGGGCGCGTCCACACATGACCCCAGCAGTACTCGGTCGACAGCTCCTGCATGGGGCGGCTGAAATCGTCGGCGCCCGCCATCGACTTCTCCACGTAATCTGCCCCCAGCACCTGCTTGCGCAGCGCCAGACCGCGCTCGAATTTCTCATTGCTCATGCATCTCTCCTTCTGCGGCGCCGATCTGGCAGCCAACCCAGTTCTCCAGCACCTTGACCATCTCCGTGCAGTCCGCCGCGGGACCGCACACCTGTTGCGTGATCGACAGCATCTGGCGCACCGCAGTGCCCACCACCATCGGCACCCCCAGCGCCTCGGCCTCTTCCAGGCACAAGCGCACGTCCTTGAAGGAGAGCGCATTGGCGAATCCGAAATCGAAGCGGCGATTGAGTACGTGTTTTGGAATCTTGTCCTGCGTGGCGCTGTTGCGGCCGGAGGAGGCGTTGATCACCTCCAGCATGACGGCCGGATCCAGCCCCGCCTTGACGCCCATGGCCATGGCCTCGCTGGCGATGGCCAGCGAGGCTGCCGACATGAGGTTGTTGGCCAGTTTGAGCGTCTGGCCGAGACCCGGTTTCTCGCCCACCACGATGACCCGCCCCAGCAATGCAAGCAGCGCCCGCGCGCGCGCGACAGCGGCCGGGGGGCCAGCCACCATCAGCGTCAGCGTGCCGGCGGCGGCGCCTTTCACACCGCCGGAAACCGGTGCGTCCACCATGGCGATGCCGGCGGCGCCCAGCGCCGCGGCAGCAGCCTGCACCGCGGCTGGACCGGAGGTGGACAGGTCGATGAACAACGCGACCCCCGCCACGGTGGCGATGTCCGCCGCCACTGCGCGCACGACCGCGGGGGAGGGCAGGCTCGCCATCACGATGTGCGCACCGCGCGCGGCGTCGACGGCAGAAGCCGCGGGCCGGGCACCCTGGGTCTGCAATGCCGCCATCGCGGCCTGGCTGGTGTCGAACACGCTTACCGCATGACCGGCAGCCAGCAGCCGCGCGGCCATGGGCGAACCCATGCGCCCGGCGCCGATGAACGCAATCCGTTCCAATTGCCATGCCCCCGCCCGTTGCCCGGGCTTGTTGTGTCAGTTGTCCTGTTCGCCGAGCGGCGCCAGGTCGAGGCGGACTATGTCCGCCACGCCCGGCAGCGCCTGCGGATAGCGGCGCAGGACCTGCGGATCATGCCCCGGAATGACATGCCGTGGCGAGTCCGCCAGCGCCTCGATGCGCCGCAGGGCATCCAGGTAGGCAGTCACATTCTCGACGATGGGGAATGGCCGGCGCTGCTCCCAGTTGGCGTAGAAATGGGCCGCGTCGGAAGCCAGCACCACCCAGCCGCGCCGTGTATGCACGCGCACCACCTGAAGGCCTCGCGTGTGCCCGCCCACGCGATGCAGGGTGAGGCCGGGCGCAAGTTCGGCATCGCCGTCGTGGAACACCACGCGGTCGCCGAACACGCGGCCCACCATGGCCTGCACATCGGCGACATCGAACGGTGCGCGCAGCAGCGAGTGGCACATGGCGTGCCCGGTGCAGAAGCTCATTTCTTCCCGCTGCAGGTGGTAGCGCGCCAGCGGGAACAGCTCGTGGTTGCCGGCATGATCGTAGTGCATGTGGCTGATGATCACGTCGCGCACCGTGGCCGGATCCAGACCGATAACCTTTAACCCCTCGCCCACGGGGCGGACGAGTTCGCGCTGGCGGCGGGCGGCCATGGCGGCATCGAAGCCGGTATCCAGCACCCAGCTGCGGCCCTGGCCGACGATGGCCCACACGTAATAGTCGAGCGGCATGGGCCCGTCATGCGCATCGCCATCGATGAAATTGTGGCGCGCCGTGCGCTCCAGGTGCGCATAGCGGATAGCGAAGATCTCGTAGCTTACGTCCATCGTGATTGATCCTAATACAGCGCAACGCGTATCGTCGGTGCAAACACAACAGACTCGACGGGGGGGTATGGATGCAAGACGCTGATGTCGTAGCCGTGGGTTCCGGCCACAACGGCCTGGTTGCCGCAGCTTATCTCGCTGTGGCCGGCCGCAAGGTGCTGGTGCTCGAACGCAATGCGTGGTTCGGCGGCGGCGTGGTGTCGCGCGAACTGACCCTGCCCGGCTTCCGGCACGACCAGCATTCGATGAGCCACATCTTCATCCAGGCCAACCCGCTGCTGAAGAACGATGAGCTGGGGCTGAAATCCCGCTACGGGCTGGAGTACCTGTTTCCCGAGGTGCCGATGATGTCGGTGTTCGAGGATGGCAGCACGCTGAAGCTGCATCGCGACCCGCAGCGCTCCGCCGCGGAGATCGCCAAGTTCTCGCAGCGAGATGCGCAGACCTTTCTCGCGATATCGAAGCAGGCGGCGGCGTGGCTGCCGATGATCGCAGCCACGCTGTATGCGCCGCCAGCGCCTGTGGGCGCCTCCAACGCAATGCTCGACCAGTCGCCCGAAGGCCGCGCGCTATGGCGCATCATGCAGATGAGCAGCCACGATCACCTGTGTGATCTGTTCGAGAGCGAAAAAGTGCGCATGCACTTTGCGCGCGTGGCGGGGGAGAACCTGGTGTCGCCTGACGAGAAGGCCACTGCGATCGGTGCATATGTATTCCTCGGCTTCCTCGAGGCGTATGGCTTCGGGGTGGCGCGCGGAGGCGCCGGCAAGCTCACCGACGCATTGATCGCCTGTATCCGCGATCACGGTGGCGAGGTGCTGGCGAATGCGGATGTGGCGCGCATCCGCGTGAGCAATGGCCGTGCCAGCGCCGTGGAAACCGTGGATGGCCGCACTTTCAAGGCGCGCGACGCGGTGATCGGCGCGATCCATCCGCATCTGCTGGGCGGAATCGTCGAAGGCCTCGACGCGCAGGTGCGCAGCGATGCCGAGGCCACGCATATCACCAGCGCTGCCTGCATCACCGTGCATGCAGCGCTGGATGCGCCGCTGCAGTTCCGTTCCCCGGACGTGGTCGATGCAGTGATGGTGGAGATGCTGCCGAATCGCTACGAACCGCTGCGCCGCGGCTTTGACGAGCTGCGTTACGGACAATTCCTGCCGGTGCCGCTGCTGGGGCTGGGCAGCCTGTCGCAGTTCGACCCTTCGCGCGTGCCTGCGGGCAAGGCCATCCTGCACCTGTGGGACTACGTGCCGTATGAAAGGCCGGATGGCAGGAGCTGGGACGACACCAAGCAGCAGTATGCGGATCGCATGATCGATCGCCTGTCGGACTTCGTTTCCAATGTGCCGCAGGCCATCATCGCGCGCCACATCGACAGTCCGGCAGACATGGAGCGCACCTCGCCCAGCTTCCGGCATGGCGACCTGCATGGCATTGCCACCACTACCTATCAGTCAGGGGCGCACCGGCCGACTCCGGCGCTCGGGCAATACACGGTTCCCGGTGTGGACCGCCTGTACCTGGTCGGGCCGTTCCAGCATCCCGGCGGCGGCGTGTTCGGCGCGGGACGCGCCACTGCGATGAAGATCTTCGAAGCGCTCAAGCTCGATTTCTCGAAGCTGGGGCGCAAGGCATGAAGCTGCGATCCGCCGATGGCGCCGAGCTGATGACGGTGAGCGCGCTGACCCGCGACGGCGACGAGCTGGTGATCCGCGGCAAGGTGTTCGGCGCCATGCCGCTGGATGCGCGGCTGGGGCCAGAGGCGGCGCGGGCGGCGCTGAAGCTGTTGACGCCAGGGTTGGTGTGGTTCCTGCTGACCTTGCCATTCCGGCGGGGCAAGCCTGCATGACGCATGCATAGCAAGAGATAACAATACGGGGGGCGAGATATGACCAGTCTGGGGATGGCGCGCCATTGCGCGCTGGTGATGATGGGATTGCTGGGCGCGACGGCGACGCCTGCACTGGCAGCTGGCGGCGAAGCCGGCGCCATCAGCCTGCGCGACCAGGGATTCTTGTGGGTGGGGGTGAGGGCGAAGCAGGTGGACACCAGCCGCCCGGGCACGCCCCCGCGCATGGGCACCGCCATCGACGGCCAGATGCACGTGGGTTTCCAGCTTGTGGCACGCAAGCGCCATCCTTATCCGCTGGTGCTGGTGCATGGCGGCGGCGGGCAAGCCACGGACTGGATGGGCACGCCGGACGGCCGTGACGGCTGGCTGGATTACTTCCTCGCGGCCGGTTTCGATGTGTATTTCGTCGACCGGCCCGCGCACGGCCGCTCCCCCAACTCGCGCAGTTACGGCGAGCAGCTGGGCGCGCAGCCCACCACTGAATTCATCGCCAACACCTTCACGGTACAGAGCAGGCAGTATCCCGGCGGCGGCGCTGCCACCTCGCGCGAGGTTGCTGACCATACCGCCAGTTCAGAGCCAGGGCCCACGGTTTCAAACGCCGTGCTGAAGGAAGACCTGGCCGAGCTGCTGGATCGCATCGGTCCGGCCATCCTCGTTACGCATTCAGCGGGCGGGCCTTCCGGCTGGCTGGCGATGGAGGCCCGACCGAATCTGGTGAAAGGCGTGCTGGCCATCGAGCCCGCCATGGGTATCACCGACAACCTGTCATCGTTGATCACTTTCAAGCCGGCGCTCGCTGCGGGCGAGAGGATCGAGACCGAGGAACTGCCTTCGGAGGGCGCCGGGCTCACGCCATGCCGGCTGCAGCCGAAGGAGAAGCTGCGCACGGTGCCTGCCTTCGCCGGCAAGCCCGTCCTGTTCGTGGTGTCGCCCATGTCGGCGCCGATGTTCACGCCCAGCGTGCACTGCTCGGTGCATACCCTGAACCAGCTCGGCGCCAGCGCGAGGCTGGCGCGACTGAAGGAAGACTATGGCATCCAGGGCAATGGTCACTTCATGAACGAAGAGCTGAACAACGGCGAGATCGCGAAGAAAGTGTTCATTCCCTGGCTGGGCTCGATCAAGTAGCCCTAACAGAACAAGAGGGGGAGGGGTCATGACGAATCGACGGCGCTTTCTGCAAGCCGCGGCCGGTGCGACCGTGCCGGCACTGCCCGGGGCTTCGGCTTTGGCCGCCGCGGCGCAGGCGGCAGCACCCACTGCGGTGTCCGCCGCGGGCGGCAGCCGCACACCGCCGGGCGTGAGTCCGGCGGACTTCAACCGCGTGCTGGGCGCCTGGCGCGACACGGTGGGCGGCGACTGGGTATTCACATCCGACGCGGACGTGGGCCTGTACCGGGATGCCTATTCGCCCTTCTGGGATGAGCCGGAAGAACGCCTTGCGTCCGCTGCGGTGGCGCCGTCGACACTGGAACAGGTGCAGGCGGTGGTCCGCGTTGCCAATCAGTACCGCGTGCCGATCTATCCCATCTCCACGGGGCGCAATCTCGCCTATGGCGGCTCCGCGCCGGTGTATTCCGGCAGCGTGGTGCTGGACCTGAAGCGGCTGAACCGCGTGCTGGAGGTCAACGAGCGCAATGCCTTCGCGCTGGTCGAGCCTGGTGTGAGTTACTTCGACCTGTACGAGCACATCACGAAGGCCGGACTTGATCTCTGGATCGATCCACCGGATCCGGGCTGGGGCAGCGTGATCGGCAATGCACTGGATGGTGGCGGTGGCTGGACAGCCAGTCCGTTCCGCGATCATTTCGGCGCCCACTGCGGCATGGAGGTGGTCCTGGCCAGTGGCGAAGTAGTGCGCACCGGCATGGGGGCATTGCCGGAATCCAAGTCCTGGCAGCACAACCGCTGGGGCTTCGGCCCTTGGGTCGATGGGCTGTTCCGGCAGGGCAACATGGGCGTGGTCACCAAGATGGGTTTCCACCTGATGCCGCGGCCCGAGGCCATGCAGTCAGCCACCATCCAGGTGTCGGCCGCCGAGGACGTGGTGCCGCTGCTCGATACGCTGAACCTGCTTGAAAACCAGCATGTGGTGAATGGCTCCACGCAGCTCTTTGGCAGTGCCCGTACGCCGGCCACCGCGCCGGGTGCGGCAGCATGGACCATCATTGCGCCCATCTACGGTCCGGAAAAGGTGGTGCGCGCGCAGATGGACTACAGCCGTGAGCAGTTTGGCAAGATTCCCGGCGCGCGGTTCACCGAGGGCGAACTGTTCCGTACGCCGCTGGATGCGGCCACGCTCAATCGCGTGCGCAAGGTGAATTTCGGCGTGCCGGATCTCTCCACCTTCGCCATGCTCGGTCGCACCGCGGCGGAAACCGCGCCGCCCGGTGGGCACATTGGATTCTCACCCATCATTCCGCGCACGGGCGAAGCTGTGCTGGAATATTCCCGCTTCTTCACCGAGAACCTGGCGGCGGTATCCGAGGGTGGCACGCTGCGCTTCCAGGGGCCGGTGTTCATGACCAACTGGGACCGCACCATGGTGGCGATGATCATGTTCCCCATCGGCCGCGACAAGGCGATGAACGCCAGGATGCGCACGGCGTTCCGCCGCTGGGTGGAGCTCGCGGCGCAGCGCGGCTGGGGCGAATACCGCGCGCCGGCCGCCTTCCAGGATGAGGTGGCGAACACCTATTCGTACAACAACCATGCGCTGCGCCATCTGCGCGAAACCATCAAGGACGCGGTGGATCCCAACGGCATCCTGTCTGCCGGCCGTTATGGTGTATGGCCGAAACACCTGAGGAAAGGCTGATGCGCGCTGCGGCCGTGCTGGCGGTGCTGTGTGCGCTTGCAGCTCCCGCCGGCGCTGCGGCGCCGGATGCCGGTGAACCTGTCTATGCGCGCTGGTGTTCGCATTGCCATGATTCGGGGCGCGGCAATCCTGGCACGCAATCCCTGCAGGTGAAATATGGCGGCAAGCTGCCAGCCGTGCTGCTGGAGCGCACCGACCTGAGCGCCTCGTCGGTGACGCAGTTCGTGCGCCAGGGTGTACTGTCGATGCCGCCGTTCCGCAAGACCGAAATCACGGATGCGGAGCTCGCGGCGCTGTCGGCGTACGTGGCGCGCCGCTACAAGCGCTGAGGCCCCGCTCAGGGCGCGGGCTCGATGCGCAGGACGGCACCCTGCTCCTCGTCGGTGGCGATGTAGAGCAGGCCGTCCGGCCCGGCCTTCACATCGCGGATGCGCTGGTGCAGGTCCGCCAGCAACGTCTCGCGTCGCATCTCCTCCAGCTTGTCGTTCAGCACCACGCGGTCCACGCGCCCGGTGCCGGGTATCTCGCCATAGCGCAGCCCGCCGACAAACAGGTCCCCCTTCCATCGAGGCAATGCGTCGCCGTTGTAGAACGTCAGGCCTGACACGGAGATGGACGGCGTCCAGTACAGCAGCGGCAGCTCGAAGCCTGCATGCGTGGGTTCGTTGGCCCTGGACTGCCACGGGCCGGGGTAAGCACGCCCGAGGCTGACCAGCGGCCAGCCGTAGTTGCTGGCCGGCCTGAGCAGGTTGATCTCGTCGCCGCCGTTCGGGCCCATCTCGCTGAGGAAGACCGCACCGCTCACCGGATGCACAGTGAGTCCGAGCGCGGTGCGATGGCCCAGTGTATAGATCTCCGGGCGCACCCCGGTCTTGCCCACGAAGGGATTGTCGGCGGGAACCGTGCCATCGTCGTTGAGGCGCAGCACCTTGCCGGCCAGTGTGCCGGTGTCCTGTGCGGCCAGCGCCACGCCGCCACTGGTGCCGATCCACAGTTTGGCGTCGGGCGTGACCGCCAGCGACGCCGGGCCGCCGCTCATGTTCTCGCCAATCCACACGTCCTGGGTGTCGAGCAGCCGGCCGTCAACATAACGTGCGCGTGCCACGGCGGTGGTGCGGCGGTTCTCCGCCAGCGGCTTGGTGTACACCAGATACAGATAGCCATTGCGCGCGAAGTCCGGATGCACCGCGACGGCCATGTAACCGTGCACCGAGTTGCCGGCAGCAGGCCCGACCGCTGCAGGACCACCGGGCACCGCCGCCAGCTGTGTGGATCCTTTGCGCAGCAGCTTCAGTTCACCGGTGCGCTGCGCGATCAGCAGGTCGCCGTTCGGGAGGAAGGTGAGCGCATAGGGCCATGGCAGCCTCGCCAGCACCGAGACGCGGATATTCTGACCTTCGCCGGTGCGGTACAGGAACGGGCCGGGCGGCAAGGGCTGGCTCAGCCCGGGCGGCGCGACGGGCGCGCCGCCACCATTGTTCATCGGCACTGCGCGCTGCGCCGCGGCGGCCGGAGCCAGCGCAACACCGAGCAGGCACAGACCCAGGCGCAGCGTTTTCATGCGGGACCCCGGACGTTCTGATTCTTGGTTCTGCGCCGAATATAGCGCCGCGTCGCACTGCCACGACGGCGCTCCTGCAGGTGATAGCTACCCGGGCAATGTGCGGCAGTAGTCCGCCACGGCGGCGGTGTAACGCATGGGCTGATCGAGCAGTGCCAGGTGTCCGGCGCCCTCGAACTCGAGGTAGCGCGCGCCCGGGATGGCATCGGCCAGCGCGCGTCCGGCAGCCAGCCGCACTGCTGTGTCACGGCTGCCGGTCATCACCAGCGCGGGCACCGTAAGCCCGGACAGCACCGGCCCGGCGTTCAACGGGCGCCCAGCAGGTTGCTCCGCTGACCGTCCGGGGCGCAGCAGGTCCAGACCCTGATAACGCGCCACGATGCCCGTGAGCAGGCGGTACATGGCGCTATCGGTGGTCTGCAGCCGCATCAATGGATGCAACAGGATGTGGGCCTGCAGGGCAGCCGGGCCGCGTTCCTGCAGCCTTGTTCGGTATTCGGCAAGCGGCAGTTCGGATGCGGAAGCAAGCGCCGGCGCGCCATCCAGCACCAGCGCTCGGGTCATGCCTGCGTGGGTGTGGGCAAACCGCAGCGCCAGACGGACGCCCTGCGACATGCCCAGCAGCACGGCACTTTCGACCGCCGCGGCGTGCAGCACCGCCAGCAGATCATCGACGTCACGATATGCATCGGGCTGGCCCGTGGACAAGCCGAAGCCACGACGGTCGAATCGCAACAGCGTGAAGTGCTCCGCCAGCCGCTCCACTGCTGGATTCCAGTACTCCAGATCCAGTGCCCAGCCATGCAGCAACGCGATGGCGGGCCCCTCACCCTGCAGCCGCCAGCGCAGCCGCGCGCCATCGTGTTCGAGATATCGATCCGGTGCGTTTTGCGTTGACATGGGAAGCGCTGGCGACAGAGGATACTCGGATAACAAGAATCGACTTGTATAGCGAATTCTTTGCGGGGGTCCAGCGGAAATGAAGATCGGTCGCCAGGAGCATCGCAGCTCGGCGCTGTCCACATCCAGTGCAGACACCATCGTGGTGCGCGGCAAGGATCTGTGCCGCGAACTCATCGGACAGGTGAGCTTCACCGAATACCTGTGGTTCCTGCTCTCCGGCGAGCTGCCGCAGCCACCGCAGCGGCGCGTGCTGGATGCAACGCTGGTGGCCATTGCCGAACATGGCCTGGTGCCCAGCGTGCAGGCCAGCCGCATGACCTATGCCGCCGCGCCCGAGGCATTGCAGGGCGCCGTGGCTGCAGGGCTGCTCGGTTGTGGCTCCGTGATCCTTGGCGCCGCCGAAGCGGCGGGCCAGCTGCTCGCCGATGTGGTCGCGCGCGGCAGCACACAGGATGGGGTGGCGGCGGCCACGGCGGCTATCAACGAGCTGCGCAGCGCACGCAAGGCCGTGCCCGGATATGGTCATCCGCTGCACAAGGGTGAAGACCCGCGCGCCACGCGGCTGTTCGCCGTGGCGGCCGAAGCGGGCCTGCCCGATGCGCACCGCCGCGCAGCCCGGCAGATCGAGGCGCTGCTGCCACAACTCACCGGCAAGCCGCTGGTGATGAACGTGTCGGCCGCAATTCCGGCAGTGCTGCTGGATGCCGGCTTTCCGCTGGGTGCACTGAAAGGCGTGCCGCTGCTGGCGCGTACGGCCAGCCTCGTGGCGCATCTGCTCGAGGAGCAGAGCAGGCCCATCGGGTTCGTGCTGTCGCATGCGGCGGCGCAGGCAATCGAATATGACGGTCCGCTGCCACCGGGTTTCAACAGGGAAGAAGCGTGAAGGGACTTGATGTACTGAAAGGCGTGCGCATCGTCGAGCAGGGCACCTTCATCACCGGTCCCTGCGCGGGCATGATGCTGGCCGATCTGGGTGCGGACGTGATCAAGATCGAAAGTCCGGATGGCGATCCTTACCGCGCCTACCAGGGCGGCAGCTACTCGCCGCACTTCCAGGCCTACAACCGCAACAAGCGCAGCCTGGCCCTGGACATGAAGCAGGGGGACGACCGCGCGCTGTTCGACGCGCTGATCCGCGAGGCGGATGTGTTCATCCAGAATTTCCGCCCGGGCACCGCCGGACGGCTGGGTGCGGGCGCAGAGCGGCTGCAGCAGCTGAATCCGAAGCTGGTGTACTGCTCGATCAGCGGCTTCGGCGCGGATGGCCCGTATGTGGATCGTCCCAGCTATGACTCGGTGGCACAGGCGCTGTCGGGTTTTCTCAGCGTGGTAGTGGACGAGGACCGGCCGCGCTTCCTGGGGCCGGCGCTGGCCGACGCCATCACCGGCATCTATGCCTCTTACGGCGTGCTAGGTGCGTTGTTCGATCGCAGCCGCACCGGCCGCGGCCGCAAGGTGGAGGTTTCGATGCTGGAGGCGATGGCGCACTTCGCGGTCGAACCGTATGCGGCCTACTTTGCGCTGGGTACTGTGCCGCGCTCGGCCGACCGGCCGCGCCTGGCGCAGGCGCATATCCTGCGCACCGGTGACCATGGCTTGATCGCCATCCATCTGTCGTCGCTGGAGAAATTCTGGACGGGGCTGGTGGCCGCACTGGAGGCGCCGCAGCTGGCCGCGGACCCGCGCTTCGCCACGCGGCTCGCGCGTATCGAGAATTACGACGCGCTGGGGCGCGAGCTGGATCAGCTGTTCTCGCGCCACCCGACTGCGCACTGGGTGGAGCAGCTGGGCAGCAAGGACGTGCCCTTCGCGCCCATCAACCGCGTGGATGCCGCCGTGCAGGATCCACAGGTGAAGCACCTGGGGCTCATGGTGCCCGTGCATGAGCCGCATGCCGCCACGCATGCCGTGCGCCCCGCTGTGCAATTCGATGGCCAGCGCGCCGACGCGGTGTATCCGGCCCCATGGCTCGATGAGCATGGTGCCGCCATCCGCACACAGCTTGCCAGTTCCCCCGCGTGGCCCGCACGCGACTGACCTTCGAGGATCCCATGCTGTTTTCCACTACACTGGTCGGCAGTTATCCCCAACCCGAGTGGCTGATCGACCGGCAGAAGCTCGCCGGCCGCTTCCCGCCGCGCGTGCGCGCGAAGGAATTGTGGCGGGTCGCGGAACCCTATCTTGAAGAGGCGTGGCAGGATGCGACGCTGCTGGCCATCCGTGCGCAGGAACGCGCCGGGCTCGACATCATCTCCGATGGCGAGATGCGGCGCGAGAGCTACTCCAACCGCTTCGCCACCGCGCTTGACGGCGTCGACCTCGACAATCCGGGCGAAGCACTGGACCGCAGCGGCCATCCCAACCCGGTGCCACGCGTGACCGGGCCCATCCGTCGCCGTCATGCCGTGATGGTCGAGGATGTGAAGTTCCTCACCGCCAACACGCAGCGGCGCGTGAAGATCACCGTGCCCGGCCCGTTCACGATGGCGCAGCAGGCGCAGATCGACCATTACGGCGGCAGCCGCGAGGCGGCGGCGATGGACTATGCCGCGGCCGTCAACGCGGAAATCCGCGACCTGTTCGCCGCCGGTGCCGATGTGGTGCAGATCGACGAGCCGTACATGCAGGCGCGGCCGGAAGAAGCGCGCAAGTTCGGCCTGCAGGCGCTCAACGCCGCGCTGGATGGAGTGGTGGGGCGCACGGCGGTACACATCTGCTTCGGCTACGCAGCCATCATCCACTCGCGACCGGGGGCGGAAGGCTACTCCTTCCTGTCCGAGCTCTCGCAGTGCAGCTGCCGCCAGATCTCGATCGAGACCGCGCAGTCCAACCTCGATTGCAAGGTGCTGGAGAACCTGCCGGGCAAGCAGATCATCCTCGGCGTCATCGATCTGGCCGACATGAACGTGGAGACGCCGGAAACCGTCGCCGAGCGCATCCGCAAGGCGCTGCAGTATGTTCCGCCGGAGAACATCATCGTGGCTCCGGATTGCGGCATGAAATACCTGCCGCGCCATGTTGCCGACGGCAAGCTGCGCGCCATGGTGGCGGGCGCAGCACTGGTGCGGCAGGAACACGAGGGCTACCGGGCGGCCGGGTGAATCGACGCAGGGCCTGGATCGAACTGCGCCGGAATGTCTTGACAGAAATTGCGAGGAATCGTCATGTCCATCACCGCTAAGCTGCCTGCTCGGCTGCATCACACGGCTTACACCTCGAAGGATCTCGAGGCGACCCGGCACTTCTACGAGGACATCATCGGCCTGCCGCTGATTGCCACCTGGTGCGAGAAGGACGAGCTGTTCGGCAAGGAGCGCACTTATTGCCATTGTTTCTTCGGCTTGGGTGACGGTGGTGCATTGGCCTTTTTCCAGTTCGCCGACAAGGAGGACGAGGCGCTGTTCTCGCCCGCCATCCCGCCTTCGCCGTTCCACCACATCGCACTGAGCGTTGATACGGAGACGCAGGCGGGCATCGAGCAGCGCCTGAAGGACGCCGGCTACACGGCCCCGAAGACCTACACACTCGAGCACGGCTACTGCAAATCGGTGTATGCCGAGGACCCGAATGGCATGATCTGCGAGTTCACCAACGATCATCCCGACGCGCTGGCGATCAATGAGGAGAACCGCCGCAACGCGCACGCCGAACTCAAGCGCTGGTTGGGCGGCGATCACCGCAACAACAACCCGTTCCGCACGGAAGCGCGCTGAAGTGCTGCGCAGCCAGGACCGCATCCTCACCACGCATGTCGGCAGCCTGCCGCGCTCGCAGGCGGTCACCGACGTGCTGTTCGCGCGCGAGAACAATGGCGCATTGCCGCCGCACCCGGACAAGGTAATTGCCGACGCGGTGGCCGCCGTCGTCGCCAGGCAGGTGGAAGTGGGCATCGACGTCGTCAGCGACGGCGAGATGGGCAAGATCAGCTATGCCACCTACATCAAGGATCGCCTGTCCGGCTTCGATGGCGATACGCCACGGGAACCCGGGCAGGATCTGGTCGAGCATCCGCGCCTGCTGGAGAAGCTGGCCAAACTCGGTTCGACTGCGAAGTATCGCCGGCCCAAATGCGTCTCTGAAATCCGCGTCAAGGATCTGGGCCCGATGCGTGAGGATATCGCGAACCTGCAGGCGGCCAGGTCGGCATCGAAGCCGCTCGAGTGCTTCATCAATACCGCGTCGCCCGGAACCATCGCGCTGTTCCAGCCGAATGAGTACTACAAGACGCAGGACGCCTACCTCGAGGCCGTGGCCGAAGGCATGCGGGCGGAGTACGAGGGCCTGACCCAGGCCGGCCTGCTGATCCAGATCGATGCCCCGGACATGGCCATGGGCCGCCACACCATGTATCGGGACCGCAGCGAGGATGACTTCGTCGGCCTGGCTGCGCGGCATGTCGAGGTGCTGAACCACGCGCTGCGCAATGTGCCGGCCGATCGCGTGCGCATGCATGTGTGCTGGGGCAATTACGAGGGCCCGCACACGCATGACGTGCCACTGGAGAAGCTGCTGCCGGTGGTATTGAAAGCCAAGCCGCAGGCCATCCTGTTCGAGGCCGCCAACCCGCGCCACGCCCATGAATGGCAGGTGTTCCGCGATTTCGGTTCGCTGCTGCCGGAGGACAAGATCCTGGTGCCCGGCGTGCTCAGTACCACCACCAATTACGTCGAGCATCCGGCGCTGGTGGCCGAGCGGCTGGAGCGCTTCGCGGACATCGTCGGACGCGAACGGGTGCTGGCCGGCACCGACTGCGGCTTTGGCACCTTCGCGGGTTTCGGGCCCGTTGATCCAGACATCGTCTGGCTGAAGCTCAAGTCACTGGTCGATGGCGCGGCGATGGCTTCGAAGCGGCTCTGGGGGCGCTAGCCCGGGCGTCGCTCAGTCCGCACAACAAGAAGGAAAAGGGGGTTAGGGCCATGTCGGCAACGCTGCGACACGACACATCATATGAATGGAAGGCCACGCTCGTATTGAGCCTGGCCTTCGGCCTCGTGGGCCTGGATCGGTTCATCCTGCCCTCGCTGTTCGGGCCGATGAGTGTGGAGCTGGGCCTCAACGAGCAGCACCTGGGCCAGCTGGTCGGCATTCTTGCCGTGGCCTGGGGTGCATCGGCAGTGCTGTTTGGCGGGCTGTCCGACCGGCTGGGCCGGCGCAATGTGCTGGTGCCCGCGGTGGTGTTCTTTTCTCTGATGTCAGGCTTGTCGGGCGCTGTAACCGGCCTGGTGAGCATGTTGCTGATCCGCGCGCTGATGGGCGTTGCCGAGGGCGCGGTGGCCCCTACTGGCGTCGCTGCGGTGGTGGAGGCTTCGCATCCGAACCGCCGTGGCATCAACAACGGTTTCTTCCAGTGCGCCATCGCGCTGTTCGGGCTGGGCGTGGCCCCGATCATGGCGACGCAGCTGCTGGAGGTCACCAGCTGGCGCAATATATTCCTGATCGCCGGCATCCCTGGATTGATCATGGCGGCCTTCCTGTGGAAGGTGATCCGCGAGCCCTCCCAGCTGGCAGGTGCCGCGCTGCCGGCAGAGGGTGCCGCGCGCCCCTCGATCTGGAGCATCTTCCGCCACCGCAACATTCCGCTGTCGATGCTGGCCCTGCTGTGCGCCATGATGGGGATCTTCATCCTGTCGGCGTTCATGCCGAGCTACCTGCTGAACTTCCTGAAACTGGAAAGCACCAGCATGGGCTTCGTGACCTCGGCCATCGGTTTTGGTGGCGCCATCGGTCAGTTCGCCATTCCCGCCGTCTCGGACTTCACAGGGCGCCGGGTGGCTACCGTGCTGTCGTTCATCGTGGCGGCGGTGTTCCTGTACTTCTTCATCCACACCGGCGCGGGCAACAACACGGCGTTGTTCGTGCTGCTGTTCGGTGCCGCGCTGTTCAATTTCGGCGCGCTGGCCATCCTGGCCGGGCCCATTCCCGCCGAGGCCGCGCCACCCGGGCTGATCGCGACCGCAGCAGGCTTCGTCATTGGCGTAGGGGAAATCTTCGGTGGCGGCTTCGCGCCCGTGATCGCCGGCAGCGTGGCACGCACGCAAGGCATAGACAAACCATTAACACTTACGCTCGGTGCGCTGGTCGCAGGCGTTTTCATCAGCCTGTTCCTGCAGGAGACGGCGCCACGGCGGCGCAAGTAGCGGCTACTATCGGATGCTGACGGGGGATAAAAGAATGCGCGCGCACAAGCTGACCTGCACGGCTGTGGCTCTGGCACTGGTGTGTGCCGGCACAGCTGCGAATGCCCAGAAGGCTGCCGATCCGGGGTTCAGGAGCGTGGGCCGCGGCGCGCCGGTGACCGCCGATCTGGGGCAGCCTCCTGCCACCAGGGCAGCCATTGCTTCCGTCGATCCTGCCGTACAGGCTTTTCTGCAACGCGACCTGTGGACAGTGGGCCCGCTAGGCACCCGCACCCCGCCGCCCACGGCGGGCGCGCCGGCCGGCGTCGCCATCATTGCCGCGGCAAAAGATGGCGCCGCGCCGCCCGGCGTAAAGCCGCTGGCGGTGGACATCTTCACTACGAAGGATTTCTACCAGGATCGCGCGCTGTGGACCGACCCGCGCTATTTCCGCTGCAACAGCCCCAATGGCCTGGAATCCCTGCGCGGTGCCAATGGCCCGGCGCTGGCTGAAGACCCGCGCAAGGCACCCTGGGGCTTCTGCGAGCGGGACTATCCGCGCGCCGCGATTGTCAGCCCATACCAGTTCGCTACAGCGCAGGCGCACTACGCTGCGCTGCTGGCAGAAACCACATCACGCGGCGGACCGACACGGCACACCTATGCGACGGTGCCAGGTGAGCTCACCGGCCGTTATGGCGTGGATTTCCGCAGTGCCGGCGACTGGTATGCCAGCATGCGGGTCAACCAGACCTCCACCATCCTGTCGCTGCTGACGCCCGAATACCAGAAGCGCATGGTGCAGCAGCTGTACCACGAGGCCGTCAGCAATGCCTCGCACTGGCCCTCGCAGTACTGCTGGCCCGAAGGCTTCATGCGCCGCTTCGACCCGGTGGCGCTGCAGCCGCAGATCAATCCGCACCTGTTCATCGTCACGCCGCAGCTGGTCAACATCGAAACCGGCGTGGCGCGCAATTTCATCACCAATATCTATGTGGGTCGTGAGTTCCGGACGGATGGCGCGGTGCCGCGGCTGGGGGCGGATGTGCCGCGCTGGTACGGCGAGACAGTGGGCTTCTGGGACAAGGACGTGCTGGTCACCTGGACCTCCAACGTGCAGGGCTGGAT
This sequence comes from Steroidobacteraceae bacterium, assembly GCA_040508085.1. Lineage (GTDB taxonomy): Bacteria > Pseudomonadota > Gammaproteobacteria > Steroidobacterales > Steroidobacteraceae > ZC4RG30. Next base: position 28,505 of record JBEVNO010000033.1, read on the forward strand.
GGTGCATGGCAAATACGAATTCTCCAGCAAGCTGCAGACCGTGGAGATCTACACGCCCGTGCGCGATGCACAGGGCAAGGTCACCGGCATGAATCACGAAGCAGTGTTCTATGACCCGGAAGCGCTGGTGCAGCCGGTGCGCATCGTGCGCACGCTGAACCGCATGGGGGGCGTGGAAGAGGGCAACCCATACACCTTCATCGAGTGTGTGCCCACCATCTTCCCGGAGAAGGGCAAGGCCTCGCCCAAGTCACCGGGGCTCACGCTGGAATACGAAGTGCCCGACATGTACGGGCGGCCCTGGGCGAAGATGTGGGAAAAATACTTCGAGCAGGAAATGAAAGACCCGGACAAGGCGAAGGAAGACGACATGTTCAATTTCGACCAGCCGGCGCCGCCGGCGGGAAGCAGGAAGCCATGAGCACCAGCAAGTTGCCCCGCTGGAAACTGGAATGGGCCGTGGCCACGCTGGCGCTGGCGGCAACGCCACTGCTTGCGCATCATTCATTCGCCGGCTTCGACATGACCAAGACCAGGCTGCTCACTGGCGTCGTGACCCGGGTGAATCCCGACGCCAACCATCTGCAGATCTACTTCGCGCCCATGAACGAGGAGCGCAAGAACGTGCTGCGCGGGCCGGACAACAAGCCGCTGGTGTGGGAAGTGGAGATGGCGGGCTCGGCGACGGCGGCGGGGGAGGGCATCTCGGTATCGTCCTTCGCGCCCGGTACCGTATTCAGCGTGGCGGTGCACCCGGCCCGCAATGGCGACCCTTCGGGATTCCGTGAAGGGCCGTTGTTCAAGTGTCCGGAACGTACACCCCCCAAGGCCGGCCTGCACTGCGACTCGGTGGAAGGCCGCGTAGCCTTTGGCCAGGGCAAGCTGCCTACGCCGACCAACTAGCAGCCGATGACCCTGCTGGAGTTCGCGACTGCGCTGCAGTCCACTGGCCTGAGCACCCGGCTGCAATCCGTCAGCTGGGTGGTGCCGGCGCTGCAGTCGCTGCACATACTGATGGTGGGCGTGGTGTTCGTGTCCATGCTGATGATTGCACTGCGGGTGCTGGGCTGGGCACGTGCGGAGCAGCCCATCGCGCGGGTCTGGGGCCGCTTCGCGCCCTTCCTGTGGATTGGGCTGGTGGTCATGGCGCTCACCGGCAGCCTGCTGACCATTGCCGAACCGATCCGTGAGTTCATGACGCTGTCGTTCCGCATCAAGCTGGTGCTGCTGGCCGTGGCCATCACCACGGCGGCGCTGTTCGGTCGCAGCGTGCGCCATGCATTGCCCAACCAGCCGGCGCCGGCGCTGCTGCCGCTGCGCACGCGTCTGGGGGCCGGCGCCGCCATCCTGATATGGCTGGCCATCATTTTCCTGGGGCGCGCGATTGCCTACGATGATTCCATCTGGGGCAGCTGGTCGCCAGCCGTGCTGCAGCGAGGAGCCGGCACGTGAACGCGCCATCTCTCGTCCAGGCGGTGGAAGGCTCCGCTCTCGGCGAATGGATGCGGGGCAATGTGCAGGCCATGCCCTGGGTCAATGCCATCCACGTCATCTGCATCACGCTGGTGTTCGGCACCATCCTGATCGTCGACCTGCGCCTGCTCGGGCTCGCCGACCGCAGCCGCGCGGTGACGCGCGTATCCGAGGAGATGCTGCGCCTCACCTGGGTTGCATTCATCGGCGCCGTACTCAGCGGTGGGCTGTACTTCATCGCCAATGCCACCACTTACTGGTTCAACATGGCGTTCCGCTTCAAGATGCTGGCCATCCTGGCGGCCGGCTTGAACATGGCGATCTTCCAGTTCCATACCCTCCGCGGCGTGGCTGCCTGGGATCTCGATGCGCAGACGCCGCGCGCTGCGCGTGTGGCTGGGGGCCTTTCCATCCTGATCTGGACCTGCGTCATCGTTCTCGGCCGCGTGATCGGCTTCACCAAGGGTTATGAAGTGCCGGTGCCGGAAACCATCAATTTCGATTTCTCGACCGGTCCATGAGCTCGGTGGCGAACAGCATCGCCATGGCACCGCCGCGCGCATCCTGACCCAGGATTGCCGCACGCCGCAGATACTGTTCCAGGGTCGTGATCCCGGCGGTTGATTCGCACACATCGATCATTTCGCCCGATGACGAGGTGCGGGAATTCACCGCTATCCACGCCCGCTGCGCCGCGCGCTCGAAGTCCCGACCGGCAATCCAGCCCTTGCTGAGGCCGCGCCGGATGGCGAAGCCCATCATGGCAGTGCCCGAGAACTCGGCGTAGGCGCCGGGCTGGTCGACCACATTGCGCCACAGTCCATCGCGAGTCTGCAGTGGCAGCAGGGCGTGCATCAGGCTGCGGAAACTCTGCAATGCGTGGGCGCGCGCGGGATGATTGCGCGGCAGCTCGGACAACGTCAGCGCCAGGCCAATGGCCGCAAAGCCGTTGCCACGGCCCCATGCGGCCTCCGTGGCGGGTTGATGCCGATACAGGCCATCGCGGCGCAGGTCCAGCTGCTGCATGAAACGCAGATGCCGATCCGCCATGTCGAAGTAGCGGCGCTCGCCGGTCAGCGCGCCGGCCTGCGCCAGGATGGTCGTGCCCATGAACACCGAGTCGCTATAGCCGTCGTGGTAGGGCATGGCTTCGCGCATCTGGCCGGCAGCATCAAAGCCCAGATCGGCGGCCCGCCGCACGAGCGCGAGATAGCGCGCATCGCCGGTGCGCCGCGCCAGCTCGCTGAAGACGACATGACCTGCCATCACCAGCGCATTGGGGCGGGCGAGGCTGTCGCGGCTGCCATCGACATAGGGCTCGACGATGCGCCGTACCTCATCCAATTCACCCAGCTGGATGCGGGCGTTCAGCGCCAGCGCACCGATATACCAGGGCTGGTCGAAATCCCGTCCGTAGTGGCGGGAGAGTTCCAGCGCCAACTCGCGCGGCGTACGGGCGCGGCGGCGAAGCAGCTCCTGGTGGGCGGCGGACTGCGCGACAGTGCCGAGCCCGGCAATGGGGTCGGCAGTGCCCAGCCATCGGCGCGCGGCAATGCGGCCCATCCCGGCCACCGGCTGCGCGGCCAGCGCGGCCGCGAGGCCGCTGTCATCCGCGCCGGCGATGAGCACCAGATCCGGCGCCTGGGAGCCCAGCCATCGCCACAGGGCATGGGACTCGGAGCGGTCGCGATAGGCGACGCCACCGGGCGGGAACTGCAGCGGGGCCGCATCGGGATTGGCCAGCGGGATGGCCAGCAACCGCACGGGGCGGTGACGCGACGCGGCGTAGCTGGCAACTGCGGCGCGCACCGCAACGGCGGAATCATCGTTGCCATGCAGGCCGCCGACCAGCACCACCGTCGGGGCATCGGGCGAGCGCGCCTCGACTGCGCTGGCGTCCAGGCGCGCCCCGCTGCTGGCGAGGCCAAAGTCGAATGATTCCACCGCAGCTGCTTGCGCGGCACACATGGCAAGCGCAGCGGCCATGGCGCATAGCGTCGACCACAACCCGCGCACGCGATGCGCCGCTAGCGGTAGCCGGACGGCAGCGGATAAAGCCCGTCGTAAGGTGGCCAGTTGGGAACGGGACGGTTCTCCGGCGCGTAATAGAACGCCGCGTGGATATCGCGGATGCGGCCGTGGTCCACATGAAACAGCTCAGTGAAATGGTTCCGCAGCTTGGCGCTCTTTGCTTCGCGGCGGAACATGGCGGAGACCATCACGGTCTGCGCCTCCTCGTCGATGACGTAGAAATCACGGATGGCCACGGTGGCAACGCCGAAATCCGCCTGGGTGCGGCAGTCGGTCTTGCCGTTGTCGCCGATGTCCATGCCCGGCTGCATCGGTGAGTTGAAGGTCGGGAAGCCGTTCTCGTAGCGCGTGCACCCGGGGTGCCCCTTGACGATGAGGCCATTGTGGCTGGTGATGCCGTCGAAATAGCTGTTCACCACCGCCTGCAGCACCCCGCGCTCCAGGCGCTCACCCGCCGGCACCACCCGCTGTGCCGGCAGCGTGGCGCGCAGCGTCTCGAGGTTGAATGGCGTCTTCCCGGGCTCGCCGGTGACGCCCGCATCGCTCTTGCGCGAGATGAACCATTCGGCTTCGGCGATGCGGTCGCGTTGCACCTTGAGGCGCAGTGCCACGACGGCTTCCTCATCGCCCATCTTCACCGTGCCGAAGTAGCCTGCCTGGCCCTGTACCGGATCCAGGTAGCGCCGTTGCAGGGTTCCGAGGCCGGTCACGCTCTGCCAGACGCCCTGTCCCTCTGGCACTACCACCGAGTTCTCCGTCTGGCGGAAGCCCGCCCACAGGCCGGCGGCTTCCGGCTTGTGGCTGGCCACGGCCGCAAGGTATGCATCCAGATGTCGCGCGAGGCAATCGCGGCCGCAGCTCTGCGCGGCAGTCAGCGAGGAAGTGAGCAGCGCCGCCACTGTGCACAGCGCGATGATTGTTCTTTTCATGTCGTCCCCCCACAAGGAGAACGCAGCTTATTCCGGCGCCGCGCCCGTGCCTAGCTCGGCGCGCCAGGGGATCGACGACTGTGCGCCGGCACGCGTGACTGACAATGCCGCAGCGCGCACGGCGAATTCCGCGGCTGCCCGCAGCGGCATTCCTTCGCTGAGCGCAACCGCCAGGGCACCAGTGAAAGTATCACCTGCGGCCGTGGTATCCACGGCACTGACTGGCGGCGGCACCACGCTGCGCTCGCCATCGTCGTCCACGATGAGCACGCCGCGTTCTCCCAGCGTAACCAGTACGCAGCGTGCTCCCTGTGCCCGCAGTTGCCGGGCCGCGGCCAGCGCGCCGGCCTCGCCATCGCGCGGCGTTCCGGCCAGCAATGCAGCCTCGCTTTCGTTGGGCACCAGCACGTCGATGAGCGGCAGCCAATGCTGCGGCAGGGGCTGCGCCGGCGCCGGGTTCAGCATCACGCGCAGGCCGGCGCGCTGCGCGGCGAGAATAGCGGCGCCCACCGTATCCAGCGGCGTCTCAAGCTGTATCAGCAGCCACCCGCCACGCGGCCATGTGATGGCCGCCGCGTCGACGTGCGCAGGTGTGAGCCGGGCATTGGCGCCCGGGGCCACGGTGATGCGGTTCTGACCGTCGCCCTCTACCAGGATCAACGCGATGCCGCTGGCGGTGTCTTCCGTTCCCACGGCGCTGACATCGATGCCCTCCTGTGCCAGCCCTGCGCGCAGCCGCGCGCCGAAGGCGTCGCTGCCGACGCGGCCGATCATGCGCACGCTGCCGCCCAGCCGGGCGCAGGCCACCGCCTGGTTCGCGCCCTTGCCACCGGCGAGATAGCGGGCATCCCCGCCCAGCACGGTTTCGCCGGCGGCCGGCGCGCGCGCGACGCGGCAGACGATGTCCATGTTGAGGCTGCCGACGACGACCAGTGGCTGGGCCATGTTCAGGGCCGGCTATGCCGGTGGCGGAACACATCCAGCAGCACCGCGACAATGATCACGACGCCGGTGATCACGCGCTTGGCCGGATCCGAGGCGCCGACCTGCGCGAGGCCAGCCTCCAGTACGGCGACGATGAGCACTCCCAGCATGCTGCTCACCACGGAGCCGCGACCGCCCATCAGGCTGGTTCCGCCAATCACCACCGCGGCGATGACCTGCAGTTCCAGACCGACGCCGGCGTTCGGATCCGCGGCCTCGAAGCGTGATACCTGCATCAATCCGCCGAGGCCTGCCAGCAGGCCCATCAGCGCGAACACCCCGATCTTGCGCAGCCGCGGGTCAACCCCTGCCAGCCGCATGGCCTCCTCGTTGGTGCCGATGCCGATCAGTTCGCGTCCCACGACGGCACGCGACAGCACGAACTGCCCCACGGCCACCACCAGCAGCGCCAGCAGGAATGCCGGTGAGATGCCGATGGCCAGTGGCGCGCTCAGTGCATCGAGCGTGCCGCCCACATACTGGGTGCGCGAGTCAGTGACCAGATAGGCACTGCCGCGCGCGATCTCCAGCATGCCCAATGACACGATGAAGGAGGGGATGCGCCATGCGACGCTGGTGAGGCCGGTGATGAGACCGCAGGCGAGGCCGCAGGCCAGGCCCGCCGCCGCGGCCAGCGGCACGGGCCAATGCCATGCCTGCAATGCGACGGCGACGACGCCACCGGACAGGGCCAGCACCGAACCCACGGACAGGTCGATACCCGCGATCACCAGCACATAGGTCATGCCCACGGCCATTACCAGCAGCGTGGGAATGTCGTTGGCGATGGAGAGCAAGGTTTCGCGCGTGAGGAAGTATTCACTCGACATGCCGAACCCGGCGAGCAGCGCAACCAATGCCAGTGGCAGTCCCAGTGCCTGCTTCATGCCGCCACCTGCGCAGGTGGCGCGGCTACATGCGCCGAGAACGCGGCTTCGAGCATCGCCTGTTCATTCCAGCTGCCGCGCGCGAATACGCCTGCCAGGTGGCCGGCGCTCAGCACGGCGATGCGGTCGCTGATCAGCATCAGTTCGCGGAGGTCGCTCGAGGCCACCAGCAGCGTGCAGCCCTGTGCGGCCAGCGCATCGATCTGCGCATACATGTCGCGGCGCGCCGCCACGTCGACGCCGCGAGTGGGCTCATCCAGCAGCAGGATGCGGCAGCCGCGATACAGCCAGCGCGCCAGCAGGGTCTTCTGCTGATTGCCACCGCTGAGCTCGGCAACCGTCTGATCAACGTCGCGGGCGCGGATGCGCAGCAGCTGTGACCAGTGCCGCGCCGCTGCGCGCGCCAGCGCCATGCGCAGCACCCCGAAGCGACTGATGCGGCGCAGCTGCGTCATGGTGATATTGAACTCCACCGACTGCGTCAGCAGCAGGCCCTGGGCCTTGCGATCCTCGGGCAGAAAGCCGATACCTGCGCGCACGGCATCCGCCGGCGAGCTGATCCGGGCCGGCAGCGGATTGGCATGCAGATGGATGCTGCCGCGGTCGGCGCGATCCGCGCCGCAGATCAGGCGCAGCAGTTCGGTACGGCCGGCGCCGACCAGCCCGGCCAGGCCCACGACTTCGCCAGCGCAGGCGGTGAGGTTGATGTCGCGCACGGCGCTGCCGCGCCCGAGTCCGGCCAGCTGCAGCACCGGCACGCCAGCGGGCCTTGGCTGGCGCTCCATTTCAACGTTGGCATCCCCCCCCACCATGGCCGCGACGATCTCTTCCGGCGCGAAGCCTGCGGCAGGGCGGTCCGCCACCAGGGCGCCGTCGCGCAGCACCACGATGCGGTCGGCGATGCGTCGCAGCTCCTCCAGCCGGTGCGAGATGTACAGGATGCCGGTGCCGCGAGCGCGCAGCCGTGACAGTTCCGCGAACAGATGCGCAGTCTCGGAGCCAGTGAGCATGGCCGTCGGCTCATCGAGGATGAGCAGCTGCACTTCGCCGATCAGCCCGCGGGCTATTTCCAGCAGCTGCTGCTGGCCGATACCCAGTGTTGCCACTGGTGCATCCACATCCAGCTCCCCGAAGCCCAGCGCATGCAGATGGGTGCGGGCCTGCTCCCTCAGCTGCGCGCGACGCACGAACCCCAGGCGGGCGGGCAGGCGACCCAGCAGCAGGTTCTCGGCCACGGTGAGCGTGGGCACCAGGCTCAGTTCCTGCAGCACCATCCGCACGCCCTGCGCCTCGGCCGCGGCACGGCTGCGAGGCGACCAGGATGCCCCGCGCAGTCGCATCGTGCCGGCATCGGGGGCCGCGAGCCCGGCCACCAGCCGCGACAGCGTGCTCTTGCCGGCACCGTTTTCGCCAGTCAGAGCAACGATCTCGCCAGCGGCCACGTCGAAATCCACCGCACGCAGCACCGGCGCTGCATAAGACTTTCCCAGCCCACGCAGTTCCAGCAGGGCAGCGGAGGACAGTGCGGCCAAGCTAGGGCTTCAACGCGTGACCAGCGCCACTTCGGTGGCGGTGACCGGTGGCAGCGACGCCTGCGGGGTGCGGCTGGCCAGCGCCTTCAATGCCACTTCGATGCCGAACACCGCCTGCCGCGATGCGAACTGGTCAACGGTGGCCGTCATGCGGCCATCGGCCAGCAGGGGCTTCACGGCCGCGATGTTGTCGTAGCCGACGACCCTCACCTGCGCGGCCTTGCCGCGCGCGCGCACGGCGGCGACTGCGCCCAGTGCCATGGTGTCATTGCCGCACAGCAGGGCCGCCAGATCCGGATGCTCGCGCAGCATCGATGCCGCCACCGTGTTGGCCTTCTGCAGTTCCCACTCACCGGACTGCACGCCCACCACGGTGATGCCGGCGGCGCTCATCGCGTCCTTGAAACCGAGCGTCCGCTGCTGTGCGTTCACGGTGGTCGAGACGCCTTCGATGATGCCCACCTTGGCGCCCGGCTTGACCAGCTTCGCCAGCTGCGCGCCGGCGAGCCGTGCGCCGGCGCGGTTGTCCGGACCAACGAAAGGCACGTTGATCTTCTTGCCGGCCAGTGCGGCCGGATCCAGCCGGTTGTCGATGTTGATCACCACGACGCCACGCGCGATGGCGGTCTGCAGCACCGGTACCAGGGCGCTGGAGTCGGCGGGGGCGATAACCAGCGCATTCACCCGCTGCGCCAGCATCTGCTCGACCAGCCGGATCTGGCCCGCCGTATCGATTTCGTCCTTGATGCCGTTGACCAGCAGCTCGTATTCGCCGGCGTGTGCCTGCTGATGGGCGCGCGCGCCTGCCTGCATGGTCTGGAAAAACTCATTGGCCAGGGATTTCATCACCAGCGCGACGCGGGGACGTTCCGCGGCCTGCGCGCCCACCAGCGGCAATGCCAGCAGGATGAGCGTGGAGGAAAGGAGTGACCACATGCCGAGCTGCTTCATGCGGCCAGCATAGAAGCTGCGGCCGGCGCACGGCAAGCGACTGCAGCCGCGGCAGCCATGTACTATCGATGCCACAGGGATTCACGACTCGAGGACGACATGCTGGAGCGCTACTTCAGGTTGAGCGAGCACGGTACCAGCGTGCGTACCGAACTGATGGCCGGGTTGACCACCTTCCTGACCATGGCCTACATCATCTTCGTCAATCCGCAGATCCTGTCGACCACCGGCATGGACCAGGGCGCTGTCTTCGTGGCGACGTGCCTCGCCGCCGCAGTCGGGTCGGCCATCATGGGGCTGTATGCGAAGTGGCCCATCGGCATGGCGCCCGGCATGGGGCTCAACGCCTTCTTTGCCTTCACCGTGGTGGGGGCAATGGGCTACAGCTGGCAGCAGGCGCTGGGGGCTGTCTTCATCTCCGGCTGCGTGTTCGTGATCCTCAGCATCACCGGCGTACGGCGCTGGCTGATCGACGGCATCCCGCGATCAATGCGCAGCGCCGTGGTTGCGGGCATCGGCATGTTCCTCGGCATCATTGCGCTGAAGAATGCCGGCATCGTGGTGGCCAGCGAGGCCACCTTCGTCACCCTCGGGCGCCTTACGGATGCCGGCCCGCTGCTGGCACTGCTGGGTTTCTTCATCATCGCCGGGCTTGATGCGCTGAGAGTGCGTGGCGCCATCCTGATCGGCATCCTCGCCATCACGCTGATCGCCATCGTCGTGGGGGCAAGCCCGTTCCTCGGGCTGGTGTCGGCGCCGCCCAGCATCGCGCCCACGTTGCTGCAGCTGGATATCCTCGGCGCCATCAATACCGGCATCCTGCATGTGATCCTGGTGTTCGTGCTGGTGGAGGTGTTCGACGCCACCGGCACGCTGATTGGCGTGGCCAAGCGTGCCGGACTGCTGGCTGAAGGCGCCAGCCGCACCAACCCTGGCCTGGGCCGGGCCCGGGGGGCGGCCCCCCCCCCCCCGGTGGCCGGGGCGCGGGCGGGGGGGGGGGGGGACAAACCCCCGATGGGA
>JBEVNO010000049.1:0-5286 GCA_040508085.1 Steroidobacteraceae bacterium
CTATCCATCCGCAGCTCCATGTGCGGAAACATCATTCGCGCCAGTGCTGGCTATACAGCCCGCCTGGAAAACGGGAGGGTGTGTGATCGACGGGGCCTTGTACAGCCCATTCGAGTAGACCGGCAGGAGTAGCCAGCTCCTTCCTCTCTAGTCCTTGTAGCGCTCCTGCAGCAGCTTCAGATAGTCAGCGAGAGCTCCCATTGCCATGCTTGCCCTGCGCGAATCCACCTCGTCCGGGTCGGAAAGGGATTTTGCGACTGCCTTTCCCGCCACAATCTCAACCTGCGTACCGTAATACTGCTGCTTGCCTTCGGCCAGGAGAACCCGATCCGTCAATGCAGCGTACTGTTGCTTGGACATCTGGCGCGACTCCACAAGGGGCTTGGCCAGCTCCAGCGCACGCCGCTGAAAAACAGGATCATCCGTTGCGTGCTGCACCAGCAGGAAGGCAGTGGATACGCCATCCCGACCCACCATCTGCACGTCCGGAAATCCGACCTCGTCAAATATCTTCTTGATCTTTACGATATTTTCCTTATCGATTTCCCTCATCGCGACCAGTAACTTCTGCCGCTCTGCTCCAGACGCCTTGGCGAGCCCGGCTCGAGTGGCTTGGTCACCCGCGATCATCCTACCCAACAGCTGACGGATTGCCGGCTCGGTGTACGGCTTGAAATCAGCTGACAGTCTCGGTTCGCCATTTATGCTCGAGAGGCTTCTTCCAGCCGCATAAGCGGACCTCGCTGAAGAAATCTGCTCATCAAGGGATGGCAAGCCGTAGAAGTCCCGGAAGAATCGCGATGCGGCGACGCCATCCAGAGCCGGCAGGATCGCAACTTCGCCGTCGACCAGGCCCATGATTGTTCCGTACTGCTGGGTCTGATCGTGCCTGATTTGAATCTCATCGGAAAGCCGCGCGTAACCTAGCGGATCGATGTCCACACCTACGCGATCATCCAGAAGCCGCAGAAGCTGTTGCTGAAAATCAAAATCGCTCGATGCTCGCAGCAGCAGCTTTCCGGCATCGTCAATGCCGCCCCTGCCCACCGCATCGAAAGTGGGCCAGCCCCGTGCTTCAAGCAGCTCTTTGAAGCTGGCGACGGCAGCCGGAGAGAGCGGGTCGCTGCTCGCCGCTACCTGAGCTGCAATGCTTTTCCCAAGGTCCGGGTCAGGAACTGTTGCGCGAGAAATACCAATACCGCGCTCGGCGGAGAACGCGGTCGACGCCCCCAGCATGAGCGTAATAATCAATCCAGCCAACGATGTAATTCGCCCTGCTCGATCAGCGAAAAGTCGCTTCATTGCGCACTCCTTGTTGCTGCTTTGTCGCATCCGCGACTACGCACCGGAAATGACGTCCTAGCTTTCGGCTTGCCCATTGTAATCAAGGAGGCCCGGATAATCCGCGCACAGCCCCCCATGCCGTCGGAAGACTCAGAACGCTGGTCCGCCCACCTGATCAATATGTACCCCACCTTCACCGCCGAGCAGGTCAAGGAACACGCCCGCGCCAACCTGACCGGCTACAAGCACACCAGCATCGTGGAATTCCGCAAGTAACTGCCGAAAACCAACGTCGGCAAGATCCTGCGCCGCGAGCTGCGCGATACGCCCGCCGCATAAGGGCTGCGCCATCGCTGCACGGGGGCTGCCCCGACCCCTGCGCCAGCAAGGCCATCCCTTGGGGTCGCTTCACTTTGCTCGCATAGAATCACCTGCCGCCGCACTCTTCCCTAGCTACTCCACCTCTCCGTCCGCAATGCGGTCGGCCGGACGGTCTTACGGAGAATACCCATGTCTGCAGTCCATCCCCTGGTCCGCCCGCACCTGCACCCCACCCTGCGCATCACCGAAGAGGTGCAGCGCGATGTGTACTGGATCCACATGCATGCCAACCTGGTCGACCAGCCGGGGCGGCCCTGCTTCGCCTCGCGCCTGGTCGATGACATCGTCAATTACCAGCGTGACCTCGGTGAACGCCTGGCCATCGCCCATACGCTTTCCCCGCACGTCGTACTGGCCTCGGACAGCGACGTGTTCAACCTCGGCGGCGATCTGGAGCTGTTCTGCCGGCTGATCCGTGAAGGCGACCGCGCCAATCTGCTCGACTATGCCCAGCGCTGCGTGCGCGGCGTGCATGCCTTCCATGCCGGCCTGGGCGTGCACGCGCACAGCATCGCCCTGGTCCAGGGCAATGCCCTGGGTGGCGGTTTCGAGGCCGCGCTGAGCTGCCACACCATCGTGGCCGAGGAAGGCGTGCTGATGGGCCTGCCGGAGGTGCTGTTCGACCTGTTCCCCGGCATGGGCGCCTACTCCTTCATGTGCCAGCGCATCAGCCCGCGGCTGGCCGAGAAGATCATGCTGGAAGGCAATCTGTACACCGCGCGGCAGTTGCATGAGATGGGCCTGGTCGACGTGGTGGTTCCGGCCGGCGAAGGCATCGCCGCGGTCGAGCAGGTCATCCGGGACAGCAAGCGGATCCCGCATGCCTGGGCGGCGATGCGCCAGGTCCGCGAGGTCTCGGGCATGGTGCCGCTGCACGAAATGATGCGGATCACCGAAATCTGGGTGGACACCGCCATGCAGCTCGGCGAGAAATCGCTGCGCACCATGGACCGCCTGGTGCGTGCGCAGGGCCGCCGCAACAGCGACAAGCCCTGATCCCTGCGGTGCGCCTCAGGAGGGCGTGCACTCGTCGCCGTCGCGCTGCCGCCATTGGGCAGCACGCACGTCGAGTGCATTCCTGCCGTGGCGTAGCGCACCGGAAAGACCGGTCACCTGGGTCCGCCATTCGGCATTGAGCTGCCAATCCGGCATCCGCATCAGTTCGCCGCCGGCGGCCGCCACCCGGACCAGTCCAAGGTTGCTGGAGACCCCCCGCAGCGCGTGGGCGTGCTCACGCACGGCCTCCCAGTCCTGCTCGTGCCCCGCGCGCAGGATCTGCGCCAGGCACGCTTCGGCATCGCTCAGGCACTGGGCGATGAACTGCTTCTCGAAGCCCTCGCCCATCCCGAGCGAGGCCAGCTCGTCCAGCACGCTGGGGTCCAATGCCCCGCCGGTCAACTGCGCCGGCGGGGCGGCCGGCGCGGCGATCGACTGCACTTTCGCGTTGGCCGCGATATCGGCCAGCGTGTCCAGCAGCCGCGTGGCGACCACCGGCTTGGCCAGGAAGGCGCGCGCGCCGGCCTGCTCACAGCGCAGGATCGAATCCGGCGTCACGTCCGCACTGAGGATCATCACCGGGGTGTAGGGCATGCCGCTGGCCTGCATCACGCGCAGCTCCTTGAGCATGTCCAGCCCGCTCATGCCCGGCATGTGCAGATCGGCGATCACCGCATCGAAGCTGCTGTCGCCCAGCATGTCCAGCACCTGCTCCCCACCGTTGACGCACACCACCTTGTGCCCGGCCTTTTCCAGCAGGCGCTGCATCACCATCCGGTTGGCCTGGTGGTCATCGGCCACCAGCACGCGCATGCTGCGCACCCGCGCCCGGTGGCGCAGGAATGGATTGGAGAACGCGATGACATTGCCGTTCTCGGCCGGCTCGGCGCTGACCGGCGCCTCGGCCACCACATCCAGGCTGACCTCGAACCAGAAAATACTGCCCTGCGGGCTGTTGGGTTCATAGCCGATGCGGCCGCCCAGCGATTCGACCAGCCCCTTGGCGATCGTCGTGCCCAGGCCGGTCCCTTCATGGCGCCGCGCCAGGCTCACATCGGCCTGTTCGAACGCATCGAACAGCCGCTCGCGCAGTGCCGGCGGCACGCCGATGCCGCTGTCGGCGATCTCGAACCGCAGCAGGGCGCGATCACCGCGGTTGCCCGAGGGCAGCGACACGCGCAGGTGCACGAAGCCGCTGTCGGTGAACTTCACCGCGTTGCCCATCAGGTTCAGCAGGATCTGCTGGAGATGGCCGGTATCGCCGAGCAGCTGCGGCGGTACGCCCTCATCCACCACCACCTGGTAGGCCAGGCCCTTGTTGCGTGCCTGCGGGGCCAGGATCAGGTCCATGGCCTGCAGCAGGTCGGCCAGCGCGAAGGCCTGGCGCTCCACCCGGACCTTGCCGGCCTCGATCGCGGAGATGTCCAGCACCTCTTCGACCAGCGCCAGCAGGCTGCGCGCCGAGGCCTGGATGGTGTTGACGCATTCGCGCTGCTCATCGTCCAGCCGCGTGGTCGCCAGCACCTCGGTCATGCCTGAAAGGCCATTGAGCGGCGTGCGGAATTCGTGGCTCATGTTGGCCAGGAACCGGCTCTTGGCCTCGTTGGCCTGGCGCGCCTCGGCCACCGCGCGGGTCAGCGCGTGCAGCAGCGAATCGAAGTACAGCGGAATCGCGCCGAGCCCCAGCAGCAGGCCCCAGCCCAGGTAGCTGTGCGCCTGCCAGTACGGCGAGAACAGCAGGGCGGCCAGGAAGCACAGGCAGCCCATCGCGGTGGCCACGCGCAGGTAGGTGCTGCCGTAGCGCATGCCGTTGCCGATCGTCACCCACATGCACACCGCATACAGCGGCGTGGCGGGCTCGCCCTGCAGGGTCATGATCAGGCCCATGCAGGTGTAGTCGGTCAGCATGCCGATCACGCGGCGCACATGCGAGACGCCGGGGCGCAGCACGATCGCCACCAGCAGGCCGGCCGAGACCGTCAGTTCGAACGCCAGGATCTGCCAGGTGACCCGCAGCGTGTCGCCGTCGGTTTCCAGGTAGCGCCAGCCCAGGTAACTGATGAACAGCGAGGTGATGACGATCCGGATCAGGTTCTGCGCATGCTCGCTGTCGGGCCGCCCCGACAGACGCTGCTTCACCGTGGCCAGCAACCCCGCCACCGCCTCAGCCCCCCGGCCGCGGCGATGCGGTGGAATGCTTGGCGCAGATCTGTTCGAGCTGCTCGCGCCCGCGCATCAGTGCGTCTACGCAGCGCGGATCGAACAGGCGCCCGCGCTGGGCATACAGATACGCAAGGGTTGCTTCCATCGTCCATGCTTCCTTGTAAGGCCGTGGCGAGATCAGGGCGTCGAACACATCGGCCACGGCCACGATCCGTGCTTCAAGCGGGATCGCATCGCCGATCAGGCCATCGGGATAGCCGCTGCCGTCATAGCGCTCATGGTGGCGCAGCGCGATCAGCGCGCCCACCTGGATGAAGCGGTTCTGGCTGCCACTGAGCGGTTCGTAGCCGATCCGGGGGTGCCGGCGCATGATCGCCAGCTCTTCCTCGTTGAGCTTGCCCTGCTTGAGCAGCACGGCGTCGGGAATGGCGATCTTGCCCATGTCGTGCAGCGGCGCGGCCA
>JBEVNO010000052.1:0-15713 GCA_040508085.1 Steroidobacteraceae bacterium
CACGACCGCCCACCAGGCGCAGACCGAACTCTTCGCCGGCCTTCACGATGGCCGCATGCACGGTCTCGTAATCCTTCATCGGTCCGAACAGCTCGAAGCCCGGCTGGCCGGCCCTGCCATGGCGCAGCGCGCCAACCTGCTTGCCGGCGATCTTCAGGTAGGTCCAGTTGAACATCTTCAGATCCGGCGGCGCCTTCTTGAGCAGCTTCGTCGTCACCTTCATCGCGTTCGGGCCCTGCACCTGGAAGCGGTAGAACTTGCGCGCCCAGGGGTTCTTGCGGTCGGCCGAGCGGTCGTCACGCACCAGCGTGACCTGCCACTTCTTGCCGGTCTTCGGGTTCCTGCCGGTCTCGGCGTGGTAGGTGATCCAGTTGATCACCGGCGGACGGCCCACCAGGTCGAACTTGTTCTTGGCCAAGTACACCAGGATCACGTCGCCGATCACATGGCCGTCCCAGGTGGTGGGCACGTACTGCTTGGCCTTGCCAGGCTCGAAGCCCTTGAAGCTGTTGATGCCGTGGTAGTTAAGGAAATCGAAGCTGTCGGGGCCGGACACGAACAGGTCCGACATGTGGAAGCTCTGGTTGAACAGGATGGCCGTGTTCTGCCAGGCCCACTGCTCGTCGCGCCAGTTGGTGTATTCGGGCTTCACCACCGGGTACGGGTTCGGACCCGTCTGCGAGTCGCGCAGCAGCTTGATCGCGCCGCCGGCGGCCTTCATGCGTTCTTCGAGATTCTTAACGGCCATTTTCTCTCCGTAAGGCGCGCACTCGGCCGAGTCGCGCATATGTTGTATTAAAGGTGTCACGTCAGTACGACGGGGCGGGCATCTTGTTTGACACCCCCGCTGGCTGTCAATTTGAGTTGCCGGCAGCCATTGTCCGGGGCAGGTTTTGCGGTGCGAAACGGGCTAGAATCCGGCGCGCCCGCCCCCATGCAGAGACACGTCCACGACGAGTGCCGGGGACCAGGATTACACCGGTGAAAGGCCAGCCCCGCATGCCGGAAAACGCGGGTAACCTATCGCCCCATTGCAACGACAACTAGATAGGGGAAAGCCATGGCCACTGCAGCTTCCACGATGACTTCCGCGCCGGTCAGCACGCCGCTCTACATCGGCGGCAAGGCCCGCGAGACCGCCGAGAGGATGGCGATTGCCGATCCGGCCAAGCCGGGCGTGGTGGTGGGGTACGCCGCCCATGCCACCCTGCAGGACGCCTCCGATGCCGTGGCCGCTGCCAAGGCCGCGTTTCCCGCCTGGTCCGCCCTGACGCCGCAGCAGCGCGTGGAGAAAATGCTGGCCGCCATCGAGGGCGTGCCCGATTCCCAGAACCCCTTCGCCTCCGATGACGGCGCCATCCTGTCGCAGGAGAACGGCAAGGTCCGCGTGGAGGGCTGGGTCGACACGCTGGTACTGGCGCTGCGCTGGAAGCTGGCGCTGACCGAGGTCGACCACGTTAACTCCTCCACAGTGCTCAAGCCGGTGCCGGGCGCCATTCCGGTGGAGACCACCGTCGGCTACCAGCCGCTCGGCGTGGTATCGATCATCGTGCCGTTCAACTGGCCAGTGGCCATCCTGGGCGCCTCGCTGCCGCACGCCCTGCTGGCCGGCAACACCGTGATCGTGAAACCGCCGCTGACCGCCCCGCTGGCCACGGCCCGCGTGGTGCAGCGCATCGCCGAGAAGCTGCCGCCAGGCGTGCTGAATGTCGTTACCGGCCCCGACGCCAACATGAAGCCCATCGTGCAGAACACCGATGTGGCCAAGGTGTGTTTCACCGGCTCGGTGGGCGGTGGCAAGCGCATCATGGAAATGGCCTCGCAGACCCTCACGCGTGTCACGCTGGAGCTGGGCGGCAACGATGCGGCCATCGTGCTGCAGGACGCCATCCTCGACGACACGCATTTCGACCGCCTGTTCGCAGCCATCTACGACACCACCGGCCAGATCTGCATGAACGCCAAGCGTCTGTACGTGCACCGCTCGCGCGTCGATGAGGTGGTGGCCGGCCTGTCGGCCCGGCTGCAGAAGACGAAGCTGGGCTACGGCCTCGACCAGGGCACCACCATGGGCCCGCTGCATGCGCCGTCGCAGAAGAAGTTCGTCGACGAACTGATCGCCGAGGCCAAGGCCTCGGGCGCCAAGGTGCTGGAGTTCGGCGAACTGCCGGGTGGCGACATGAAGGGCGGCAACTTCGTGCGGCCGGCCATCGTCGTGAACCCGGATCCGAAGCTGCGCGTGGTCACCGAAGAGCAGTTCGGGCCCGTCATTCCGGTCATTCCCTTCGACACCGAGGAGGAAGCCGTCAAGTTCGCCAATGACAGCTGGGCGGGCCTTTCCGGCTCGGTATGGACAGCGGACCCGAAGACGGCCAACCGCGTCGGCGGCCAGATGCAGTGCGGTTATGTGTGGGTGAATGACCACGGTGCCACGCGCCTGGATCTGCGCGCGCCCTTCGGCGGCATGAAGCAGTCGGGCATCGGCCGCGAGCAGGGCATCGAAGGCATCCGCGACTTCCAGGACACGCGCTCCATCGCGCATCTGGACGCCGCCACGCTGGCGACGATGCACCACTGAACGCGCAGGCTCGGCGTCCGTGAAGAAAGGCCCCGCGATGCGGGGCCTTTTTTTATCAGCCCATCGTCCCCGGGATCAGAACCTGTACTCCGCGCCCACCACGTAGCGGCGACCGATGAGATCCCCGGTGACACCGCTGCCGAAGCCGGTGCGGCCGCCGGTGGTCGGCAGGATCGGCGGCTCCTTGTCGAACAGGTTGGTGATGGTGCCATACACACGCAGGCCCTCCAGCTGCTGCGGCTGCCAGCCCAGGCTGAGATCGGTGGTGTAGATCGCACCAACGGAGTTGTCATCCACGGTGGTGAAACCGGCGATCGTCGCGGTGCGTGCCGTGCTCTCCTCGTACAGCCGGTTGATCTTGCGGTCGCCGGTGTAGCGCTCGGAGATGGACAACGTGAACGGTCCGTTCACGTAAGCCAGCATCGCAGTGGCGGCATCGGGCGTGGTCGAAAGATTGTCGATGGTGGGACCCCGGGTCAGCACGCCGCCCGGGCCCAGCAGTTCCGGCGGCTTCTGCATGACGCCCGTGTAGTGGGTGGCGAACAGACGCAGCGAAATCGCCTCCGGACCACCGCCGATCAACGTCAATGCCTTGCGATAGCCCAGCTCCAGGTCGAAGCCGCGATAGATCTCCTCGTTCAGGTTGAGGAAGTAGGTATCGATCTGGGTGATGTCGCCGAGCGGGTTCTGCGTGGTGTTGGTGTTGCGATGGACGAACTGACACAGCGTCGCATCGCCCGCGTTGCACTGGTCGACGATGACCTGCCCGGTCAGCTGCGCGATCGCCCCCTTGATGGTGACCTCGTACCAGTCCAGTGACGCCTGGAACCCGTCGAGGAAACTCGGCTGGAACACCACGCCCGCTGTCCAGGTATCCGCCTTCTCGGGCTTCAGATCCGGGTTGCCGCCGGAGAAGCCGATGACGGAATAATTGATCGGGGCGCTGAGCCGCGCATTGCGGTCGGTTGCGTTGACGCCGCCCAGGGTCTGGTCGAAACGGTCCCGCAGGTTGGGCGCACGCACGTCGCGCGAGCGGGTGGCGCGCACACGCACCTGATCATTGAGCTCCCAGCTCAGGCCCGCCTTCCAGGCCCACACCTGGCCCGCGCCCTGGTAGTCGGCAAATCGCACCGCCCAGTTGGTGTCGAGGCGCTTCACAACCGGCAGATCGACCAGCACCGGAATCTGGATTTCGGTGAAGGCCTCCTTCACCGTGTCCTTGCCTGCGATGGTGCGCTGGCTGGAGAACTGGATGACGCTGGAGTTGCTCTCGCCGCAGAAGCCGCTGGCGGCGTAACGCAGACCCGGGACACCACCAGCCACCGGCGTGGCGCGGGCCGTGCAGCCATATTGCGGCACGATGCCCCGGCTGCCGTCGCCGATGCCGATGTCCTTCAGCAGCCTGCCGTCGGCCAGTGCCGGATATTCATCCGATGGCAGCTCCGTGCCCTGCACCAGCTTTTCGCGGCGCCAGTTCGCGCCCACGGCGGCGAAGATGTTCCCTGCCGGCAGGCCAAAGCCCAGGCTGCCCGAAGCGGATACATCCGCCAGATCCTGCTTGATGGTGGCATAGGCATGCTTGAAAGGCTGCTGGATATAGGCGGCCCCCTGCTGCGACAGCGTATCGACACCACCGAACAGGTTCACCGGAACGCAGTCCTTCCAGTAGCCATTGGGATCGAATTGCGGCAGCGAGGCGCGGCACACGATCCTGCCGGTGGAATCCCTCACGGCGTCCATCGCGACCTGCAGGCGATCCACGCGCGGCAGATTGTAGGCGTCGTACAGCTGATTGTTCTGACCGTGCTGCACATACCCATCGACGGTCCAGCCACCCAGTTTCGAGGTCACACCGGCCGTATAACTGGACAACCTGTTGCCGGTGTCCAGAAGGGAATCACCGCCGAAATTGTCCTGCTTTGCCGGCAGGAACACCGTGGCATTGACCCACCTCGCACCGCCATCGGCTATCACGGCGGCGCCGGGAGTGCTCGATCCTGATGCAGTGATCAGCGCGGCGATGCTGCTCGGCAGGAAGGCATTGTCGGCGTAGATCCGCGTCGACCAGGTCGACACCAGCGCGGCATTCTGGAAGCGCACGCGTTGATGGTTCTGCGCCCACATGCCCTGCACATAGAGCTCGGTGCCGGGAGTCAGGTCGAAGGCCAGCCGGGTGAAGCCATTGCTGCCCGTGTATCCGGCCTGCAGCGTATTGTCCTGATACATGGTCGAGAGGTTCGCATTGGGCAGCGACTGGCAATTGCACCCGCCGTTGTATCGGCCGAGGCCATAGAAGGGCAGCTTGTTGGCAAACAGGCCGGAGCCATCGAATACCAGGCGATCCAGCGGGTTGCCAGCAGCTGCGTTGAATTCGATCGTGTTGCCGAAATCTGTCGGATAGACATTGGGAGCAGTGAGCAGCGTCGGACCGCTCGTGGCCGGGTTGGTGACAAAGCCCCAATGTCTCAGGTAGCCGCGCTTGTCCAGCGACTGCCTGGTGTTGATGGGGTCCAGGTGATTGCGGCTCCACGAGCCGACCAGGTGCATGCGATCGCCCAGGAAGGAATGACCGACTGCGAAGCCATATTCATTGCTGCCGCCATCGCCACGGAAGGTCTCACCCATCTGGGCCTTGATCTGCGCGCCCTCGAAACGGGTGTCGAGCAGGAAATTGGTGACACCCGCCACGGCGTCCGTACCGTAGCTCGCGGATGCACCGCCGGTGACGGTCTCGACGTTCTTCAGCAGCATGTTGGGCAGGATGTTCACATCCACATTGCCGAACCGGTTGCTGGACACCACGCGACGGCCATCCAGCAAGGTCAGCGTGCGGTTCGCGCCGATGCCGTGCATGTTGACGTTCGCGCCACCTGAGTTCTGGCCACCCAGCGACTGATTGGCATTGGAGTTGTTGCGGAACACCGGCAGTGCCGAAAGGCTGTCGATGATCTGGTTGGGGCCGAGGGATTCCATGTCCTGCGCGGTCACCGACGTCACCGGCGTGGGCGTGACCATGCCGGGTGCCAATGAAATACGCGAACCGGTGATCTGCACTTCCTCGAGCTGCTGGTCTTCCGCCGCCTGGGCGTTGGACGCGGCAATGGCGATCCCTACCGCGGCCGCAACGTGCCGCAAAGTATGCTTTTGCATGAGACTCCCCTCGAAATTATTGTTATGTCCAGGACCTGTTAGTCCGCTGTTTCGACTGTCAAACCTCCACAGTCAAATTGGTGCCGGCAGCTGGACGCTGCGCAGAGATGAAATGCCTGCGCGGGCAATGCTGCGCAGGCAGGAAGTAGCAGGAGGAGATGGGGCGCAACAGGTGCGCCGGGTGAGGCGCGGCTAGATGTTCGCGAGGCGTTCAGTGCCGTCGCCGGATTGATGCCGATTGCCGATGTGCGCGCGCCTGCCCATCAGTTGTTGATGCTGACCGGATCGTATCCCGGCTTGCACACCTCGACGATGCACAGCGATTCGAGCGTGCGGCCTTCCGGTGGCGCCTTGAGCCCGGCCTTGCGCATCAACTCGCGCAGCACCTGCGCTGTCTCCGGATGCGGAATCGCCGATTGCACGCCCACGCGCACCAGGCCGTCGGCGTAGTCGATCGGCAGCCACATACGCGTCGACAGCGCCGGGCTGCCGCGGTTGTCGGTATTGCCGAAATCCCGCACATCCATCCTGGCACCAGCGGCCACCAGCACTTGCACCACTTCCGTGGCACCCTTGTGTGCGGCGCCATGCAGGGCCACGCGACCGGTTTCGGCCTGCAGGTTCGGGTCCAGCCCGAGCGACAGCAGGTATTTCACGGCTTCCACTGTCTGTGCCGGGGAGTGCTCGCGCGTAACGCCTTCCACCCAGCCGATGCCCGCAGCCACCGCCAGCGGCGTCACGTCCAGCCTGGTATTGATCTTCGGATCGGCGCCGCGCGCCACCAGCAGCTTCAGCAGCTGCAGATCGCCGGACTGCGCCGCGCGCAGGAATGCCGTGGCGCCCTCCTCGTTCAGCCACTGGTTGGTGAACACCGTGCGCGTCTCGGTGCTCTCGTTGACCCGCGCATTGACGTCGGCGCCGTGGTCGAGCAGGTAAGTGATGAAGGCCAGGCTGTCCATGTCGGCCGTGCGCGTGGGGTAATCGCCGCCTTCGATATTGCGGTTGTCCGTGGCGAGATAAAGCGGTGTCCAGCCACCCTTGTTGGCAAGGTTCACATTTGCGCCGCGTTCGATGAGGAACTTCGCCATCTGGTAGTTCTGGTTCTGCGTGGCGGCCAGCAGCGGGCTCCAGCCGTAGCGGGTCGTCTGGTTCACATCGGCGCCGCCATCCAGCAGCACGCGGGCGGCGTCGATGCTGCCGCCCCGCGCGGCATACACCAGCGCGGTCAGTGCGCCGCCATCCGGTGCACGCGGCGCGGCGGCACGCCGCGAATTGGCGGCAGGAAGCGGGTCGCCATTCTCATCGAGCACCGGATTGCCCTGCGCATCCAGCTCGAACAGCACCTCCCCGCCCACACCCGCACCGGCATTGCCGCCCGCCCCATCGATGGTGACGAAGCCCAGGCCGCTGCGCCGCACGCCCTTGCACAAATCGGCGTCGGCAACGTTCTTCTGGGCAGGGCCCATCAGCAGCTCGCGCTGCCGCCGCACTGCTGGCAGGTCGGGCTTCTGCGCTTCGCACAGCGCCGCGATGGCCTGCTGCCGCACGGCGCGGCGCGGGTCGCTGGCATTGCCCAGAGCGGCCGAGCGCCCATCACGCAGCACCGGCTTCGACACGGCCGCCACGTCGGCACCGCGCTGAATCAATGCCGCCAGCACCTCGGCATGACCTTGGTCCGCGGCCTGCATCAGCGCAGTGGTGCCGCGCTCGGTCTCTGTGGCGTTCACGTCCGCGCCCCGTTCCAGCAATGCACGCACCGCATCCACCTGCCCCGAGCGTGCGGCCAGCATCAGCGGGCGACGGCCGAGCGGCAATGCCTCGTTGGCATCGGCCCCGCCCTGCAGCAATGCCCGGATCACGGCCGCGTCGCCGCGCGCTGCAGCCAGCCACAGCGGCGTCGATCCATTGTGATTGGCAACGCCCGGTTTCGCACCCGCCTTGAGCAGACGTTGCACCAGCTGCGCATCGCCGCGATATGCCGCCCAGTGCAAGGCCGTGGCACCATCGCCCTGCTGGGCATTCACATCGGCGCCGCGCTTCAGCAGGCGCTCGATGGCCGCCTCGTCTGCCCTGCTGGCGGCGTCAGCCAGTTCAGCCTGCGCGGATACGGCGCCAGACAGCGCCGCCATCACCACCGCACAGAGCGTTTTCAACACCAGGCTGCGCATCTTCCGGTCGCCGTCATACCAGGCCGGACAGATGCCCGGTGCTGTCTCCAAACTGCTCACGCGGAATGTCGAACTGGTCGAGGATGCTGACCAGCAGGTTGCCGGTAGGCACCTGCTTGGTCGGGTAGGCCAGGTGGCGACCGCCCTTCAGGCGGCCGCTGTTGCCACCGACCAGTATGTGCGGCACGTCGTAGTGCACATGCTGGTTCGGGTTGCCCATGTTGCTGCCGTACAGCAGCAATGAATGATCGAGCAGCGACCCGTTGCCATCATTGGTGCTGGCGAGCTTCTCGACGAAATAGGCCAGCATCTTCACGTGGTACTGGTTGATCTTCGACAGCTGGTTGATGAGGTTCGGATCTTCCCCGTGGTGCGAGAGGCCGTGGAAGCCCGCCGTCGGCGTGCCGCTTTCCGGATAGGTGCGTGCGGTGAGATCGCGCGCGAACAGCATGGTGCCGACGCGGGTGATGTCCGCCTGGAAGCCGAGCACCAGCAGGTCGAACATGATCTTGATGTGCTGGTCGAAGGATTGCGGAATTCCCGGCGGCACGGCGAATGCCTCCGGTGCGGCGGCCGTCGCACTGCCGGCGATCTGCAGGCGACGCTCGATCTCGCGCACGTTGTCGGTGAAGGCATCCAGGCGCGCACGATCCGGCGCGCTGATCTCGCTGCGCACCCCCTTGATCTTGTCGTTGACGGAATCCAGGATGCTCTGGTTGCGCGCGCGGCGCAGCGCGCGCTGCTCGGCGGTGCTGCCGCTGCCGAACATGCGCTCGAACACCACCTGCGGATTCAGCTCCATCGGCAGCGGCGTGGTGGGCGATCCCCAGGCGATGGTGTTGGTGTAGACACAGCTGTAGCCTTCACCGCAGTTGCTAGAACCCGAACCCGGATCCTCCACCGAGATCTCCACCGACGGCAGCAGCGTGTCCTGGCCGTACTTGGCGGCGATGATCTGATCGATGGTCTGGCCCGCATAGACATCCGCGCCCGCGGTCTTGCGCGGCTTCTCCGCGCACAGGAACGCCGCGGCCACCCAGTGGTCGGCGCCGGTTTCGCCCGGGGGCGGCTCGGCCGAACGCGAGTGCAGGCCGGTGAGGATGTTCAGATGCTGGCGGAAGGGCTCCATCGGCTTCCAGATGAAAGGCAACTCTTCGGGCAGCGCCCCGGCCTTTTCGGGAATCCAGTAGCCCGGCGCTGCGCCATGGGGCACGAAACCGCCGAAGAAGCGCGGAGGCGCCTTGGCTGCAGTCCTGGACTCTGCCGTGAAGGCAGGAATCATGGCGTCCAGCAGAGGCAGCGCCAGTGCGGTGCCGGCGCCGCGCAGCAGGGTGCGGCGGCTGATGTGCTTCCTGGTGATGAACATGGGCTATTCCCCTCTCATCGAAACCATGGCGGGTTTCGTATTCGCGGCCGATTTCATGTTCATCGTGAACGCAGGACTCTGCACCACTCCCATGATCAGCGATGAAAAGCGGTAGTTGTCCCTGGCCGCGCTGTGCGCCAGCGACCGGACCACGGGCATGTCGTGGTGATCGAGACCTCGGCCGATGGCATAGGTAAGCAGATTCTCGACCATCACTTCCACGAACATCTCGCGCCGGTGCACCGCCAGGTCGCGCAGCCCCTGGATGCCCTCGATGCGGGTGCCGTCGGTAATGATGCCCAGCGAATCGATGGGGTAGCCGACCTCCGTCGTACGCCACTGACCCACCGGGTCGAAGTTCTCCATCGCCAGCCCCATGGGCTCGAAGCTCTTGTGGCAGCCGGCGCAGCTCGGATTGGTGCTGTGGAGAACCAGACGCTCGCGCATGGTCCTGGCGGATTCACCGGCCTTCTGCTCAAGCTTGGTCTCCACCCCCGGTGGCGGATTCGGCGGGCTCACGCCGAAGAAGGTCTGCAGGAACCACTTGCCGCGCCTGACCGGCGAAGTGCGCTCTGCATCCGACGTGATCGTCAGCAGTGCACCCTTGCCCAGCAGCCCCTTGCGCATGTCCTGGTCGGCCGCCAGCTGCACGCGACGGAATTGCGGACCGTAGATGCCAGGGATGCCGTAGTGCCTGGCGAGGCGCTCATTGACGAAGGTGTAGTCCGCGGTCAGCAGATCCTGCACGCTGCGGTCTTCCTGGATGATGCTGGCGAAGAACAATTCGACTTCGCGCTGGAAGGCGTCGCGCAGCGTGCTGTCGAAATCCGGGAACATGTTCACCACCGGCTCGCTGGCGGCAATGCCGCGCAGGTTGAGCCATTGTCCCGTGAAATTCCTTACCAGCGCCTGTGATCGCGGGTCGGCGATCATGCGGCCGACCTGCTGCTTCAGCACTGCGGGCGTATGCAGCTTGCCGGCGGCGGCGAGCTGGATCAGTTGCTGGTCCGGAATGCTGCTCCACAGGAAGAACGACAGGCGCGACGCCAGTTCCAGGTCGCTGATCCGGTACGCGGTGCCCGCCTCCACCCCCGCCGGTTCAACCTCGGTGCGGTAGATGAAATCCGGATCGGTGAGGAGACGCTGCACCACTGCCTCGATCCCATTGTCGAATTTCCCGCCCTGCTCGCGCCCGCTGCGATAGAAGGCAGTCAGAACCTCGATGTCCGGCTTGCTGGCCGGCCGGCGGAAGGCCTTGGTGGCCAGCGTGGTGATGATCCGGCGCGCGCAGCTGGCTTCCTCACTGGCTTTCTGCGGGTAGCACTCGAAGATCCTGCGCCGGCTGGGCGTATCGGTGGCCACCGCTCCCTTGAACGGGCCTTCAATGAACACCTGGCCCACATGCGGGTAGAACGTGTAGCCGGAGATCGAGCCCGGCGAGTTCATCGTGCGCTGGAACGACTTGTTGATGCCGGTGTCGGGCAGGTCGCTGGTCGCCACGAAGCTCACGCCGATACGGTGGAAGCCCGCCTTGATCGGCAAGGGCGGCGTCTTGCCGCCGTCGCCGCGTTTGGTCGCGATCTCCTTGTCCCAGTCATAAAGGTAGACGCGCCGGCCGTCGACGGTGACTTCCAGCTGTTCGCCTTTGACGTTGCCGAGTACCGCGGTGAAATAGCCGGTCATCCCCTTCACGGTGAGTGTGTATTCGCCATCGGCCGGAAACTCGTGTTCGATCAGCATGCCGCCGCGGGTACCGAAGGGCAGGCCCTCGACGTAACCGTTCTGGCTGGTGTCGTGCGGCGCGTCGAACACGGCCAGGGTGGGCGCTGTTTCGGTGCCTATGGCCAGCCGGCTGATGTTGCCGGCCGCCGACAAATAAGCCTCCATCAGCGCGGGCGAAGTGGTCAGCGTGCCGGCCATGTTGTCGAAGCCGTGGCTGGAATCGTCCGAGGGCAGGAACCGCGTGGCATCGATGTGCAGCGCCAGCAGGTCGCGGATCGCATTGGTGTACTCGGTGCGGTTCAGACGGTGCAGGCCCGGCGCTGGCAGATGGGCGCCGAGAGTGGCGGCACGGGTATCGATGCTCTGCTCGAGGAACTGCGCCAGCCTCTGCACCGTCTCGTAAGGCGGGCGTTCCTCGCCGGCCGGCGGCATCATGCCGGCGCGCAATCGCTTGATCAGCTTCTCGCCCACTTCCGGCGATTCGGCCAGGGTGTGGGCACTGGCGCCCTGCAGATCAAGCCCGCCGGCATAGTCATCAGAGTTGTGGCAGCTGGTGCAGTACTGCTCGAGCAGCGCACCACTGTCCACGCCCGCGCCCTGGCTGGAGGCCGCCTGCGCAGTGGTGGCCAGGCCCGCCAGCATGAAGATAGTCTGGACGGCGGCTTGCAACGCAGGTTTCGGGCGCATGGTATTCATCCCCTGCAACGATGACTGGTGAGCATCGTCATGGGTGCAGCTCCTAGCGGGAGCGGTTGCTGTCCGCCACGCCACCGCCAGTCATGCGTGCCGGATCGCGGTTGTTTTCCTGGCAGAGATAGTCGAAAGGCTCGTTGCCAGCCGACCAGCGCAGATTCCATCCTCCCGACCAGCTCGCGGTATACGCGCCTGGATCGTCAACGGTTGCTTCGTAACGCAGTGTGTCGTGGTTGGGCCGCGACAGCCTCTCGACCAGGTGCAGCTGCTTGGTGGTTGGCACGCCTTCGCGCGTCACCCAGAAGCGGTCATTGAACCCGACGGTATCCATCACCAGCGTGTCGCCTTCCCACTTCCCGGTGGTGTGGCCGTACCACAGGTCCTTCGCGTCCTGGGGATGCGGGCGTCCGTCGAGGTAGGCAACGCGCCAGCTGTGCGGGGCACCGACGTGCAGGAAAATCACTTCCTGCGTCTCGGGCAGATCGACGATCTCGATGCCATATGGCGTGTGCCAGAAGCGCGAGCCGCCCGAGGGCTTGCAGCGCGTGTGCGGATCGGCCGACTGGTCCCAGCGCGAGTCGTACAGCTTGCGCATGCCCGGCTTGAAGGGAATCTCGTCGACGGTCTTGTTGGTGGGCAGGCTCGCGGCCGGAGTCACCTTCTTGCCGTCGACCACATTGAAGAAGATCGATGCATTGGCCGGCCCTTCCCAGTTGCCCACGTCTGCCGGGCTGCCCGAGAAGCTCACCCGCCCGTCCGGCCAGCGCGGCGTCGGCTGCGGTGCGGGCCGGGCTGGCCGCGCCTGTGCCTCGCCCTGCGGCGGCGGCGCCGGCTGGCCCTGCACGGTCACGCCGGCAAGCATGCCCAGCGCTACGGTTCCGACGGCGAGGTTTCTCATGGAGCGGCCCCCCTGCACTACGGTGCCGTGCCACTGGCCAGCGTCTGGCCCGCGGAGCTCGCGGCGCCCATCACTTCGCCGGTGCTCTTGCGGGTGACGCGGCGCGCATTGGCGCTGTTGCTGCCGTCACGCGCGAGCCAGCCCTCCATGGTGAGCACCTCGCCGATCTTCAAGCTGTTCTTCTTCCAGCCGGTTTTCTGCAGCATGTGCGGCGGGCCCATCTCGAAGGCCCAGTTGCTGACCTTCTGGGTGGCGGCATCCGTCACATCGATGTAGATGTACACATGCGGGTTGGTCCACTCGAGCTTGGTGAGCGCCCCGGTCATGTTGACCGGCTTGTTGTTGTCGTACTGCGCGGCGAACGAGTGATGTGCCTGGATGGCGCTCGCGGCGGCCAGCATCAGCACGGCCGCCGGCAGAAAGCGCATGGCGCGGCGCAGATAAGCATCAGACATGTTGTTCTCCCTATTCACGGCCGGTTTCGCAGAACTGTTCCTGGATGTCGCCAGGCGTCCACTTGAAGGTCCACGCCGCCTTCCACGGGCGGGTGTAGGTGCGCGGATCGTCGATGGTCACTTCGTACTGCAGCTCTTCCTTCGATACCCGCTTGAATCGCTCGGTCAGCGTCAGCGCCTCGGTGTGCGGCAGGCCGCCATTGGACATCCAGAAGCGCGTGTTGAAACCCGTGGAGGTGGCGACCAGCGTGTCTTTCTCCCACTTGCCGACCGCAAGGCCGAGGAAGGTGGCGGAGACTTCATCCGCAACCGGCGGATCGCGCCCGTCCATGTAGATGGCGCGCCAGGTGTGGTTGCCGCCGCCAAAGATCATGTACATGCGCTGGTAGTTGCTGTCCTGGATGAAGCGCACGCCGCCGGCGGTCATCATCTGGCGCGGGTTGCCCGGGCCCATGCAAACCTTCATCGGGTCATCGACGAAATCGTTCTGCTGCCGGTACTGGTACAGCGCCAGCGCCCAGGGCTGGAACGGCGCCACCTGCGCGGCATCGGCGGGGTTCTTCAGCTTGCCGCCGGGCAGGAATTCCACCTTCTTGCCCACCTCGACCAGGCTCACCGCGCTGGGCGAATCCCAGTAGCCCTTTTCGCCGGGTACGCGGTCGAGGCGGATGCTGCCATCGGCATGGCGCGGCGGCGGCGCGGCAGCGGCCTGCAATGCGAAGATGCCGGTCAGCAGCAGCGCTGCTGCGGTCCACTGCAATTTGTGCTGGTTCATCCCTGGGGCTCCGTCACTCATGCACGAAGCGGATGTCGAAGCTCGCGGCCCCTTCGGTCCACTTGCCGGCGAGCACGCGGTTGTACTTGCCCAGGTTCGAGATGGCGCCATCGAACGTGGTGTTCACGTTCCTGGCGCCCTTGAACGCCAGGCCGAACTTCCAGCCGGCTGGTGTCAGCTTGCCGCCGGTGAAATCAACGCTGTCGGGCCCCGGGTTCATCGTGCCGTTGACCTGCTTGCCGTCGTACTGCATGACCAGCACGATGGTGCGGTGCGAACCATCACGGTTCACCACCTCGCCGCGCCAGGTGCCGTCGAGCGGAAAGCCTTCTTGCGCCACTGCGCCGGAACATAGAAACGAAAGAACCCATAATGCTTTGCGCATCGGCCCTCACCCCTTTTTTATAGTTTTCTCGCAGTCACCAACGTTCCCCAACGTTGGTGCCACCGTTAACGCAACGTTACTGCGTTTCACCCAGGGGTTGCTACAACATTGTTTTCGGTTTGATGGCTGATTGAGCAGCCACGAACGCGGCAGCCGAATGGTGCACAGCGTTTAGCGCGGGAACGCGTGGCCGCGCGGGCCTTTAACCTGCGGCTTTGCGGAACACGAACCAACGGCTGCCGACGAAGCCGATGGCGGTGTAGGGCACAACACCCAGCGCCTGGGCCAGGTAGGGATTCAGCCCGAAGGCACTGATGAGCAGCAGCACCGTAGCCAGGTTCACTGCATAGGCCACGCCCGTCACCAGCAGGAAGCGGATGAACTGCGACCGTGAGCGACCCTTGTCTGCGAAGGTCCAGCGCTTGTTCAGCTTGAAGCTCACCACGATGCCCACGGCGTAGCCGATCAGGTTCGCCTGGGTGTTGGTCAACCCGGCATACATGCACAGATAGATGATGCCGAGTCCGATACAGGTGTTGAGCAACCCGACGACCAGGTAGCGAATGATGCTGTACAGGAGTTCCAGTTGCTCGCGCGTCATGGTTTCAAGGTACCAGTGCGGGAAAACCCATGGCGTATCTGCAGAAAGAATTCGCGCAAAGAAAAAGGGCGGGTGAAACACCCGCCCTCTCGTGACGCCAAGCGTCGAAGTGAAGCGTTGAGCTTACTTCTTGCCCGTGCGCCAGCCTTCGGCGTAACCGGTACGCGCGGTGGCCGCATACGGCACCGGCGACACGATGGCGCGGATCTCGGCCTGCTTGTGGCGCTCGACCGTGGTCTTGCCCGAGCCGCCGTTCGGCTCGCCCCAGTGCAGCACCACCTCGTTGCCGATCGCCACGTCTTCATCGACGGTGGCCAGCGACAGGAACGAACGCTCGTTGTACGAGTAGCCACCGAACAGCGACAGGCCGACCGACTTGCCACCGACGGTGAGCAGGTCGTAGTTGCTGTTCGCGTAGTTCGACAGCGGCATTTCGATGTACTTGAAGTGTTCGCCCTTCTGCAGCAGCGAGTTCTGGATCTTGGCGACGTCTTCGCCATTCCAGGCCAGGGTCACCTTGCGACGACCACCCTTGCCGCCATTCATCTTCTCGAGCGCTTCGCGGCCGATGAAGTCATGGTCGAACTTCACGAACGGGCCGTAGCCGATGTCGTAAGGGGTCAGGTAGTAGTCTTCGATGTTCTTCGACACGAACGAACCGCCGATGGCGCCGGCAGCTTCGTACGAGTTGGCAGGCAGCCACTCGCGGTAAGCCTTCATGCGCTCGTCCGTGTACACGGCCGGCAGCGGCGAAGGCACCCAGCCGGATTCCAGCGTGTTGGTGGCGTAGGCGCGCGAGCCCACTGGCACCAGGCCGAATTCCTTGCCAGCCTCGATGATCGCAGCAGCGATTTCTTCGCGCTCTGCGTACGGGCCCCAGATTTCAACGCCCGGCTCGCCGGCCATGCCGTGACGCAGCGTG